>JALSIA010000062.1 GCA_026981865.1 Thermaceae bacterium
TCCTGGATGTCGGTGCCCAGGTCGTTGCCGTAGGTGTAGGCCTTCATGGAGATCAGGTCGATGATCCCCCTGAACTCGTCCTCCTGCCCCATCGGCCACTGCATCAGCACCGGCCGGGCGCCCAGGCGCTGCTTCATGCTGCTTAGCACGAGCAGGATGTCGGCACCGGTCTTGTCCATCTTGTTGGCAAAGGCGATGCGCGGCACCCGGTACTTCTCGGCCTGCCGCCAGACGGTCTCCGACTGCGGTTCCACGCCCTGGCTGGCGTCGAAGACCGCCACGGCGCCGTCGAGGACGCGCATCGAACGCTCGACCTCGATGGTGAAGTCGACGTGACCGGGGGTGTCGATGATGTTGATGCGGTGGTCGTGCCAGAAGGCCGTGGTCACCGCCGAGGTGATGGTAATGCCGCGCTCGCGCTCCTGCTCCATCCAGTCCATCGTGGCCGCACCCTCGTGCACCTCGCCGATCTTGTGGATGCGGCCGGTGTAGTAGAGGATGCGCTCGGTGATGGTGGTCTTGCCGGCGTCGATGTGCGCGGCGATCCCGATGTTGCGCGTCTTCTTGAGGTCGAACTCCGTCTTGACCGCCATGGCTACCACCGGTAGTGCGCGTAGGCGCGGTTGGCCTCGGCCATGCGCTCGACGTCTTCGCGCTTTTTGACGGCGCCGCCCTTGCCCTCGGCCGCGTCGAGCAGCTCACCGGCGATGCGCTCGACGGCGGTGCGCTCGGGGCGCTGGTTGGCGGCGTTCACGAGCCAGCGCAGCGCCAACGACTGCTGCCGGCGCGGCGAAACCTCGACGGGCACCTGGTAGTTGGCCCCGCCCACGCGGCGGCTGCGCACTTCCATGCGCGGCTTGACGTTGTCCACCGCCTGGCGGAAGACCTTGAGCGGCTCCTGCCCGGTTCGCTCCTGAATGAGCTTGCAGGCGTCGTAGAAGATGCGGGCGGCCAGGTTCTTCTTGCCGTCGCGCATGATCTTGTTGATGAAGGCCGAGACGACGACGTCGCCGTAGACCAGGTCGGGGGCCAGCTTGCGGATTTCTGCTCTTCTTCTGCGTGCCATACCTTACCTCGTCAGCTCTTGGGCCGCTTGGTCCCGTACTTCGAGCGGCTCTTCTTGCGGTCCTGGACGCCCTGGGTATCGTAGACGCCGCGAACGATGTGGTAGCGCACGCCCGGAAGGTCCTTCACACGGCCTCCGCGGATGAGCACGACCGAGTGTTCCTGCAGGTTGTGGCCCTCGCCCGGAATGTACGCGGTCACTTCGTAACCGCTGGTGAGGCGAACCTTGGCCACCTTGCGCAGCGCCGAGTTCGGCTTCTTGGGGGTCACGGTGCGCACCACCGTGCAGACCCCGCGGCGGAAGGGGCTCCCCTTGAGCGCCGGGACCTTGGTCTTCTTCTTGACCGCCTTGCGGCCTTTGCGTAACAGCTGGTTGATTGTCGGCAAGCCTACCTCACTCCCTTCACTTTCCGGGCGACACCGCCTGGGCGATCGCCCCCGTCTTGGCAAGAACCTCCCGGAGCCCACACTGGGCTCCGATTGTAACCGCCTCCTTGGCCCTTCCCGATCGGACCTTCAGGAGGCGGAAGGCTGCCCGGTGCCGGGGCCGACACCGGGGTCCCGCAACTTTAGCAGTATACAAGCGTTCCGCGACCGGCGCAAGGCGGCCCCCGGCCCGGAGCGGCCGTGTTTTCCCAGTGGGCCCAGGAGGCGGCTCGAGTCTGCGAACGGTTACCGTTAGCAATACTACAGTAATTTGGTCGGAATACTTGATTATGGCACCGCGGCCGCCTATACTGCCCTCGGAGGTGGCCCAGTAGTGAACCGGATAATCGTCTTCCTGATACTGCTCGTCGTGTCGTCCTCGCTGGCCTGGGCGGTCCAGCCGCTGGTCGTCTACTCCGGCCGTTCCAAGAGCCTGGTGGAGCCGGCGATCGAACGCTTCCAACAGGCCACCGGCCTGCGGGTACGGGTGAAGTACGGCAAGACCGCGCCGCTCGCGCTGCTGCTGCTCGAGGAGGGGGATCGGAGCCCCGCCGACCTCTTCCTGGCGCAGGACGCGGGGGCGCTGAGCCTGCTCGCCGAAGCGGGGCGCTTCGCTCCTCTGCCCCAGGACTTGCTCGAGCGGGTTCCCGCGCGCTTCCGGGACCCGGACGGCCGCTGGATCGGCGTCACCGGGCGGGCCCGCACCCTGGCCTACGCCCCGGAGCGAACCGCGACAGGGGACCCCCCGGGAAGCGTCTTCGACCTGACCGCCTCGCGCTTCAAGGGCCGCGTCGGCATCGCCCCCACCAACGCCTCGTTCCAGACCTTCGTTACCGCGATGCGCACCCTTCACGGAGACGCGCGCACGCTGCAGTGGCTGCGCGACCTCAAAGCGAACGGCGCTCGCGCCTATGCAAAGAACACGGCCCTGCTCGAGGGAATCGCCGCCGGCGAGATCGACTTCGCGCTGCCGAATCACTATTACCTGCTGCGCATCCGCTCGACCCGCCCCGATTTTCCAGTGGCGCAGACCTTCTTCGCCCCCGGCGACGTGGGCAACCTGGTCAACGTGAGCGGTGCGGCGGTGCTGGTTCATTCCCAGCGGAAAGCCGGGGCGCTGCGCTTCCTCGCCTTCCTGCTGGAAGAAGAGACTCAGCGCTACTTCGCCGGAGAGGTCTTCGAATATCCCCTCGTCGCCGGCGTGGCCCCGCCGGCGGGCCTCCCCTCGCTCGAGGAGCTGTTGCGGCTCGCCCCGGATCTCTCCCTGGGTCAGCTTTCCGATCTAAAAGGAACGATCCGTCTGCTTCGCGAAGCCGGTTGGTTCTGACGCATGCGCGCTTCGCCCTGGTTGTGGCTGCCCGTGGCGCTGGCGGCGGGCGCCGTGCTCCTGCCGCTGCTGCACCTGCTCGTCCGCGCCGTGGAGGGTGGAGAGGCGTGGGGGACGCCCGGCTACCTCCCGCTGCTCGCGCGGACGCTGCTCCTCGCCGCGGCGGTGCTCGCCGCCGACGTGCTGCTGGCGCTGCCGCTGGCCTGGCTGGTGGTGCGCACCGCGCTGCCGGGGCGCGGCTGGCTGGCGGTGCTGCTGGTGCTGCCCCTCGCCCTGCCGGGGTACGCGCTCGCCTACGGCCTGCTCGCGGCCACCGGGCCCGCGGGGGTGCTGGCCGAGGTCTTTGGCTGGGCCCCGCCGCGCCCCTCGGGCTTCGTGGGGGCCTGGATCGCGCTGGTGGCCTACACCTACCCCTACCTCTTCCTCAACCTCAAGGCGGCGCTCGGCGCGCTGGATCCACGCCTGGAGGAAGCGGCCGGCAGCCTCGGCCACGGACCGGCCGCCCGCTTCTTCCGCATCGTCCTGCCTGCGCTCAAGCCGGCCCTCTTCGGCGGCGGGGCGATCGTGGTTTTGCACGTGCTGGCGGATTTCGGCGTCGTCAGCCTGATGCGCTACGAAACCTTTTCCTACGCGATCTACCTGCAGTACGCGGCGCTGTACGACCAGGAGCGTGCGGCGGCACTGGCCCTTTGGTTGCTGGGCTTGGCGTTGCTGGTGCTGACGCTGGAGGGGCGCTGGCTGAGCCCGAACCGCCCCGGGCGCACGGGGCCGCCCGCCCCCTTGGCCCCGCTGGGCCGGCTCGGTCCGCTGGCGTTCCTGGCGGTCGCGGCGGTCCCGCTCTTCGCCCTGGCGCTGCCGCTGCTTCCCGCCGGCTACTGGGCGGCGAAGCTCGCGGCCGGCTGGGTGGTCGCCGACCTGCCGAGGGCGCTTGGACAGTCGCTTTCGGTGGCCCTCCCCGCCGCGCTGCTGAGCGTGGCTGCCGCCACGCCCCTCGCGGTGCTCAGCACCCGCCACCCGGGGGCCCTCGCGGGCCTGGCCACCCGACTGGCCTACCTGGGGTACGCCAGTCCGCCGCTGGCCTTCGGGCTGGGCTACGTCTACTTGAGCCTCAGCTACCTGCCGCAGCTCTACCAGACCCTCCCGCTCCTGATCCTCGTGTACGCGGTGCACTTTCTCGCCGAGGCGCTGGGGCCGCTGCGCGCGCGCATGCTGGCGTTGCCCCCGCGCCTGGAGGAGGCCGCCCGCGGGTTGGGGGCAGGGCGACTCGAGGTGTTCCTGCGAATTCGCTGGCCACTTATCCGCCCCGGCCTCCTGGCTGGGGGCCTGATCGTCTTCCTGGGAGCGATGAAGGAGCTGCCGCTCGCCTTCCTGCTGGCCCCGCTCGGCTTCGAAAGCCTGGCCCTGGCCGCCTTCGACTACACCGAGGAAGCAAACTACCCCTACGCCGCCCCCTTCGTGCTGCTGCTGGCCCTCGTGGGCCTGGGATCGGCCGCGCTGATCCCGCAACTGGAGAAACGAAGATGAGTCTGCTCGAAGTCCGGGAACTGACCAAGCGCTACGGCCGCCGCACTGCGGTGGAAGACCTCTCCTTCGCCCTCGACGCCGGAGAGATTCTGGCGCTGCTCGGCCCCTCGGGAAGCGGGAAGACGACGACGCTGCGGCTGATCGCCGGTTTCGAGCGACCCGACGACGGATGGCTGCGCCTGAGCGGCCGGCTGCTCGGCAGCCCTGAGCGCTCGCTGCCGCCGGAGCGCCGCGGCATCGGCTACGTCTTCCAGGAGTATGTGCTCTTTCCCCACCTCAACGTCTACGAGAACGTGGCCTTCGGCCTCCGCCGCATGGCCGCGCGCGAGCGGCGCGAACGAACCCGGCTGGTGCTCGAGCAGGTTGGCTTGACCGCCTTCGCCCGGCGCTACCCCCACGAACTCTCGGGCGGCCAGCAACAACGCGTCGCCCTGGCGCGGGCCCTCGCCCCCGAACCCCCGCTCGTCCTCCTCGACGAACCCTTCTCCAGCCTGGACGCCGCGTTGCGTGAGGGCACGCGCCGCGAGGTGCTCGGCCTGCTCCGGCGCCGGGGCGTAGGCACGCTGCTCGTGACCCACGATCAGGAGGAGGCACTCGCCGCGGCCGACCGGATCGCGGTGCTGCGGGAAGGCCGTATCGAGCAGATTGGGTCGCCGGAAGAGGTCTACCACCGCCCGCGGACGGCGTTCGTAGCCCATTTCCTCGGAAGCACGAACCTCCTCAGCGGAACCGCGCGGGGCCGGGTGGCCGACACGCCCCTGGGCCCGGTGGAGCTCGATCGCGCCGCCGAGGGTCGGGTGCTGCTCTCGCTGCGCCCCGAGCACCTCGAACTCGGCGCGGAGGGCGCCCCGGTGGTGGTGGAGGCGCGCTCCTTCAAGGGACACGACGTGACCCTGCAGGTCCGCGGCCCGGCGGGAAGCTTCCGTGTGCAGGCGGACTACCGGCTCCCCTTCCGCCCCGGCGACGCGGCACGGCTGCGGGCCCGCGAGCGTGCCGTCGTTCTGGTGTCGCCCGCGGAGCGGCGCTGAACCGCGACGGCGGTCCAGGTTAGGCTGGGGGCGTGCGCAGGGTGAAGCTCGTTCTCGAATACGACGGTACCGACTTCGCCGGCTTCCAGCGGCAGGCCCGGGGCGAACGCACGGTGCAAGGGGTGCTGGAGGCGGCGCTGGCGCGGATTCCGGGGGCGCGCCCCAAGGTGACGGCCGCAGGCCGTACCGACAGCGGCGTGCACGCGCTGGCCATGCCGGTGCACTACGACACCGAGGACACCGTCCCGGCGGCGCGGCTGCCCCAGGCGTTGAACGCCCTGCTGCCGCCCGACGTGCGCGTGCTCGAGGCCGAGGAGGTGCCGCCCGGCTGGCACGCCCGCTACTCGGCCCGCTGGCGCCGCTACCTCTACCGGGTGCTCAACCGCCGCCAGCCCACCGCGCTCGACCGCTACCGTGTCTGGTGGGTGCCCCAACCCTTCGACTTCCCGGCGGTCGCCGCGGCGGCCCGGTTGCTGGAAGGCGAGCACGACTTCGGCGCCTTCGCCAACCGAGAAAAGCGGGCCACGGTGCGCCGCCTCTACCAGGCGCACGTGGAAGCGGTGGGGGGCGAGCTGCACCTGCACTTCGTGGGCAGCGGCTTTGTCCGCGGTCAGGTGCGGGCGATGGCGGGCACTCTGGTCGAGGTGGGGCTGGGCCGCCGGCCGCCCGAAGACGTGGCCCGGTTGCTCGAAAATCCCGAACGCAGCGAGGGCGGCGCCACCGCGCCGCCCCAGGGGCTCTACTTCGTGGCCGCCGGCTACTCGCCCTGGGAGGCCGGGGCCGCGTAGGCGTCCACCTGCAGCTCGAGCCCCAGCGACCCGGCGCGAAAGGGCCGGAAGGCGTAGTCGAAACGGCCGGCGAGGGTCAACCCCGGCGCCAGCGGATATTCGGCGCGCACCCCCGCCGCCGCGACGCGGCCCGGGTTCCAGCGGCCTTCGAGGCCGAGCCGCAACGGGCCCTGCCAGGACCCGCCCAGGAAGACGCCGGCGTCGCTGCGCCAGCCGCCGAACCCACTCCAGGGACCGGCCTGGGCCGCAAACCGCAGGCCGGCGCGGAGGGGCCGAAGCGAGGCGTAGCCGGCGCGGTACCAGCCGCTTACGCTCCAGCCGTCACGCCCGCCATTCACGTACAGGGCGGGCCCGTCGCTCCGGGCCCACAGCCAAGCCGTCCACGGTCCGGTCGCGTAACCGACGCCCGCGCCGAACGCGGCGGGGGCCGCGGCCGCGGCCGCGAGCCGCCAGGGACCCCCAAACGGCAGCTCGGCGCGCCCGCCCCAGCCGCGCCCCTCGGCGGGCGGCGCGGCGAACCAGGGGGCGAAGCCCGCCCAGAGCCGCAGCGGCCTCGTCAAGGCCAGCTGCAGCCAGGCGTCGCCCTCGCCCCGGGCCGGAGTCCCCAGGCGCAGCCGCCCGTCCAGGTGCAACCTCCAAGGGCCCGCTTCGCGCTCGTAGCGCCCCTGGATCCCGAAGTAGGCGGGGCCGGCCGCCGCGAGCTCGACGCCCCAGAAGGCCTGCAACGCAGCCGCCTGCGGCCGGGCCAGCACCGTCGTGCCCAGGAGCAGGACGAGTGCGGTCCATCTCATGCCGGGGGTTCGCCTTCCAGGACCGCCCGCACCGCACGGGCGTGCACGCCCAGGTCGAGATCGCCCATTGCGCCGCCGCCCTCGCGGTAGGCCCGCACCGCCGCCACCAACTCGTTGAAGCGCTCGAGGCAGGGGTCGGGCGCGGGCCCCTCGCCGGCCATGCGCGCGACGTCCAGGTAGTAGTCGGGGCCGTAGGCCAGCTCCTCGCGCTCGATGCAGGCCTCGAGCTCGGCGCGCGCCCGGCGCACCCCGTCCGCGAGACGGGAACGCCCCATCTACGCCTCCTCCGGCCTCCAGCGCAGCACCGGCTTGCGGTTCGCGGCCACCTCGTCGAGGCGGCGCACCGGGGTGCGGTAGGGGGTGTGGGCGATCCATTCGGGGTCTTCGAGCCCGCGACGCGCGATCTCGGCCATCGCCTCCACGTACTCGTCCAGCGTCTCCCGGCTCTCCGTCTCGGTGGGCTCGATCATCATGGCCTCCTTGACGATGAGCGGGAAGTAGACCGTGGGCGGATGGTAGCCGTAGTCGAGGAGCGCCTTGGCGACGTCGAGCGCCTTCAACCCCTCGGGCGGCTGGGCGATGAACTCGTGCTTGCACAGCCGGTCGTAGGGAATGCGGTAACCCACCCCGGCCAGCTTCTTGCGCAGGTAGTTGGCGTTGAGCACCGCCATCGCCGAAGCCCGCTTGAGGCCCTCGGCTCCGAGCATGCGGATGTAGGTGTAGGCCCGCACCATCACCGCGAAGTTGCCGTAGAAAGAGCGCATCCGCCCGATCGTCTGGGGTCGGTCGAAGTCGAGCAGGAAGCGCCCGCCCTCACGCTTCACCGTGGGTACCGGCAGGAAGGGCGCCAGATGGGCCTTGGCCCCCACCGGCCCCGAGCCGGGCCCGCCGCCGCCGTGGGGGGTGGAGAAGGTCTTGTGCAGGTTGAGGTGGACGACGTCGAAGCCCATGTCGCCGGGCCGGGCCCAGCCCATGATGGCGTTGAGGTTGGCGCCGTCGTAGTAGAGCTGCACACCCTGGTCGTGGGCGGCGTCGATGAGCTCGAGGATCTTGCGCTCGAACAGCCCCAGGGTATTGGGGTTGGTGAGCATGATCGCCGCCACCTCCGGCCCCAGGGCCGCACGCAGCGCCCCCAGGTCCACCTCGCCGTCGGGTCCGCTGGGCACCTCACGCACCTGGTAGCCGGCCATGCTCGCGGTCGCCGGGTTGGAGCCGTGGGCGCTGTCGGGCACGAGCACCACTCGGCGCTGCTCGCCTTCGCCGCGGGACTCGTGGTAGGCGCGGATGAGCAGCATGCCGGTCAGCTCGCCGTGCGCCCCCGCCGCCGGCTGCAGGGTCACCGCGTCCATGCCGGTGATCTCGGCCAGGTACTCTTGCAACTCGTAGACGATCTGGAGCGCGCCTTGGACCGTCCCGGGGTCTTGGTAGGGGTGCAGCTCGGCGAAGAGGGCCGCAGCCGCCTCACCCGTCCGGGGGTTGTACTTCATCGTGCACGAGCCCAGGGGGTAAAAGTTGGTGTCCACCCCCACCTGCCGGCGGCTCAGGTTGGTGTAGTGGCGCACCACCGTGAGCTCGTCCACCTCGGGCAGCCGGGGGGGCGCCGCACGCAGGTTCTCGGCGCCCAGGAGGCCGGCCAGGTCGACCTCGGCCGGGCGGGGCGGGCGGGTGCCGCGCCGCCCGGTGCGCGAGCGTTCGAAGAGGGTCGGGAAGTCGCGTTTCACGCGAGCACCTCCTTCAGGGCGGCCGCAAGGCCGGCCAGGTCGTCTTCGTCGTGGCGCTCGGTCGCGGCGAAGAGGGCCAGGTTCGCGCCGTATTCGGCGGGCACGGGCGCGGCCGCATGCCAGCCCCGTTCCCCCAGCCCGGCCCGCACCTCGGCGGCCGGACGCGGCAGGCGCAGCACGAACTCGTTGAAGAAGGGTTCCGGCGTCACCCGCTCCACCCCGGGAAGCCGGGCCAGCATCTCCGCAAGCGCGTGCGCCCGCGCCACCGAGGCGGCGGCCACTTCGGCGAACCCCTCGGGGCCCAGGGCGGCCAGGTGCATGGCCCCCATGAGCGCGGTCAGCTGGGCGTTGGTGGTGATGTTGCTCTTGGCCTTGGCACGGCGGATGTGTTGCTCGCGCGCGGCGAGCGCCAGCACGTAGCCGCGGCGGCCGTCCACGTCGTGGGTCTGGCTCACCAGGCGGCCGGGGAGCTGACGCACCAACTTCTCGCGCACGGCGATGTAGCCGAACTGGGGCCCGCCGAAGTTCATGGGGTTGCCCAGCGGCTGGCCGTCGCCCACGGCGATGTCCGCGCCCCACTCGCCCGGCGGCTTGAGGAGCGCCAGGCTTAGGGGGTCGGCCACGTAGACCACCAGCGCCCGGGTCGCGTGCGCCGCCTCCACCCAGGGCGCCGGGTCCTCGATCGCGCCCAAGAAGTTGGGGCTTTGCAGCACCACCGCGCCCACCGTGTCGTCGAACTCGGCGGGCGGGGTCAGGCCATCCTCGAGATCGACGGTTCGCAGTTCGGCACCGACGGCGTGCAGGTAGGTGGCCAGCACCTGGCGGTACTCGGGGTGCACCCCCTGGCTCACCACCACGCCCATACGCCGGGTCTGCCGCAGGGCGAGCAGCACGCCCTCGGCCAGCGCCGCCGCACCGTCGTAGAGCGAGGCGTTGGAAACGTCGAGGCCGGTCAGCTCGGCGATCATCGTCTGGTACTCGAAAACGGCCTGGAGCACGCCCTGGCTCACCTCGGGCTGGTAGGGGGTGTAGGCGGTAAGGAACTCCCCGCGCTGGGCGAGCGCGGGGACGAGGCTGGGCACGAAGTGAGGGCGCAGGCCGCCGCCGAGGAACGCCTTGTCCGCGGAGGCGTTCTTGCCGGCAAGCTCGCGTAAGTGGGCCAGGATCTCCTGCTCGCTCATGGGCGCGGGCAGGTGCAGGTCGGGTTCCAGGAGCGCGTCGGGCAGATCGGCGAAGAGCTCGCGCAGGTCCTGCATGCCGAGCGCTTCGAGCATCGCCCGCACGTCGTCCGGGGTGTGCGGGGTGAAGTCCATGGGTCCTCCCTCAGGACTCTTCTTCGATGACCTTGGTGTAGTCGTCGGGACCGAGCAGGGCGTCGAACTCGGCGGGGTTGCTGGGCTCGAGCTTGAAGATCCAGCCCACACCGTAGGGGTCGCCGTTGACCAGCTCGGGCTCGTCGGCGAGCGCTTCGTTGACCTCGACGACCTTGCCGGAGACCGGCGCGTAGATGTCGGAGGCGGTCTTGACCGACTCGACGACGGCCACCGCCTCTCCGGCCTGCACCTCACGCCCCACCTCGGGGGTCTCGACGAAGACCACGTCGCCCAGGGACTCCTGGGCGAAGTCGCTGATGCCGACGACGATCAGGGAACCTTCCTGCTTGGCCCATTCGTGGGAGCGGGTGTACTTGCGGTCTGCGGGAACGTTCATAACGAGCCTCCAGTTCCTAGCTTAGCGCAGCTACTTCTTGCCCAGGGGAACGAAGGGCGGGCGGACGACGCGCGCGGGCAGGGCACGGCCGCGCACCTCTACGGCCAGCTCGGTCCCCTCTTCCGCTAAGGCTGAGCGCACCCAGCCCAAGGCGATGCCCTTCTTGAGCACGGGCGACTGGGTGCCCGAGGTGACCCGGCCGATGCGCTCGCCGCCGGCGAGGACCGGGTAACCCTCGCGGGGAATGCCGCGCTCCATCACCAT
Organism: Thermaceae bacterium; assembly: GCA_026981865.1. GTDB lineage: Bacteria > Deinococcota > Deinococci > Deinococcales > Marinithermaceae > Oceanithermus. Next base: position 10,645 of record JALSIA010000062.1, read on the forward strand.
CCCCGCCAGCCGCTCGTCGCAGGTCGCGGCCTCCAGGGCCTCGCGGCCGTAGTGGGGCTTGTCCTTGATCACCCAGGCCAGCGGAGTGCAGCGGGGGTTGGTTTCGTCGGTGAGCTCGTGGCCGTAAAGGGGAAAGCCGGCCTCAAGGCGCAGGGTGTCGCGCGCGCCCAGGCCCGCCGGGGTCGCCCCGGCCTCGACGAGCGCCCGCCAGACCGCCGGGGCGTCTTCGGGGGCGGTGAAGATCTCGAAACCGTCCTCGCCGGTGTAGCCGGTGCGGGCGATGCGGGCCGGCACGCCGGCCACGGTGAGCGTCAGGGTGGCGTTCTTGCGCACCTGGGAAAGGTCGGTGTCGGTAAGCGTCTGCAGCACGCCTTCGGCCCGCGGCCCCTGCAGCGCCATCAGCGCCCAGGCGTCGGAAGCGTCTTCCAGCTCGACCGCGTAGTCCCCGGCGAGCCGGTTCAGGTGGGCCCAGTCCTTGGCTACGTTGGCGGCGTTGACCACGACCAGGTACTCCTCCTCGCCGGTGCGGTAGACGTAGACGTCGTCCACCACGCCGCCGCGGTCGTTGGGCAGCATCGAGTACTGGGCCCGACCCACCTTCAGCTTGGCCGGGTCGTTGAGGGTGGCCCAGCGCAGGAACGCGAGGGCCTGCGGGCCGCGCACGAAGAACTCGCCCATGTGGCTCACGTCGAAGAGGCCCGCGGCCTCGCGCACCGCCAGGTGTTCCTTGGTGATCGAGGTGTACTGCACCGGCAGCGCCCAGCCGGCGAAGTCCACCATGCGGCCGCCCAGCTTTTGGTGTTCGTCGTAGAGCGGGGTTCGTTTCATCTTCTCCAGCATAAACCCGCCCCTCGGGGCGGGCGAACGGGTGCGCGAACGGGCCTCAGGTGTGCTCGGCAAGCTTGGAGAGCACCCTGCGGCTCACGTCCTTGAGCGGTTCGAAGACGCCCTTGCCCTCGGTGGCCACGGCCTCGAAGGTGGGGAACCGCCCCTCGGGATCGATGACCGCCTGGATCATGTCCACCGGCAGCGCGTCCGGCAGGTCGCGCTTGTTGATCTGCAGCACCATCGGGATGTGCTCGAGGCTGAGCCCGTACTCCGCCAGGTTCTCGCGCAGGTTGCGCATGCTCTCGGCGTTGGCACGCAGGCGGTTGGAGGCGGAGTCGGCCACGAAGACGATGCCGTCGACGCCGCGCAGGATCAGCTTGCGGCTGGCGTTGTAGAAGACCTGGCCGGGCACGGTGTAGAGGTGGAAGCGGGTCTTGAACCCCTTGACCTCCCCCAGGTCCACGGGCAGGAAGTCGAAGAAGAGGGTGCGCTCGTCCTCGGTCGCCAGCGAGACCATCTCCCCTTTGCGGCCCTCGGGCACGGTCTGGTAGACCCAGCGCAGGTTCGTGGTCTTGCCCGAGAGGCCGGGGCCGTAGTAGACGATCTTGAAGTTGATCTCGCGGTTCGCGAAGTTGATGGTGCTCATGGTCTAGTTTCCAAAGAGGTCGTCCAGCATGGCGTCGGCGGATTCGTGAAAGTCCTTGTCGATGCCCAGCTCCCGGGGCATGACCACGGCGCTGCGGGTGATCTCGTCAAGCTCGCTCGCAGCCTTCTTGCCAAAGAGCTTGACGCGCCCGATCGGGGTGTCGGTATCGAAGATCATCACCAGAAGGGTCAGGTCGTTGACCTCCTCGACGTAGAGCCCCTGCTTCTCCCCCTGCTTGACCAGCTCGTTGAATTTGGGCTCGCCCAGCAGGTTGGCCAGCGCCTGGGTGGCCGCGGCGTTGCCCGCCACCAGCGTCGCGATGGAGTCGAGCGCGGGCGGGCGCGGGGCCCAGAGGGCCTCGCGGTGGGCCAGCACGAAGCCCTTGCGGTCCACCAGCAGCACGTAGCGGACCTGGGCCTGGTCGATCAGCTCTTCCAAAACGGACGCCGCCCGGTTGAAGGCGTCGCCGTACAAGGCCACCGTTGGCTCGATCATAGTACGTACAGTTTAGCACGAAGCGCGGCCGCTTCCGCGTTCAGCCCGCGTCGCGCTCGAAACGGACCACGTCCTCGGCGAGCAGCTCGAGCCCCCCGGCCCAAAAGGCCTCGTCTTCGAGATCGAAGCCGAACCGGGACGCGAGCGCCGCCGCGTCCTCGACGCCGGTGTCTGCGAGCAGCGCGTCGTAGCGCTCGCCGAAGCCGGCGGGGTCGTCCCGGTAGGCACGGTAGAGGCCTAGGCCGAAGAGCAGCCCGAAGGTGTAGGGGTAGTTGTAGAAGTCGCTGCCGTAGTAGTGCGGCTTGACCGCCCACATGTAGGGGTGGCGCGTGGCCAGCGCCTCGCCGTAGGTCCGCTCCTGGGCCTGGACCATCAGCTCGGAGAACTCCTCGGGGGCGAGCTCGCGCCCGGTGCGCCGTTCGAAGACCCACGACTCGAAGAGGAAGCGGGCGTGGATGTCGACCACCACCTGCGCCGCACCGGTAAGCCAGGTGTCCAGGATCAGAACCGCGTCGTCGCCCTCCGCCTCGGCCAGCGCCGCCCGGGTAACCACCGTCTCGTTCATGATCGAAGCCGTCTCCGCAAGCGTCATCGGCGTGCGGCGCAGAAGCGGCGGCCGGCCCGCGAGGCGCAGGTTGTGGTAGGCGTGGCCCAGCTCGTGCGCCAGCGTGGAAACCGCGTCGAAGCTGGGGGTGTAGTTGGCGAGGATGCGGCTCGCCCCGTCGCCGACCTGCATGCAAAACGCCCCTCCGCGCTTTCCAGAACGCGGCTCGGCGTCGATCCAGCGCTCGCGGAAGGCGCGGTCGGCCAGGTCGGCTGCGGCGGGCGAAAAGGTGCGCAGGTGGTCCACGATGAAGGCGCGGGCCTCCTCCCAGCCCCAGCGCCGCCGCTCCTCGGCCACGGGGGCGAAGAGGTCCCACCAGTCGAGGCGCGCCTTGCCCAGCCGACGCGCCTTGGCCTGGAAGTAGCGCCGCCACACCGGCAGGCTGGCCTCCACCGCCCGCTGCATGGCCGCAAGCGCCGTACGGGTGACGCGCCGCTCGTGCAGCGTGGGCTCGAGCGCGTCCGCCCAACCGCGGCGACGGTTCAGGACGATCCGCGCCCCCTTGACGCCGTTCAGGCTGGCGGCGATCTCGTCGGCGTGCGCCCTCCAGGCGGCCAGCTCGGCCTCGTAGGCCGCCTTGCGCCGCGCCTCGTCGGGATCGTAGGCCAGGTTGCGCAGGGCCGCGATGGGGCGCTCCTCCCCCTCGAAGCGCACGGCAATGCGGCTCGAGACGTTGCCGTAGAGGCGAACCCAGGCGCGCTCGCCCGGTAAGGCCAGCTCGGCGGCCAGCGTCTCTTCCCCTTCGCTCATCTGGTGAGTGGCCCGCACCCGTGCCTCGCGCAGCAGCAGGGCGTACTCCCCCGCCCAGCTCCCGGGCTCGAAACCGCCCCACCAGGCCACGACGCGCGGCATCCAGCGATCCACGCGCAACAGAAGGCCCTCGAGCTCGCTGATCCGCGCCGCGGCCGCGCGGTCGCTCGCGTCGGTGGCCTGGCGCAGGTGGACGTAGGCCCGGAGGGGGAGGGCCGCCTCGTGCACTGCGTTCAAGGCGCCGACCACGTCGTGGAAGGCTTCGGCTCCGGTCTCGGCGTCGGCCTGCCCCACCCGGCGCCGCTCCAGGGCTTGGGCGAGGGCGTCGATGCGGCGCTCCAGCACCGCCCAGTCGGCGAGGAAGCGGTCGTCTTCAGTGGAGTCGTAGAGCGGGGAGAGGTCCCAGCGGGGTAGGCTCGCTTCAGGCATGCCCCACTATAACTGACCCGCGGGTCATACCTTGGGAACGCCGCGCACCCAGCCGAACAGCGCCGCGGCGAGGACGCCGCCGCCGCCGATGATGAAGGCCTGCTGGGGTCCGAAGTACTGGGCCAGGAAGCCGCCCAGCATCATACCCACCAGGGCTGCGCCCCCCATAACCGCCCCCCAGGCGGCCATTACCCGACCCAGGAAGCGCGGCTCCACCCCCAGCTGAATGAGCGAGCGCGCGGGCACGATGAAGATCTGGTTGGTGAAGCCCATGACCGCCAGGAAGCCCAGCACCGGCCACCAGAACTCGAAGACACCGATGAGCAGTTCGGCCACCCCGAAAACGACGAGGCCGCCCAGAAAGGCCAGCGGCCGGGAAAACCGCTTCGTCACCGTGGTGACCGCAAGCAAGCCGAGGACGGCGCCGGTGGCGAAGGAGGCCTCCATGAAGCCGTAGTACATCGAGCCCAGCTGGTCGTCCCCCCCGGCGAAGACCTGGGTGGCCAGCACCGGCGGCACCGTGGCGTCGATCGCCCCGAACATCGCTGCCGGGGCCAGCACGCCGATCACGTAGCGGGTTACCGGATTGCTGAGGACGTAGCGCAGCCCACCGGCCACCATCCCCCAGTACCCGCTCTTGCCCATGCCGTCGCCCGGGGCCGGCAGCGGTCGCAAGGTCATGAGCACCATCGCCGACAAGGCGAACGAGACCGCGTCGATCCAGAAAGCGGCGTAGGCGCCCAGCAACCCCACGAGCACGCCCGCGAGGCCCATGAAGACCATCTCCAGCGAGCGGCGGGGCAGCTCGATGAGGCTGTTGGCCGCGTCCAGGTCCTCCTTGCCCACCAGCTCCGGGACCACGGTGCTCACCGCGGGATCGCCAATCGACTGCAGCACCCCGATCAGGAGGGCGACGAAGACCCAGCCCGCGACGCTTTGCATGAAAAAGAGCGGCAGCAACGCCACCGCCACCGCCGAAAGCGCCTCCGACCAAAACATGAGCTGTTTGCGGTCGTAGAGGTCGGGAAGCGGCGACAGCAACGGCCCCACGACCATCTTCGCGAAAAACTGCGCGGCGATGACCATGGCCGCGGTGAGCGCCGAGTCGGTCTGGGTATAGGCCCAGACCGGAATGGCGATGCGGTAGATCTGGCTACCGACCTCGGAGATAAAGTTCGCGATAAACAGACGTGCGAAGTCTGGGTTTTGTAATACCTTCAGCATTGGCTCGGATTATAACGAGACGGCGCGTAAAGTGGCAACCGTTTTAAACTACCTTGACCTGGGTGTGGGCCAGGCGGCTGCCCTCGCGCGCGATCACCACGGCCCCACCCTCGAGCGGCCAGATCAGCAGGTCGCCCAGCTTGCGGGGTACCGCTCCCGCAGCCCCCACGTAGACGGCGTCGTCGGTCTGCCGCACCGAGAGCACGAGGTTCCCGGCCTTGACGTTGACGGGTTCCCCTGCAATCGTCGAGACCCCCAGCTCGCCGCCCAAGGTTTCGCGCGTTGGCGGGCGGAAGTTTAGCCAGTCGCCGAGGACGCGCAGGAGCCGCTGCCCCTCGGGCTCGAGCCCCAGCGAGGTCGCGACCTCCCGCATCAACTTGAGGCCGCCGGGGGTGCGCTTCAAACGGCCCTTGACCACGCCCAGGCCTTTGCGGGCGAAGGCCTCGAGCGTGTCCAGCGAGGCCTCCGGAAACTTCGCCGCCGACTCAGGGGCGAACTCCTCGTAGTTGACCGGACCCTTGAGACGCGCCGAGAAGGCCCGCAGCAGCCGCAGGTAGGCGTAGTCCCGGTGCGGGTGCACCAGGTGGGCCAGCACCCGGCCCTCCGAAAGCAGCGCGGAGAGCTGCGCCCCCTCGCGCATCTCTAGGCGGACGTGCACGTAGTCGCCTTTCAGGAAGGCCCAGACCTCCCAGTTCTCGTAGGGCACCATCAACGGCTCGTCCGACTTGAGCGGGCGGTCCTCGTCGGCTACGGTCAGCTGGGTGTGTTCGCCCGCCACACTGAGCGTCAGCGGCACCCCGCCCAGCGCCAGCCGGGTCGGCATCCGCCGCAGGGTGACCATCGTCGCCTCGCGGTCCAGCTCGTCGAGTTTGGGACCGGCACCCGATTCGCCCAGGGGCTCGGGCACGACCGGCATGGCCGCCTCGCCGCGGGGTGCGGGAAGGTAACGGCGTAGGATGGCGCTCAGGCGCTCGGCCGCGGCCATGAAGCGGCGGCGGTCCTCTTCGGCCACCATGCGCATCCGCCGTTCCTGCGCCGCCACCTCACGCAGCTTGGCCTCCAGGTCGCGCACCAGCTGCTCGCGTTCGTGGGCGGTGAGGGCGCTGCGCCGGGCCTCGTCGAGCGCCGCACGCAGCTCCTCGGTGCTGGGGCCCCCGCCGGGCGCGGCCAGCGGCAGCGACTCGGGGGTCTCGATGATGCGGCGCAGGAACCGCCGCAGGTACGGCACCACGCCCTCGGGCGGCAGGGGCAGCGGGTAGGTGCGGCCGTCGCCGAGGCGCAGCGCGATCTGGAAGACCTCACGCAGGAGCGCCGCGGCGATCTCTTCGTCGTCGAGGGTGACCAGCGGATCGGAAAGCGCGGGGATCGGCTCGCTGAGCGTAAACTTCGAGAGGTTGAAGTCCCGAGCGAAGCTCGGCGTCTGGGCGTAGGCCTCGAAGTTCTGCAGAAAGGCGTAGGCCAGCCGCAGCTCGTAGCGCTGCCCGCCCACCAGCCCCCGCGCGACGCGCTTGAGGTCGCGCCGCAGCCCCGCCCAGTAGACGTCCTCGGCCAACGCCTGCAGCACCCCCTGGGCGAGGGCGCCTTCGGCCGGAACGTCCTCCTCCAGCGGCAGGTCGACGATGCCCAGGTCGAGCTCGTCCGCGGTGGGCTCGGTACGGGTCGGAGCCTCGGGGCCGGCCGCGGCGGCCGGCTCGGCCGTCTGCAGCTCCCGCCAGCGGCGGTCCTCCTCGCGGAAACGCTTGGCCAGCGGACCCGGCAGCTTGGTCTCCAGCAGACGCCGCCGTAGACGCAGGAGCGAACCGCGCCCCCCGCGCGGCTCCCGTCCGGCTTCGAGGTCGTCCAGTTTGTAGGCAAAGAGCTCGATAAGGTCGCTCAGTTCAAAGTCCATTCAACGGTTATTATAAAGGGAAGGAGTCCCGCGGCTTATGCACCTTACCGACCGTCTGGAAATCGCCACCGCTTCCAACATTGGCCGCGTCCGGCGCAACAACGAAGACTTCCACCGCGCCGCGGTCTACCCGACGCCCAAGGGCAACCTGCTGGTCGCGGGGGTGGCCGACGGCATGGGCGGCGCAGAGGCGGGCGAAATCGCCTCCAAGATCGCCATCGACAGCCTCAGCGAGGCCGTGCGCGCTTACGCCGATCACCTGGCGAGCCACCGTCCCGGGGTGCCGCTCGACCGGCTGGTGCTGAAGGCGTTCACCCTGGCGCAGCGGCGCATCCGCAACTACGCCGCGCGCCACCCCGGCAGCCAGGGAATGGGGACCACGATGACCGCACTGGTCGCCTTTGAAAACGCCCCCAAGGGCTTCATCGGCCACATCGGGGACTCGCGCGCCTACCGCTACCGACACGGCGAGCTCAAGCTGCTCACCCAGGACCACTCCTGGGTGGCCCAGCAGGTGCGCATGGGCCGGATGACCGATTGGGAGGCGGAGGAGCACCCCTGGCGCAACATGCTCACCCAGGCCCTGGGTGTGGAGGACGCGGAATTCGAGATCACCCCGGTGGAGCTGGTGCGCGGCGACGTCTACGTCTTCACCACCGACGGGCTGTACAACCTGGTGCCGCCGGAGGAGTGGGTCGTCGACCTGGACCAAAAGGACCTCGAATCCGCGGTAGACTACTGGACAGCCCAAGCGGTGAAGCGCGGCGGCACGGACAACATCACCGTCGTGGCGGTGCGGATACGATGATCGAGTACACGGTGGCCCTCTCGCTGTTCCTGTTGACGCTGGTGCTGGCGCTCCGGCTCAACACCTCGCTCATGGCGTTGCTGGGGGTGGGGGTGATCGGCGCGGAGGTGGCGCTGCTGGGCTACGCCGGGGGCGCGGTGGGACCGGCGCTGGGGCTGGGGTCGCTCGGCCTCGTCGCCTATCCGGTGGCGCTCCGCCCGGCGCGCGCGCGCGGCCGCCGCAAACGCCGTCCCCGGCGCGCGCGCGGCCCCAAGGCGCGCCGCAACCCGACGCTGCGGGAGACGACCGCCCCCGAGCTCGAGCGCCGCTACGAGATCCTCGACCGCATCGGCATCGGGGGCATGGCTTCGGTCTACAAGGCCCGCCGCAAGAGCGACGGGCGCATGGTGGCGCTCAAGATCCCCCAGGAAAAGTTCGTGAGCGACACCCGCTTCGTCAAGCGCTTCCACCGTGAAGCCGAGGTGCTGCAGAAGCTCAAGCACCCCAACATCGTGCGCGTCTACGACCACGGCGCCTTCGGCGACACTCACTACATCGCCATGGAGTTCCTCGACGGCGAGGAGCTGGACCGCCTCATCGAGAACCGCCGCCTCAACGTCCAGGCCTCGATCCACATCATGCGCCACGTCGCCGACGCGCTGCGTCACATCCACGCCCAAGGGATCATCCACCGCGACATCAAGCCCGGCAACATCATGATCCTGCGCAGCGCCATCGACGAGGAGGGGCGCGTCGACCCCAAGGGCGTACGCCTCATGGACTTCGGCATCGCCGCCGGCAAGGTGCTCACCCGGCTGACCATCACCGGAGCGCGCATCGGCACCCCGGTCTACATGAGCCCGGAGCAGGCCAAGGGGCAGCGCATCGACCACCGCTCCGACATCTACAGCCTGGGCATCGTCTTCTACGAAAGCCTCACCGGACAGGCGCCCTTTCAGGGGGGCTACGAGTCGGTGATCCACCAGCAGATCTACGAGCTGCCCACGCCCCCCAAGCAGCTGAACCCCGAGATCCCCGCCCCGATCAACGACCTGATCATGCGCATGCTGGCCAAAGAGGCCGACAAGCGCCCCACCCTCGAAGAAGTCATCGAGGTCCTCAAGGGCAAGTTCAAGGACACCCAGGAGCTCTCGCGGCCCTTTTACCTGGCCGTGGCCGCCGAGGCCAAGCGCGGTTCGATCCGCCTGCTCGAGCCCGACGGCACCCCGCTGAAGCTGTTCTCGGGCGTGGGCACCGCCCCCGGCATGTTCGCCTCGCCGCCGCTCGATCTGACCGTGGATCGCGAGGGCCACGTCTGGATCACGGTCTTCGAGTACGGCTCCGGGCAGAGCCGCATGGTTCACCGCTTCAGCCCCGAGGGCAAGCTGGTGGCCTCGATCGGCCCCTACGGCGTCAAACCCGGCGAGTTCCTCTACCCCGCCTCGGTGACGGCCTCGGAGCTGGGCGAGCTGCTCGTCCTCGACAGCGAGAACCACGTAATCCAGCGCTTCAACCTCGAGGGGACCCCCCTGGGCCGCTTCGGCGGCAAGGGCGCAGGCAAGGGCCAGTTCAACACCCCGCGCAAGATCGTGGCCAGCCGCCACTTCCTCTACGTGCTCGACTACGGCAACCGCCAGGTGCAGCGTTTCTCGCTGGAAGGGCGCTACCTCTCGCGCTACGCCTTCCGCAAGAGCAAGGGCTCGGACGAGCTGCGCGTGCTCTCGGGCCTGGGCATCGACGAGGCCGACCACCTCTACATCTTCGACGCCGACGCCCAGAAGATTCGCAAGCTCGATCCCGAGGGCAAGGTCATCCAGAGCCTGGCCCTGCCGGCCATGCAGAACGAGGATCCGCTCAGCCTGGTGGACGTGGTGGTGGACAGCATGGGGGTCCTCTACGCCGCCCGGCGCGGGTCGGACCGCATCCACCGCTTCTCGGCCGACGGGGAACCGCTCGAGCCCATCGAGGTCTACGCGCCGGTGCGCGGCCTGGCGCTTTGGAAGAACCCCAACCCTGGCGGCTAGCGGCCGTACGGGTCGAAGATGCGCGCGTACTCGTCGAGGGCGTAACGGTCGGTCATCCCCGCCATGTAGTCGCAGACGGCGCGGAAGAGCCCCTCCTCCTCGGCGGCGGTCTGCACCCCGGGGGGGAGCATCTCGGGCATCTGGGTGTAGGCCTCGAAGAGCCGTTCGAGGACGTGCTTGGCCTTGGCCACCTGGCGGACGATGTGGAAGTGCCGGTAAAGGTTGGCGTACAGAAAGGCACGCAGCTCGGCCATCTGCGCCCCCAGCCGCTCCGAGTAACGCGCCAGCGGCACGGGGTAACGCCGCACGTCGTCGAGGCTCTCGATGCCCTCGGCCCCGATTGCGGCGTCGGTGGCCGCGACCACGTCGGTGATCATCAGACCGAGCAGCTCGCGGATGAAGACGCGGCGGTCGAACTCGGACAGGCGCTCGAGGTCGAGCTCCAGCTCGGCGGCGAGCTCGCGCAGTACCGCGACCTCGGCGAGCTGCTGTGGGCGGAGAAGCCCCGACCGCAGCCCGTCGTCGAGGTCGTGGGCGTTGTAGGCGATCTCGTCGGCCAGATTGACGATCTGCGCCTCCAGCGTGGGGCGGAGCTGCGGCTCGTAGTCCTCGGCCGAAGGAAGGTCGTAGACGGTCTCGTGCTTGACGATGCCCTCGCGCACCTCCCAGGTGAGGTTGAGCCCGCGGAAGCCGGGGTAGCGGCGCTCGAGCCAGGTGACGATGCGCAGCGACTGCTTGTTGTGATCGAACCCCCCGTGCGCCTCCATCAGCTCGGCCAGCACCCGCTCCCCGGCGTGACCGAAGGGGGGGTGCCCCAGGTCGTGGGCCATGGCCACGACCTCGGCCAGGTCCTCGTTGAGCCCTAGCGCCCGCGCCAGGCTGCGCGCCACCTGGGCGACCTCCAGGGTGTGGGTCAGCCGGGTGCGGTAATAGTCGCCTTCGTAGTTGACGAAGACCTGGGTTTTGTACTCCAGCCGCCGGAAGGCGGTGGTGTGCAGCACCCGGTCCCGGTCCTTCTGGAAGGGCGTGCGGTAGGCCGACTCGGGCTCGGGGTGGGCGCGCCCGCGGGTCCGCGAGGCCCGCATTGCGTAGGGAGCCAGCATGCCGTCCTCGAGCTCGGCGAGCCGCTCTCGGGTGTAGCGCATGGCCTCAGTCTAACGAAAAGACCGGCGCCGCGGCGCCGGTCCCCCGTCTTTGCGGATTCCTAGACGTTGAACCCGAACATGCGCATCTGTTTCTTGCCCTCTTCGCTCATCTTCGCGGGCGTCCAGGGCGGACTCCAGACGAAGTCGACGTTCACCCCTTTGACCCCGGGCACCCGCATCACCGCGAGCTCGGCGTCGGCCTTGATCATGTCCTGCACCGGGCAGCCGATCGCGGTGAGGGTCATGTCGATGTCGACGATGCCGTTCGGCTTGACGTCGACGTTGTAGATCAGGCCCAGGTCCACGACGTTGATCGGGATCTCGGGGTCCTTGACCACCTTGAGGGCCTCGAGGATCTGCTCTTTGGTGGGCAGCTCGGCGTTTTCGGGAGCCGCGGCGGGGCTCTGGGTCTCCTCGCTCATGCGCCCAGTATACCCGAGTGGGGTACTCAAGTATAGCCCCCAAGAACGCGGACGGCGGGATTAACCCAGCACGGGCTTGCTGCTGCCCAGGTAGGCCCGCTTCTTGCGCAGCTCCTCGGCGACCAGCTCGGCGAGGTCGCGCACCTCGGGCCCGCCCTCGGCCCCCGCCGCCTCGGTTTCGAACATCTGGGTGCAGAAGGGGCAGGCGGTGGCGATCACCTCGGCCCCGGTACCCACCAGCTCGCGGTAGCGGTTCTCGGGGATGCGCTCCGCGCCCGGGGCCTCCTCCTTCCAGAACATCGCGCCGCCGGCCCCGCAGCAAAAGGCGTTCTCGCGGTTGCGGCCCGGGTCTTCGAGCACGAAGCCGAGCGCGCCCACCACGTCGCGCGGGGCTTCGTACTGGCCGTTGTGCCGCCCCAGGTAGCAGGGGTCGTGGAAGGCCGCCTTGGCGCCGGCGCCTAGGGGGTGGACGTCGAGCCTTCCCGCGGCGATGAGCTCTTCGATGAAGGCGCTGTGGTGCACCACCTCGTACTCACCGCCGAACTGCGGGTACTCGTTACCGATCGTGTGCATGCAGTGGGGGCAGGTGGTCACGATCTTCTTCGGCGCCACCTCGTTCAGGGTGGCCACGTTCTCGGTGGCCAGCTGGAAGAAGAGGTACTCGTTGCCCGCACGCCGCGCCGAGTCGCCGGTGCACTTCTCGCGCGTGCCCAGCACCGCCCAGTCCACGCCAGCGGCGCTCAGGATCTCGGCCATGCTGCGTGCGATCTTCTGGGCCCGCGGGTCGTAACTGGCGGCGCACCCCACCCAGTAGAGCACCTCGGGGTGGGGGTTCTCGGCGGTCGTGGGTACCTTGAAGTCGAGCCCCTCGGCCCAGTCCAGGCGCTTGTCCTGGCTGATGCCCCAGGGGTTGCCGGCGCGCTCCATCCCGCGGAAGGCGTTCTGCAGCTCGGCGGGGAAGTCGCCCTCCATGAGCACCCGTTCGCGGCGGATGTCGACGAGGTGGAGCATCTGCTCGTTGCCCACCGGGCAGACCTCGATGCAGGCCATGCAGGTGGTGCACGACCACAGCGCGTCGGCGTCGAGCGCGAACTCCATGAGCGGACGGGGGCTCGCCTCGCCGGCGGCGAAGGCGGGGAGGATGTCGTTGAACTCGTAGCGCTCGTTGATGATCAGGGCCGCGGGGTTGAGCGCCTTTCCGGTGACGTTGGCCGGGCAGACGTCGGCGCAACGGTTGCACATGATGCAGGCGTAGGGGTCGATCAGCCGCGGCCAGCTGAAGTCCTCGAGCCGGGCCACCCCGAACGACTCGGCCGCCTCGTCCTCGAAGTCGATGGGGTCGAGGACCCCAGGTTTCTCGGAGCGGAAGGTGAGCTTGAAGGCCGAGATCATCAGGTGAATGTGCTTGG
>JALSIA010000063.1 GCA_026981865.1 Thermaceae bacterium
ACTCCCCGAACTGGCCCGCGGCCTGGGCCGCTCGGCCAGCGAGTTCAAGAAGGGGCTCAAGGAGGATCAGGAAGAAAAGCCTTCCGAAGAGAACAAATGAACGTAGGTGGGCTTGAGCGCCACCTCGATGCGATCGCCTTCGCGCAAGCGGAGGCGATCTTGTACGTGGCGGGGGAGGAGCACCTCGAGAACCAACGCGCCCTCGACGCGGACCGCGTAGGCGAGGCCCTTCTTCACCAGACGGCGGACGACCACCGCGAGCCGGTTGCGGGCCAGCGGTGAGCTGAGCGGCCGGTCGGGGCGCACGATCATCACCTCTTCGGGGCGGATCCCCCAGTGCACCGTCCGCCCTGGCGGCGGCGGGGCGCCCGTGGGGGCGAAGACCCGCAGCCCCTCCGTTTCGATCCAGACGCCGTCCGCTTCGTGCCCGGCCACCCTTCCGGAGAAGACGTTGGCGAAGCCCACGAGACGGGCGATCCCCAGGGTCGCAGGTCGGGCGAAGACCTCGTCGGGCGGCCCCTGCTGGCGCACGGCCCCGTGCTCCAGCACGGCCAGGGAGCGGCTGCGGGCGGCGACGTAGCGGTCGTGGGTGACGAGCAGGGTGGGCAGCCCGACCTCGGTCACGATCCGGTCGATCAGGTCGATCGTCGTCTCGCGGGTGGCGGCGTCCAGCGCGCTCGTAGGTTCGTCCAGCAATAGCAGCCGCGGCTCCAGCGCCAGCGCCCGGGCCAGGGCGACGCGCTGGCGCTCCCCCCCGGAGAGCTCGTGCGGGCGGCGGTCCGCCAGGTGATCGAGCTCCACACGCTCGAGCCAGCGCCGGGCGGTGCGCCCGGCCCCCGGCCCCCGCAGCGGCAGGGCCACGTTCTCCAGCGCGGTCATGTGGGGCACGAGCGCGTACCCCTGCGGCAGGTAGCCGACGCGCCGCTGTTCGGGGCGCAACCCCCCGAAAGGCCGGCCGCGGGCCCGGATCAGGCCGGCCAGGGCGCGCAAGAGGCTCGTCTTTCCGGACCCCGATTCGCCCAAGAGCGCCGTCAGGCCTTCGACGCGCAGGCGGGCGTGCAGGTTCAGCGGGCGCTCGAGCCGGTAATCGATCTCCACCGGACCTCCAGGGTGCGTACGGTCAGCACCATGACGAAGGAGAGGGCGACGAAGACGAGCGCGGCCCGTGCGGCCTGCTCGAACTCGAGGGCCTGGACCAGGTCGAAGATGTAGATGCTGGCCACGCGCGTTTCGCCCGGCAGGTTGCCGCCGACCATGAGCACGACCCCGAACTCGCCCAAGGTGTGCGCGAAGGCGAGCAGCGTTCCGGAGAGCAGCCCCGGCCAGATCCAGGGAAGGATGACCCTGCGCCAGCGCCGGAGGGTGCCCAGCCCGAGGGTGCGCGAAACCTCCAGCACCTCGGGCTCGACGGCCTGGAACGCTTCCCGGTAGGCGGTGAGGGCGAACGGCAGGCTGAAGATCACCGAGGCCAGCCAGATGCCCTCGAAGCGGAAGGCCCAGTCGAAGCCGAGGCGGCCGAGGAAGCCCTCGGGCGCGAGCAGGATCAGCAGGTAGTACCCCAGCACGGTAGGCGGCAGGGTCAGCGGCATCAGGAAGACGGCCTCGACGAGGGCGCGGGCGGGCACGCGTTTGAAAACCAACGCGTAGGCCAGCGGAACGCCCAGCACCAGCAGGGTGAGCGAGGTGAGGGCCGCCAGCTTGAACGAGAGCAGGAAGGCTTCGGTCATGGCGTCGCGTACCCGTGGCGCACCAAGATGGTGCGCGCTTCGTCGCTGCTCAGGAAGGCGACGAAACTCAACGCTTCAGGGCTGGGATCGAGCTGCGCGGCGATTTGGAGCAGCGGCGGGTAGAGGTCGTCGGGTACCCGCCAGTAGGCGCCCCGCTGCCGCAGCGTGGGGTGGAGCGCCGAGGAGAGGGCGAGGAAACCCGCGTCGGCCCCTTGCACCGTCATCTGCGCGGCCTGCGAGACGTTGGCGGCGAAGATCAGCTTGCCCTCGACGCGCGCGTACCACCCCGCCCGCCAAAGGGCGGTCAGCGCCGCCTTGCCAAAGGGGGCGTAGGCAGGGTTGGCGACGACGACGCGGCGGACGCGCGGATCCGCGAGCGCATCGAAGCCCGCGGGGGTGAGGCCCAGGCGCGAGGGAACGTAGAGGACGAGGGGGCTGCGGGCGAACGGCGTCTCGGCGTAGACGCGCACCCCGCTTTCGGCAAGGTGCCGCACGTAGTCGGGGCTGGCCGAAAGGAAGATCTGGAAGGGCGCGCCCCGGCGGATCTGCTCGACGAGCTGGCCCGAAGCGCCGTAGGAGACCCCCACCTGGACGCCGGGGTGCGCGGCTTCGTAGGCGGCCACCAGCTCGGGCAGCACCGGACTCAGGTTGGCCGCCGCCGCGACCCTCAGGGGCTGCGCCTGAGCCAGACCCAGGAGCAGGAAGACGACCAGGAGGCGCCGCATCACGCCCATCCTACAAAAGAAAGGCCGCCCCAGGTCCCCGGGGCGGCGGGATGGGGCGTCGTTACTTGATCCCGAGCGATTCCACCAAAGCCTGGCGGGCCTTGAAAACGTCGGCGGGGGTGAGGGCCTTGGCGCGCAGCTTGGCCACCTCGTCCGCGGTCAGGGGTCGGAAGTCCTTGGGCAGCAGGTCCTTGTTCCACTCGGTCAGCAGGTAGTTCAGGATCGCCGCGACCTGATCGTTGGAAAGCTGGGCGAAGGGGGGCATGAAGCCGTTGTAGGTCTTGCCCTGGGCGCTGATCTGCCCCTGGAGCCCGAAGACGATCACGTGAACCAGGTAGGCGCGGCCTTCGTCGTTTTGGGCGAAGTGGCCGGCCCAGTCGGCCAGGGGCGGGAAGACCCCCGGGGTGCCCTGTCCGGTGGCGCCGTGGCAGCTGGCGCAGAACTTGCCGTAGTCGGCCGCGCCGTCCGCCAGCGCCAGCGGAGCGAGCGCCAGCAACGCGATCAGCAAGGTCACGAGTTTGCGCATTGTGTACACCTCCAGGCGGATTATATCAGCCCGAAACGCGGGGGCGCACCGCAGCTAGCGGGCCTTCACCTCGGTCCAGATCCGGTCGAAAAGGGGCAGCGCCGCGCCGGCGTCGCGGATGAACTCGAGCTTGGCGCGCACCTCGGGCGGCGGGTAGACGGCGGGGTCGGCAAGCAGCTCGGGGTCGAGGTAGGGTTCCGCCGCCTGCACCGGGGAGGCGTAGTAGTTGTAGTTCGAGATGGCCGCGGCGATCTCGGGTTCCAGGAGGAAGTTCAAGAAGGCGTAGGCGAGGTCCGGATGGGGCGCGCCGGCGGGCATCGCCACGGCGTCCATCCAGATGGTGCCCCCCTCCTTGGGGATGACGTAGACGATGCCGTCGTCCTCTTCCTGGATCTGGAAGATGTCGCCCGAGTAGTTGTGCACCACGACGGCGTCCCCGGCCAGCAGCCGGCTGCGGCCCTCCACGCTTCCGGCGAAGCCCAGGCCGCGCCGCTTGGCGTCGATGAGCAGCTGCTTGGCCTCCTCCAGGTGGGCGGGGTCGGTGTCGTTGAGCGAGTAGCCCAGGTACTTCAGCGCCGCCCCGATCGTCTCGCGCATCTCGTCGAGCAACAGGAAGGGGCCCTGGTACTGCGCGGGGTCGAAGAAGACCCCCCAGGAGTCGACAGGCCGCTCGACCTCGTCGGCGCGGTAAGCGATCCCCGTCGTACCCCACTGGTAGGGGACCGAGTAGCGGTTCCCCGGATCGTAGTCGGGGTTCTGGAACTCCGGGTACAGGTTCTTCAGGTTGGGGATGCGGTCGGGGTCGAGCGGCTGGATCAACCCCGCCCGCGCCATCTCGGCCACGTAGTAGTCGGGGGGGACGACGAGGTCGTACTCGCGGGCCCCACCGGCC
>JALSIA010000064.1 GCA_026981865.1 Thermaceae bacterium
AGCTTGGCGGCGAAGGTGAAGGGGCCGTCGGCGCTGAGGGTGAGGTCGTCGGTTTGGTTGTTCTGCAGGACGAGCTGCTCGCCGCTGGCGAGGCCGCTGAGGGTGCCGCCGACGCTGTAGGTGGGTGCGGGGGGAGGAGGGGGGCTGCCGCAGCCGCCGACGAAGACGGTCAGCGCGAAGAGCAGCACGCCCAGGAACGGAAGGCCGGTGGGGTTTTTCATAGCACGATCCTCTCCACGAATGCGGATTGCCAGTCAAACGGCGCGGAGCTTGGGAAGACGGCGGACGGCGCTGGGCGCGCCCATGGGTATTGGCTGACTGGGTCGAGCCTATCCGTGCTGGGGAGGAGAAAGGTAGTTGCTTTTGTCCTTGGCCGTTGGGGATGGGAGCAGCAACGGAGCAACCGCACCGCGAACACGCCCATCCGGCAGACCCGGCAACGTCGGCACCGCTGCGCCTGAAAACTGCGCGTCTATGAGCCCTACGAGGGCCTTCGGCAATGCGGACGGTTCGCTCCAACCGCTGGGCAAGAGCTAGGCGTACTGCCGGTAGACGCTCAGGATCACCCTGGCCCAGCCTTCGATACCGGGGCTAGGCGAAAACCAAACGTTCACGAACCCTGCGCCCTTAGCGGCCTGGGCGGTTACCTCCCCGATGGCCGCGACCGGCGGACGGGCCGGGGTGGCAGCGGCCCAGGCCTCCACCGCCGAGGGCGAGGCGAACGCCGCCAAGCGGGCGCGCTCGAGCCGCTCCCGCTCTTTGGGGAGCAGCTTTCGGGGCCGCGTGGTGTAAACGTCGAGGCGCCGCACCGTGAAGCCGCGTTCCTCCAGAATCCGACCCAGCTCGGCACCGGCGCGGCTCGAGGTGGGCCAGAGCACCGGACCCGCGCCGGGAAGCGAGACCGCCAGCGCCCGGCCGTAGGCTTCCGGGGCGGTGAACTCGGGCGAGAGCCCCGCGCGGCCGAGCGCCCGAGCCGTGCCTCCGCCCAACGCCGCCACCCGCAGCGGCGGCCGCCCCGCCGCCTCCCAGGCGCGCGCCAGGTAACGGGCCGCGGTGGGCGAGGTCACGGCCACCCAGGCCCAACCCTCGCCCAGCGCACCGGCGAGGCCGGGGAAGTCAGGTCCGGGCGCATGCTCCACCAGGGGAACGCTTGTGTGCGGCACCCCAAAGGCGTCGAGGCGGCGGGCGAGCTCGCGGTCCTTCTCGGGGCTGCGGGTGAGGACGGCGCCTTCCACCCCCTCATCCTAGCGCCGCATACAATGAGTCCGCCGATGCGCCACCTCTACCTGCACGTCCCCTTCTGCCCCACGATCTGCCCCTACTGCGACTTCCACGTCGTGCGCCGGGGGCCGGGGTTGGTGGAGCGCTACCTGGAGCGGCTGGAAGCGGAGGCCGCCGAGCTCTTCAACCGCCGCCCGGGCCCCCTCGCCACCCTCTACCTGGGCGGGGGGACCCCCAGCTACCTGCGCGACCGCGAGCTCGCGCGCCTCTACGCCGCCCTGCCCTGGACGCTCGCGCCCGGCGCCGAGGTGACCCTCGAGGCCAACCCCGGCACCCTCACCCCGGCGCGGCTCGAGCGGCTACGCGCGCTGGGGGTGAACCGCCTCTCCCTGGGGGTGCAGAGCTTCCAGGACCCGGTGCTCGCGCGGCTGGGCCGCGCCCACAAGGGCCAGGGGGCGCTCCGGGCCGTGGAGGAGGCGCTGGAGGCGGGGTTTCGGGTCTCCGTGGACCTGATCCTGGGGCTGCCCGGACAGGACGTGAAGGCCGACCTGGAGACCGCGGCGGCGCTGGGGGTGGGCCACGTCTCCGCCTACACGCTGCAGGTCGAACCCGGAACGCCCTTCGCCCTGGCGGGCCTCGAGCCCGACCCGGACCGGGAAGCCGAAGCCTTCGCCGCGGCGCGCGCGGTGCTCGGCCGGGCCGGAATGGTGCGCTACGAGGTGAGCAACTTCGCCCGGCCCGGCGAGGAAGCGCGCCACAACCTCGCCTACTGGCGCATGTTGGAGTGGGGCGGGCTGGGGCCTGCGGCCAGCGCCCACTTCCTCACCCCCGCGGGCCCGGGTGTGGCCGAGCGCCGCACCAACCCGCCGCTGCCGCGCTGGGCCGCGGGCGAACCGCCCGCACGCGAGACGATCGCACCCCTCGAGCACGTCAAGGAGGGCCTGATGATGGGGCTGCGCCTGCGCGAGGGGGTGGACCTCGCCGCGCTGGCGCGTCAGAGCGGCTTGGCCGGCCTCGACCGCGCGCTCAGTCCGGCGGTCGGGCGGCTGGAGGCGGAGGGGCTGATCGAGCGTGCGGGGGTTCGGCTCCGGCCCAACCAAGCCGGCCTCGACCGGCTGCACGCGGCGCTGCTGCCGCTATGGGAAGCGTTGGAGGCGGCCTACCCGCCGGACCGCCTCGCCTGAATCGTCCGCAACGGCTCGCGGAACCGGACGGAGGGTCGGGGGAAGGGGATTTCGATGCCCGCTTCGCACCGAGCGGTCTTCACCGCCCCCGTTGGCTCGGCGGCAATCCCCGGGCAGCCCGGGATCCCGCGCTCGTGAACCCAGACCGCCAGGACGAAGTCCGTGCCGCTGCCGCCGGGTCCGACAACGAGTGCCCGTGAGATCGGGGAGCGGCTTGGGGTGTGCGGCGACGGCGACTTCGAGCCCTTTGCGGGATCGTGGCGTTAGGCCAGCCCCACCGGAATGCGCAGCCGCAAGGGGCCGCCGGCCGAGAGGTGCTTGATCTCACCCCCGGCCACGACCGCGTTGGGGATGGCGACGCGATCGTTGTCGGGTGGGGCGCAGCAGCAACCCCTCGACCCGGCCGTGCTCGCCGGTCCGCCCCCGGTCCCCGATCCTGAAGGAGCGTTCCTGTTGCAAGGCGGTGCCGGCGATGAAGTCCGAGGAGGCGTCCTGCCCCGCCACCCCCAGGGCGCCCAAAGCACCGATCCCCGGAGCGATCTGCGCGCCCGCCACCAAGGAGGCGTCCCGGCCAAGGACGACCCGCTCCGCCCAGGCCGCCGGCCGATAGCCGCGCTCGCTCCACCGGACCCGCACCGCCGACGTGCGCGAGCGTCCCTCGTGTGTGACCCGATTTCGTTCGCGGACCCCGAGCAGGCCGTGGGGCTCAGGCCCGGCGCCAAACCGCCCAGCTGCGGTAGGCCAGCCCCTGCCAGCCCTCCCCCGCCGCCAGCAGCTCGAGCCCCTCGGGGGGGCGCATCAACTCGCCCGGCTCCCAGTAGTGGGGGCTTTCGGGCCGCCCCCGCCGCAGCGCTTCGCTGCGGTTGAACCCTTCGACGAGGACCAGGCCGCCCGGCTTGAGCCGCGGCGCGAGCTGGCCCATCAGCGGCCGGCTGACGAAGTAGCTGACGACCACGCCCGCGAAGGGGCCGGGGGGGAGGTCGCCGGGCGCGGCCTCCAGGTCGGCCACCAGGGCGTGCACCGCGGCGCGTCGCCGTTGCGCCATGGCGCGCACCCGCTCGACGGCGACAGGGCTCTTCTCCAGCAGGAAGACGCGGTGCCCTCGGCAGGCCAGGAAGAAGGCGTTGCGCCCCGTTCCCCCGGCAAGGTCGAGCACCTCCCCGCCGGGCAGCAGAAAACCGTAGGCCCGCACCACGAAGGCGGGGTCGAAGGCTTCGGGGCTGCCCTGGTAGTAGGCGTCCCAGTCGCGCGGCACGGCCCTATCTTACGTCAAGGTCGACGCCAAACAGATCCACCAGC
>JALSIA010000065.1 GCA_026981865.1 Thermaceae bacterium
CCCGTGCGCGCTCGCGATCTCGGCGTATTCGGAACGCGCCGCAGCGGCGACGCGCCGCACTTCGGCGGCGGGGTAGAGCAGGTCGCTGTCGATGCCCACGAAGATCGCCGGGGCGCTGAGGCGGGCGAGGGCCGCTTCCAGCCCGCCGCGGCCCCGCCCCACGTCGTGGGCGTCCATCGCCCGGGTGAGCAGCGCGTAGCTGGCGGCCGAGAACCGCCGGGTGAACTTCGCGCCCTGATGGTCGAGGTAGCGCTCGGCCTGAACCGGCTCGTCCGCCCAGCGCTGCTCGAAGCCGGCGGGGTGGCGGTAGCTGAGCATCGACAGCGCCCGGCCGAGCGCCAGATCGCCGCGGCGTGCCGCTTCGCGTTGCAGGTGCTGCCAGGCCCGCGCCCAGGCGCCTTGCCGGGCCGGGGCGGCGAAGACGGCCAGCGCCTGGGTGCGCTCCGGGAAGGTGAGCGCAAACTCGAGCGCCAGCATGCCGCCCATGCTGCCCCCAACCACGCGCGCCGCCGGCACGCCCAGGTGGTCGAGCAGCCGCGCCTGGGCGCGCACCATGTCGCGCAGCGAAAGCTGGGGGAAGCCGGGGTCTTCGTGGGGCCCGCTCGAGCCGTAGCAGCTCCCGGGAACGTTCATGCTCACCACGAAGTAGCGGCCGGTGTCGAGCGCCCGCCCCGGCCCCACCACCTCGCTCCACCAGCCGCGCGCCCCGAAGGCGCGCTCGTAGGGCGAAAGCGCCGCCAGGACCCCGGCCTCGTAGACGCCGGCGGCGTGGGCCGATCCGGTGAGCGCATGGAAGACGACCACCGCGTTGTCGCGGGCGGGGCTTAGGGTGCCGTAGGTTTCGTAGCGCAGCTCGAGCGTCTCCAGCTCCCCGCCGCCTTCGGGCCTGAAGCGGTCCAGCCGCGCCGTCCGGGGCCGCGGGCGCAGCTCGCCCGCGGCCGGCTCCGGGAGCAGTGCCCGCACCTCGTGGTCGCCGATCTCCTCGTAGACGAGCGTGGCCACCCTACCCCTCCAGCGCCGCCGTCAGGTCGGCCTTGAGGTCGTCCGCGTCTTCGATCCCCACGCTGAGGCGCAGCATCTCCGGCGCCACGCCGGCCGCCGCCAGCGCCTCGGGCGAAAGCTGGGCGTGGGTGGTGGAAGCGGGGTGGATGATCAGCGTGCGGGTGTCCCCCACGTTGGCCAGGTGGCTGACGAGCTCGAGCCGGTCGAGCAGGCGCACCGCCGCGTCGTAGCCGCCGCGGAGACCGAAGGTGAGCACCGCCCCGGGGCGGCCGCCGAAGTAGCGCTGGGCCCGGGCGTGGCTGGGGTGGTCCTCCAGCCCCGGGTAGTTGACCCAGGCCACCTCGGGCCGCGCCCGCAGCCAGTGCGCCAGCTCGAGGGCGTTCTGCACGTGCCGCTCGGCCCGGAGGGCCAGGGTCTCGACGCCGAGCAGGAGCAGGAAGGCGTCGTGGGGACTGAGCGCCGGCCCCACGTCGCGCAGCCCGCCCACCCGGGCCGCGGTGGCCAGCACCGCCGGCTGGAACGCCTCGGTGGGCACCAGCCCGCGGTAGCTGGACTGGGGGGTGTCGAGGAGCGGGTAGCGGCCGTTCGCCCAATCGAAGCGGCCGCCGTCGATCAACGCGCCGGCGATCGCCGCCCCGTGGCCGCCGATCCACTTGGTGGCCGAGTGCAGCACCGCGGCCGCCCCGTGTTCGAGCGGCCGGAAGAGGTAGCCGCCCATCCCGAAGGTGTTGTCCACGAAGACGGCCACTCCCGCCTCCTCGGCGGCCTCGGCGACGGCGTCGAAGTCGGGTACGTGGAGGGACGGGTTGGCGAGGCTCTCCAGGTACCAGACCCGGGTCCTCCCGTCGGTGAGCGCCCGAAACTCCTCGGGGCGCGCCTCGGGACTGGTGAAGCGGGTTTCGATGCCCAGGCGGGCGAGGGTGACCTTGAACTGATTGACCGTGCCCCCGTAAAGGCCGGGCAGGCTTACCAGGTTGTCGCCCGCCTGCAGCACCGCGGTAAGCGCCAAGAACTGGGCGGCGTGGCCCGAGGCCACGGCCAGCCCCGCCGCGCCCCCTTCGAGGGCGGCGAGCCGTTCCTCCAGCACCGCCACCGTCGGGTTGCCGATGCGGGTGTAGATGGGCCCCGCCTCCTCGAGCGCGAACAGCCGGGCGGCGTGTTCGGCGCTTTCGAAGACGAAGCTGGTGGACTGGGCCACCGGAACCTGCCGGGGGCCTCCGGGCTCGGGGTCGTAGCCTGCGTGCAGCGCTAGGGTCGCGTACCGGTACTCGGGCATACCTGCTCCTTTCCGGGGAAAGAAAACTCCCCTTTCCGTTCGCTCTCTCGAAGACATCAGGAAAGGGGTTGCCCTTTCCCTTATCTTTCCCGCTCGCGCGGGCCGGAATTGGCACCAAGTCGCGGGCTTTCGCTCGCCGGTTGCCGCGGTTTCACAGGGCCGGTCCCTCCACCGCTCTGGATAAGAGAACGCACCGGATTTTGGCCGCGCTCGGCGCGGTTAGGGCGAAGTCTAGCGGCTGCGGCCGCCGCTGTCAAGCACGTCCGGCGCGGCCCCATCCGGCTCACGCCGGCGGCTGGTATAAAGGGGAACGGCATGGAACGATTCGTCATCGGCATTGCGGGCGGCACCGGCAGCGGCAAGACGACGGTCACCCGCCGGGTGATCGAGGTGGTGGGCAAGGACCGGGTGGCCCTGCTGCAAATGGACAACTATTACAAGAATCAGGACCACCTGACCTTCGAAGAACGCACCCGGATCAACTACGACCACCCCGACGCCTTCGACATGCCCCTGCTGATCGACCACCTGAGCCGGCTGGTGCGCGGCGAAGGCGTCGAGAGCCCGCTCTATTCCTTCGTCGAGCACACCCGCGCCCGCGAGACCAAACCCGTGGGTCCGGCTCCGGTCGTGGTGCTCGAGGGCATCCTCGCCCTCTACGACGCCGAGCTGCGCCGCCGCATGCACCTCAAGGTCTTCGTCGACGCCGACCCCGACGTGCGCTTCATCCGCCGCCTGCGCCGCGACGTGGACGAGCGCGGGCGCAGCCCCGAGTCGGTGATCGAGCAGTACCTGAACTTCGTCCGCCCCATGCACATCGCCTTCGTGGAACCCAGCAAGCGCTTCGCGGACGTGATCATCCCCCACGGCGGGCACAACGAACCGGCGCTCGAGATGCTGACGAGCCGGATCCACCGCATCCTGGGGGCCGCGTGAAGAAGTTCCTGCACCTGCTGCTGATCCTCGCGCTGCTGCCCTCGCTGGCAGCGCTCCACGCCCGCTGGCAGGTGGAGCGCCCCGGCCCGGTGGTGCTCACCCTCGACGGCCAGGCGGTACGCGAGGAAGCGCGGCTGCGCGGCCTCGACCTGGACAACCTGCTCGACCGCTACCGCGACCTGGGGGTGCGCGGCCTCGGCGTTTACGAGCTGCGCACCCAGGACTGGATCGCACGCGGCAAGGCGATCTACGCCGACGGCAACCTGCTGCGGCTCATCCACCCGGGCGGCGGCTTCGAGCCCGGCTGGTTCTACCTCTCGCCGCGGGAACCCGAGGAGCTCGAGCGGATCTCAAAGGCCTGGACGCTGCCCCAGCACCGTGTCGCCTGGCTCGACCGGGTCTGGATCGGCTTCCCGAAGGACGTGCTCACGATGCCCCTGGGGCCGGATCGCGGCTTCATCCTTGAGCGTTACCGCA
>JALSIA010000066.1 GCA_026981865.1 Thermaceae bacterium
TGGAGACGGGCGCCCGCGACGAGGCCGGCAACGGCCTGGAGCAGCCGTTCGAGGTCACCTTTTCCACGATGCGGCTGCACCGCGTCACCCTGCCGGCGCAGCCGGACCTGGACGGCATGATCTTTTCGGATAACACGCACCTGACCTACGCCACGGGCGGCGAGGTGTGGCTGGGCGACCGCGACACCAACCTTTGCGCCCACGACTTCTTCAGCTTCGACCTCGGAGGCCTTCCGGACGGCCTCGACCAGCTCGCCAGCGCACGCGTCTTCGTGTACAACTACGCCGCGGTCGGGTCGCCTTTCGCCGACCTGGGCGACGTCTGGATCGACCACCTCGACTACGGCGAGACGCTCGATCCCGCCGACTTCGAGCTGGCGGCCTTGCCCGACTACCAGGGGGTGAGCGGCAGCCTGGACGCGACCGGCTCGTGGAGCCCCGGCTGGTTCGCTTTCGCAGGCCTGAGCGCCTGGCTGCAGCAGGACCTGGAGGCGGAACGCCCGCGCTTCCAGGTGCGCCTGCGCTTCGCCGGCTGCAGCGACGGCGACGGCCAGCACGACTACCTGCACCTGGCCCCCGGGGAGGACACGGCCCGCGCCCCCTACCTGGAGGTGGACGCCTACGCGCCCTAGCGGCGGCGCGCCCGCCGCTCGGCTGCGGCGACGAGGCGCACCCGCCAGCTGGCCGGTAGCACCCGCAAAAGCCGCAGCGGCCAGGCCAGCCGCCGCGGAAAGGCCACCTCGAAACCGGGCCGCTCCAGGCCACGGGCGATGATGCGGGCCGCCTCCTCGGGCTCGAGCATGAAGGGCATGGGGAATTCGTTGGCGGCGATGATCGGCGTCTTCACGAAGCCGGGGCTGATGAGCTTGAGGTCGATGTTCTCGCGCTGCAGCTCGGCCCAAAGCGCCTCGGCGTAGTAGCCGAGCGCCGCCTTGCTGGTGCCGTAGCCGCTGGTGCGCGGCAGTCCGACGTAGCCGGCCAGCGAGCCCACCAGCGCGATCGTGCCCCCGCCCGCCTCCCGCATGCGCGGCCGCAGGGCGTCGAGGGCGTGGGCCACGCCCATCAGGTTGACGTCGAGGTGCCGCTTCAGGTTCACGGCGGTGTCGTCGCGCCCTTCGCGCTTGAAGGCAGCGCCCGCGTTCAGAACCGCCAGATCCAGGGGCCCCGCGTCCTCCCAAACGGCGGCCACCGTTCGCTTCACCGCTTCGGCGTCGGTGACGTCGAGCGGGTAGGTCGCCCCGCCGGTCGCGCGCGCCACCTCGTCCAACCGCTCCGCGTTTCTACCCGAGACCAGCACGTACGCCCCCTCGCGGGCGTAGTGGAGCGCCAGGGCCCGGCCGATGCCGCTCGAACCCCCGGTGATCCATACCCGTTGGAACCTTTTTTCGTTCATGTACCCCCGATTGTACCCTCCGGGTGCGCTCCCGTCCGCAACCCCGCGGCGGGCACGGCGCTAGATCTTCTCGCTGCTGTGGGTGATCTTGCTGCCCGGCGGCACGCTCTCGGTGAGCCAGACGTTGCCGCCGATCACGGACCCGCGGCCGATGGTGACCCGCCCCAGGATCGTCGCCCCGGCGTAAACGATCACGCCGTCCTCCAGGATCGGGTGCCGGGGCACGCCCTTGACGGGGTTCCCATGCTCGTCGAGCTCGAACTTCTTGGCCCCCAAGGTCACCCCCTGGTACAGGCTCACGCCCCGCCCCAGCACGGCCGTCTCGCCGATGACGATGCCGGTGCCGTGGTCGATGAAGAAGCGCTCGCCGATCCGGGCGCCCGGATGGATGTCGATCCCGGTCAGGCTGTGAGCGCGTTCGCTGATGGCCCGGGGCACCAGCGGCACCCCCAGGCGGTAGAGCTCGTGGGCGAGGCGGTGGTAGGCGATGGCCAGGAAGCCCGGGTAGCAGCAGGCCACCTCCTCGGGGCTCGTCGCCGCGGGGTCGCCCTCGTAGGCGGCCTGCGCGTCCAGCTCGAGCATGCGGCGCACCTCGGGAAGGCGCTCGAGCCAGGCGTCCACGAGCGCCTCGGGGGTGCCGTGCCGCGGTTCGGGTTGTGAGGTCTGCGGCAGCGCCCGCGCCCGGGCAAAGTCGAGTGCCCGGCCCACCTGGACCACCATTTCGGCCCGCACCTCGCGCAGCACCGCCAGCGCGTTCGTCTCCGCGTCGCCCGCAGGGAAGAGCAGGCTCCGCAGCCGCTCCACGGCTTCGTGGACCACACCGGGGCGCGGCAGGCGCTCGAGCCGAAGCTCCTGCGTGCCCTCCGTCAACCTGGCGGCCAGCTCCTCCAAAGAAACGTTCATAGCGTCCAGCTTAGCGCCAATCCGCCGGTTCCGGACACCCGGCCGCGCACGGCTCAGTCCACCACCTCGAACCCCAGCTCGGCGGCGCGGTCCACGAAGAACTGGACGTTCTCGCTTTTGGTCTGTCCGCCCAGGCTCTTGCGGTCCCAGGCCTCCTCGGCCGCCAGGATCATCGTCTCCGCCAGACAGGCCGGCACCAGGTCGGGCCCGCCGAAGCGCAGGTCGAGGTTCACCTCGGCCTCGCCGGGCAGGCGCACCACCCCACCGGGGATGACGCGTACGCCCGGCACGTCCTTCACCGCCGGGTCCACGTCGGGGGGCACGCCCTCGTCGTAGATCCAGGCGCCGGGCTTCACGAAGTCGGGGAAGATGACCGCGCCCGGGTCGGAGGTAGCGGTGAAGACCAGGTCGGCCTCCTGGATCGCGGGGATCTCGGTCGTCGTCACGATCTCGGTCTCGGCCCCCTTGCGGGCCACCAGCCGGCGCAGCGTCTCGGCGCTCTTTTCCAGCCGTTCGAGGTTGCGCCCCACCAGGATCAGCCGCCCCACCAGCGGCGCGATCTGGCGCGCAATGCCGAAGGCCACCACCCCGTTGGCCCCCACCACCGCGGCGGTCACCTCGGAAAGGGGTTTGCCCTCGCGCTCGAAGCGCTCGAGGATCTGCGGGATCGCCGCCTTGACGGTGCCGGCGGTGTAGGCGCCGCCGTTGGTCACCTGGATCTCGGGCACGGCCTCCTGCACGCGCAGCCCCTTCTCACCCACCACGCTCCAGAAGGCCCCGAGGCCGAAAACCGTCGCCCCCAGCTCGGCGGCCAGCCGCGCCCCCTGGACGGCCCGGCGGGTCGCCAGCTCGGGCTTGCCCGTGATCTGGTGCGGCAGCAGCGGGGCGGAGATGAGGTGGCAACGGACCTCGCGCCCGCCGGCGGTGCGCACCCCGCGGATCTCGCCCACCTTCATCGGGCGGAAGAGCTCGGCGATGCGCTCGACCCAGGCCTGCCGCACCAGACCGGCACGCACCAGCGGGCGCAGCCAGGCGAAGCGCGGGCTCTGCCAGAAGTCCTCGAGGGTGAGCGGGTGGATCATGAAGGCGCAGACCACCTGGTCCTCGCCGGGCAGCGGCGCGGGCTCGCCCAGCTTGGGCTCGGTACCCTCGAGGATGCGGCCCAGGTTCTCCTTGTAGCGCCAGACCACCAGCGCCGCCAGCACCCAGGCGAGCCCCTGCGCCAGCGCGCTCACCGGCAGGAACATCAACACCAGGGCGATGGAGAACGCCACCGTGACCGCCGCCAGCGAGGCGTAGCCGGTGAGGGCGTAGACGATGAGGGCTAAGACGAGCGGCAAAAAGGCCTGCAGGTAGGGGTAGCCGGTCACCGAGAGCCCGGCGAGCAAACCGACGAGCAACGCCCCACCGCGCGGCCGGAAGGGGCGCTCGGGCGCGAGGAAGGGCGGCGGGTAGAGGTGGCCCAAGTAGGCGGCCACCGCGAGCAGCAGCGCGGCCTCGAGCCCCAACCCCCGGGCCAGGTAGACCGCCAGGAATCCCTTGAAAACGTCCAGGCCGAACGCGAGCAGCACCGGACCCGCGCCCAGCACCCGCACCGCGCTCTCGAAGCCCAGGTTGTAGACCGAGGCCAGGCGCGGGCTCTTGCCCGAAAGCCGGCGCACCGCCCAGTATCCGAGCGGCACGGCGCCGATCAGGTAGGCGAGCAGAGCGAGGGGAAGTACGGTCCAGGTCAAGTCGAGCCTCCCTAGCGGGTCCAGTTTACTTCAGGCCGCTAGCGGGCCATCCACTCGAGCCCCTTGAGCACGCCGGTGGCCGCCAAGGTAACCAGCACGCCCGCCAGCAGCACGCCCAGCGCGATCGCCGGCCCCGCGTAGCGCTTCTTGAGGCCCAGCACCACGGCGATCAGTGCGCCCGTCCAAGCGCCGCTCCCGGGCAGGGGCACGGCCACGAAGAGCAGCAGACCCAGCGCCCCGTAGCGCTGCACGGTCTCCTCGCTCTTCAGGCGCACGCGCGCTTCCAGGCGGTCCCACCAGCGCTTGAAGGCGGAAAAGCGCTCGAGCCAGCCCACCACCCCCGGCACCAGCCACAGCAGCAGCGGCACCACGAGCAGGTTGCCCAGAAGCGCCGCCGCCAGCGCCGCCAGCGGCGAAAGCCCCAGCCCCAGCCCCAGAGGAATCGCCCCGCGCAGCTCCACCACCGGGAGCATGCTCACGAAGGCGACCCAGAGCCAGGCGGAAACCTCGGTAAGCGTCATGACCTCCAGCATAAACGGCGCGGCCGCGGCCGCGCCGTACAGGGTCGAGCGCGGCTAGGCCTTTTTGGCCTGCTCCACCAGCGCCGCGAACCCTTCGGGGTCGCGCACGGCGATGTCGGCGAGCATCTTGCGGTCGACCTCGATGCCCGCGGCCTTGAGGCCGTGCATCAGCTTGGAGTAACTGAGGCCGTTCTGACGCGCCGCGGCGTTGATGCGCGCGATCCAGAGGCGGCGGAAGACCCGCTTCTTCTTGCGGCGGTCGGCGTAGCTGTGCTCGGCCGCGTTGAGCAGGGTCTCCTTGGCCCGCTTGATGTTCTTGGAGCGGCTGCCCCAGTACCCCTTGGCCTGTTTGAGGATCTTCTTGTGCTTGCGGCGGCGGACGACGCCCGTCTTCGCTCTCGGCATGGCGCGCTCCTAGTCGTAGGGCAGGAGCTCGCGGATGCGACGCGCCTCGCCCTCGGCAAGCACGAACTTTTTGCCCTTGGCCCGAATCTTCTTGCCCGACTTGTGCCAGTTCAGGTGGCGTTTGCCGGGCTTGGAGGCCAGCACCTTGCCACGGGCGGTCACCTTCAGCCGCCCCTTGGCGCCCTTGTGGGTCTTCATCTTCGGCATTCCTCTTACCTCCGCCGGCCGGGCGCCCCGTGGGGTCTTGTCGAGCCCGGACGCAGCAAACGCCAGTCTAGCACACCGGCCCCGCCCCCGTCACCCCGCAGAACCTGCAAATTGACACGTTACGTGTTGATAATTGACACGGCGCGTGTTAATTTGCAGGCATGCCCCGGTACCGACCACGCCACCTGGCCACCCGCCTGCGGCGTGCACTTGAGACGCATCCGGTCGTCTTCCTCGAGGGTGCGCGCCAAGTGGGCAAAACCACGCTGGTCCGGAAGGTAGCGGACGAACGGGGCTTGCGCTATGTCACGCTCGACGACCTCGACCTGCTGGCTTCGGCCCAAGCCGATCCCGAGGGGTTCCTGGACAGCTGGCCGGAGCCGCTGGTCCTCGACGAGGTGCAGCGCACGCCGGAGCTACTCCTGGCCATCAAGGCCCGGGTGGACCGGAAACGAACTGCCGGTAGATATTTGCTCACGGGCTCGGCCAACGTGCTGGCGTTGCCGCGGGTTGCGGAAGCCCTCGTAGGGCGCATGGCGGTGCTGACCCTCTATCCCTTTTCCCAGGGCGAACTGGAGGGGCGTCGAGAGGTTTTCGTCGAGCTCGCCTTTCACGGCCGGCCACCCGCGGAGTGGGAAGACGCCGACGTTACGGAACGGATCCGACAGGGTGGCTTTCCCGACGCAGTCCAGCTGAGAGACGCGGATCGGACGGAGTGGTTCGCCGGATACGTCCGCACCCTGCTGGAACGCGACGTACGTGACATCTCGGGGGTGGAACAGGTGGCCGTCCTGCACGCGCTGCTGGTGCTTCTGGCTGAGCGGTCGGGAAGCCTGCTCAACGTGAGCGAGCTGAGCCGCAGTTTGGGCCGGCCGCGCTCGACTACGGACAAATACCTGCGCCTCTTCGAAAAGCTCTATCTGATACGCAGGCTTTCAGCGTGGGCCGTAAACCCCACCAAACGCCTTACCCGCTCCCCCAAACTCCACATGGTCGACACCGGCCTGGCCAGCTACCTGGCCCACTCCCTCCGCGAAGGTGCAGTGTTGGAAACTTTTGTAGCTATGGAGCTGACCAAGCAGCTGAGCTGGACCGCGGAGCCCTACCGGCTCTCGCACTACCGCGACGCGAGCGGGCACGAAGTGGACCTGGTGCTGGAAGGACCTGAAGGCCTTATGGGCATCGAGGTGAAATCTAAGCGTCGCGTCGGTCCCGGCGACTTCTCCGGCCTGCGCGCGCTCAAGAAAGCGGCCAGCGATCGCTTTCGCGCCGGCTACGTGCTCCACCCCGGTACCCGGGCGCTTCCCTTTGGAGAGGGGATGTGGTCGCTTCCGGTGCAAGCGCTTTGGCGGTGGGGAACCCAGGGGTAAGAACAAACCGAAACGCGGCCGGAGGCCGCGGAAAGGGTGAGAATCGCCGCGCATAGACAAACCTGGTTTTTCTGTCCTGGGAGTTTCTAAAGGGGGCCGACCCGAAGGGTACCCGTAGCCGCCACTATTCAACGCGCATTATCTGCACTTCAACAGGACCTGCACTTGAAGGCGCATCGGGTAAAGGTCGCGGCTGCTCTTCGACGCACAGGCCGTACACAGGCAAAGCGGCAATCGAACAGTCCCCGGCGTAACGCAACCCTTCCAGCGAGAAGGTGAGCTCCCCTATTGTGACCCTGCCGCGAAAAAGATCTACCCCTAGCATGTCCCCTGTAACAGCATCAACCAAAGTCGGAGCGTACACGGCCCAAGGGTACCGCTCGGTCACATCCAGACCCGCTTGGCGAAGGCTGGCCACAGCCAACGTCCACCACCAGCGCCATAGCAAGCGTTCGCCGTCTTCTACACCCGTGCCCGCGGCGGCAACTTTATCGAGTGTTAAGGAGTCCGGGGCCTGTTTCCTGACCTGGGCCGCATGCAACCAGGCCGACAAGTATTGAAAAAGCCAAGGGAAGAGCCCGATGCGCTGTTCTGCGAGCGCCCACGCCTCACCTCCTCACCGGCTCGAAGGCGTGGATCGCGTCGGGACCGGGGACGTAGACGTAGCGGCCGTCGTTGAAGATGG
Organism: Thermaceae bacterium; assembly: GCA_026981865.1. Lineage (GTDB taxonomy): Bacteria > Deinococcota > Deinococci > Deinococcales > Marinithermaceae > Oceanithermus. The sequence continues at coordinate 7,218 of JALSIA010000066.1, forward strand.
AAACCATGGCCCCATCGATCATTAAGCCTTCGGAAATACTCAATGGGCGACCGCTGTAGGGATCGACCGCCCACAGTGCGCCGTTGAAAAAGTAGAGCACGCCGTCCAGGTAGGTGGGCAGGCCCTCCTGGGGGGTGGCCGCAAAGGGGTAGTCCTGGGTGTCCAGCGTCCAGGGGTCGGGCCCTTCGCGGCTGGCGGCCACGGAGTAGAAGCAGCTCTGCGAACCGCGCCCGAAGTAGATCCGTCCGGTTTCGGGAACGTAGAGCTGGCTGTCGGTAAGCGCCCCGGGCACGCTGCCCCCGCAGCGCAGCTCGTAGTACCAGTACCGCCGCCCGGTCTCCGGGTCGAAGGCCTGGACCGACTGGCCCGCCTGGACGACGAGGACGTCGCCGGCCAGGGTGACGACCGATACGTGGCCGGCGTAGCGGCCGGCAATGGCGTCCCGGCCGTTGTCGGGGTACTCGACGTCCGCCTTCCACTTGACCGCGACGGTGTCGGTGTCGATGCGGTAGAGGTCGGGGATGTTGCCGTATTCGCGGTAGGAGTTGGCGCCTACGAAAACGTCGTGGGAATTGGGGTCCATGGCGATGGACATCACGTAGAAGACCAAGCCGTGGATGGGGGCGGCGGCGTCCTCGATGTCCTGGACCGTGACCTTGCGAACGAAGGTGGGCAGGTAGGTGACCGGGTCGAGGTCGAAGACGGCGACGCCGCTGCGGCCGCTGAGGGCGTAGACGCGGGTGTTGCTGGCGACGACGTTTCCGAAATAACCAGCCGTCGCGCCCTCGCTCAGCTGGGCGTCGGTGAGCCGCACGACCGGGTTGCCCGTTTCGGGGTCGACCACCACGAGTTCGCCGGGGCGGTCCCTTAACGGCCAGACGTAGACGTAGCGCTCGTTCTGGGCCAGGTAGTAGTATTTGCTGCCCGGGAAGAACTCGGTCTGCCAAGCGAGCGCTCCCGTCCGTGTGTCGAAGGCGATCTGCTGATTGGGGTTGCTTTGGTTGCTGAACAGCAGGTACCGGCCGTGCAGGAAGTACTGAGGCGCGATCGTCTCGATACCGCCCGCGAACGGGTAGGTCGCCGCCAGCGGCGTGCGGTCGGGCGGACGGGACCCCGCAAGGTCGGGGCAGCCCGCCAGCAGCAGCGACAAGGCTGCCGCCGGCAGGATTTTACGAACGCGCACTCCGAGGAGGCCCTGCACGGTAGACCTCATGGGTTATGCAGCTTGGTGTAAGCCGCATGAGCTCCCCTGGGATTCCCTGGGAGAAAGAACTCCTTGGTTCTTTGGTGCACCTCGGCGTTCCCAGGCTCCGCCCCGTGAGTCGTCTTAACCCTCCGATACGAGTACAGGGAGGGGTCCTCCAGCAGGTACTGGCGGTCGCCGAGCGCCAGCTGGCTGCTGAGGGTCACGGTCGCATCGCCCTCTCGTGAACCAACGACCCTTGCCTGCCACTGGTCGTCGAACGTCAGCATGGTGTAGGAAAGGTTGGTCAACCCCACGGCGATGGGGATGGGCCAGATTTGCCAGGAGATGGAGCGGAGGACAACGGCGGGGACCTTGCTGGGTAGCGTCGCCAAGCGGACCGCGCGGCAGGTTGCTCGGATGCCTGCTCGAAGAAGAGCTGTGAGGGGTACGATCGAACAATCCACCATCGACCTCGCGGCAAACGGCCGTCCCTGGACGACCACCGAAAAACCTCCTGGCCCTATGCTACGCCTGGAATGCCTTGCCTAGTGTTCACATCGTGCTAGAGGGCGAAACGAGCCAAACGAACGCGGCCCGGGGGCCGCGGAAAGGGTTAGGGTTCGGGTTACTCCTGCGCCGCTTCCTGCTCGGGCGCCGGGGAGGCCGCCTCTTCACGTTCGGGGCGAGCCTTGCCGCGCTTTTCGGGCGGGATGGGGGCGAGCACCATGTTCATGTCGCGCCCGGCCATCAGCGGCTTCATCTCCACCACGGCGATCTCGGCCAGGTCCTCGGCCACGCGGTCGAGGATCTTCTTGCCCAGCTCGGGGTGGGCCATCTCGCGGCCGCGGAACATGATCGTCACCTTGACCTTGTGGCCGGCCTCGAGGAAGCGGCGCACGTGGCCAAGCTTGGTTTGATAGTCGTGCTCGTCGATCTTGACGCGGAACTTGATCGACTTCATCTCCTGGCGCTTGGCCTTCTTGCGGGCCTCTTTCTCGGCCTGCTGCTGCTCGTAGCGCCACTTGCCGTAGTCGAGCAGCTTGGCCACCGGCGGGCTGGCCGTGGGGCCGACGAGAACGAGGTCCAGATCCTTCTGCTTCGCCAGGTCGAGCGCAGCCCGGGTCTCCATGATGCCGAGCTGTTCGCCGGATTCGTCGATGACGCGGACCTGCCGTACGCGGATTTGTTCGTTGATGCGGTGCTGGGTCTTGGTCGGTGGGGGTACCCTTCCTCTTCTTCTAATCCTTGCTCACCTCCAGGTGAAATGGTCCAACCGTCACGATGGTTAGCCGAACTGAGTGTACCAGCCCCGACCGCTGCGCCGCAATTCAAGGTTTGGTAGCCTGAGCGGGTGGAAGAACGCAAGAAGCGCATCGAACGCGCCCTGGACGAAGCGCGGCGCACGGGGAAGGCGGTGCGGCTCGATGGCAACAGCAAGTGCAGCCTCTACGCCTGGCCCGACGGCGTGCTGCGCGACGGTACCGGGCGCGTGTGGCCCGTGGAGGACGCCCTCTACATGCTCGAGAACCTCGAGCTCTACCGCGACCAGGACACCTGACCATGCTGATCGTCTACCCCACCCGCGGCGAGGCCGGTTTTCTGCGCGAGCGCGCGCTCGAGCAGGCGAGCTGGCGCGGTCGCGAGCGGCTCGTGGGCCCGGACTGGCAAGCGCTGGAGCTGGGGCTGGGCAAGGCCAACGCGGCGATGACGCTCGGGGCCTTTCTGGAGGCCCATCCGGAGGTGCGCCAGGTGCTGCTCGTGGGCATTGCCGGCGCCTACCCGGGCGCAGGCTTGCGCGCGGGGGACGTGGTCCTGGCCGCCCAGGAGATCCAGGCCGACCTGGGCACCGTCGGGGGGCTCGAGGCGCTGGGCATGCCGGCTCTGGAGCTGGAAGCGCGCCGCTACTACAACCACCTGCCCGCCGACCCCCTCTGGACCGCCCGGCTGCACACACAGCTGGGCCTGGTGCCGCGGCCTTTCCTCACCCGCGACGCGGTGAGCGAGACCCACGATGAGGCGGCCGAGCTGGAACGCCGCTGGGGCGCGGCGGTGGAGAACATGGAGGGGGCCGCGGTGGCGCAGACGGCCCTCTGGTTCGGCGTGCCCTGGGCCGAGGTGCGGGCGGTCTCGAACCCCGCCGGCGTGCGCGACAAGACCCGCTGGGACGTGCCCGGGGCCCTCGCGGCGCTGGCGAAAGCCCTAGAGCCCCTGCTCTAGCGCGGCGCGCCCTTTGACGGTCAAGCGCCAGACGGGCGTGGGCGGCGGGGTTTCGCTGCCCACGGCGGGGCAGAGGTTCTTGAGGCTGCACCCGGCGCAGCTGGTTCCGCAGGCCGGACTCTCGGAATAGGCCAGTCCCACGTAACCGCCCTGCTGCAAAGTCTCGAGCATCCCCCAGAGCACGCCCGGCTCGACGCCGACGCGCGCGGCCACCTGCGCCAGCGTCTGCGGGCGTTCCAGCTCGGCCAGGACCCGGCGCAGCACCCTAGCCCCCCAACCACAGCAGGGCCAGGCGGTAGACCCCCCAGGCCAGCACCCAGGCGAGGATCAACTCGTACACCACCGCGACCGCGGCCCAGAAGCGCCCGAACTCGTTCTTGAGCGCGGTCACCGTGGCCACGCAGGGCGTGTAGAGCAGCACGTAGACCATGTAAGCGAGCGCCGCCGCCGGGGCGACCGAGGCACGCAAGGCCGCCTGTAGCGCGGTGGGCGCGTCCGGGGGCGGCGGCGCCAGCTGCGGCAGGCCGAAGAGCGCGGGCACCGCCCCCAACGTGGTGAGGAGCGAGGCCCAAAAGGTGGCCAGGATCTGCCCGAGGCCCTGCACAAACCCCAGCGCCGCGGTGGGCTCGGCCCCCAGGTAGCTGACCGCGAGGGTGCCAACGACCACTTCCTTGGCCACGAAGCCGGGGATCAACGCGCTCAGAAGCCGCCAGTCGGTGATGCCCAGCGGCGCGAAGAGCGGGGCCAGCCAGCCGGCGACGCGCGCGTAGAGGCTGCCCTCGAGGTCGCCAGGCGGCAGGTTGAGCAGCAGCCAGACGAAGAGCACCGCCAGCAGGATCGGGCCGCCCGCACCCTCCAGGAAGCTGCGGGTGCGGGCCCAGGCCTGCTTCAGCACCACCTGCATCGTGGGCAGGCGGTACGGCGGCAGCTCCATGAGGCCGCTGCTCGCCGGCTGCCCCGCGGCCCGGCCCAGCCCCCAGGCGGTGAAGAGGCCCACGACCATCCCCAGCAGGTAGAGGCCGAAAACCACCCAGGCCGCGCGCTCGGGAAAGAAGACCGCGGCGAAGAGGGTGAAGACGACGAGCCGGGCGCTGCAGCTCATGAAGGGAATGGCCAGGCCCACGCGCAGGCGGTCGAAGCGCCCGGTGAGGATGCGGGTGCTGTAAACGGCGGGCACGTTGCAGCCGAATCCGAGGATCAGGGGGATGAAGGCCCGCCCCGGCAGGCCCGCGAGCAGCATCATTTTGTCGGCGATGAAGGCCGCGCGCGCGAGAAAACCGCTCGTCTCCAGGAAGGCGAGGGCCACGTAGAGGAAGAAGAGCACCGGGGCGAAGCTGATCACCGTGCCCACGCCGCCCACGAGGCCGTCGGCAAAGAACGAGGCGACGAGGGGGGGCAGCGGCAAAGCGGCGATCCAGCCGGCCAGGACCTCCTGCACCGCGCCGATGAAATCGACCCAGGGGGTCGAGAACAGGAAGGTGAAGCGAAACGCCAGCAACATGCCCAGCAGGAAGATGGGCCCGCCCAGGAGCGGGTGCAGCACCCAGCGGTCTACGCGATCGGTGAGCGTCAGGCGCGGCTCCGACCCCAGCAGTGCGGTCTGCGCCAGTTCGTGCGCCCGCACGTAGCGGGCGTTCTCGATCTCGAGGTAGGGGTCGATGCCGACGCGCTCGAGCTCGGCGCGCAGCCGCCGCGCCCGTTCGAGCAGCTCGCCGTCCAGTTCGATCGGCACCTCTTCCCCGGCCAGCAGGGCCAGCGCAATCCAGCGCGCCGCGGGGTGGTCGATCCGGTCGGCGAGCCGCGCCGCCGCGCGATCCAACTCCCCCGGATACCGCAGGCGCAGCCCGGGGACGCGCGCCCGCTCCAGCGCCGCGAGCAGCTCGTCCGTGCCGCGCCCGCGGCTGGCGACGAGCGGCACCACCGGAACCCCCAGCGCCCGCTCCAGCGCCGCCGGGTCTAAGGTGTACCCCTTGGCCTCGGCCTCGTCCATGAGGTTGAGGGCCACCACCATGGGCAGGCCCAGCTCGGCCAGCTCGAGGGTGAGGTGCAGGTTGCGCTCCAGGTTGCCCGCGTCCACGACGTTGACGACCACGTCGGGCGGATGGGCCAGCAGCTCGCGGGCGGCGAGCGCCTCCTCCGGGGTGGTGGGGTTCAGACTGTACGCTCCGGGAAGGTCGACGAGCCGCACCGTACCCCCGGACAGGCGCAGCTGCGCCTCCAGGCGGTCCACGGTGGTGCCGGGCCAGTTGCCCACCTTGAGGTCGGACCCGGCCAGGGCGTTGATCAGCGTCGTCTTGCCGGTGTTGGGGTTGCCCACGGTGACGACCCGGATCCCGTCCGTCCGCGGGGCCGTGGCCACCGTTCCGTGGCACTCGGGGCAACCCACGCCTACTCCTCCAGCTCCACACCCGCCGCCTCGGCGTGGCGAATGGCGATCAGGGTATCGCCCACGGCGATTTCCATCGGGTCGCCCAGGGGGGCCCGGCGCACCACGCGGACTTCCGCCCCCGGCCGCACCCCAAGCGCCAGCAAGCGCCGCCGGAGCAGCGGCGGCGTGCGCAGCGCGCGGATGCGCGCAGGGGTGTCTTCGGGCAGGTCGGATAGGCGTCGCATCGTTCCACCGGCATTCTAGTCCCGGGGACGGAATCCCGTCAATGCCGGTCGGATTTGTTGGATTTGAGAATGCGAATCGTTATCGCTTGCTGCGGCTGCGGGCTCCGGATCCCTCCTTCTCGGGGTCGCCGAAGGCCGCGCGGTCGAGCGCCTTCAGCTCGGCTTCCTCGAGCTCGCGCCAGCTTCCCGGCTTCTGCCCGCCCAGCCGGATCGGGCCCATCTTCACCCGCAGCAGCCGCTCGACGGGGTAGCCGATCGCGGCCATCATGTAGCGCACCTCGCGCTTCTTGCCCTCGGTCAGGGTGATGACGGCGCCGCCTTCCTTGGGGCGGGCCTTGAGCGCCTGCACGCGCACGCCCGACTTGAGGACGAGCCCCCGCTCCAGCTTGCGCAGCAGGTCGGGCGGGGGGGTGCCCTTCCTGCTCCAGACGCGGTAGACCTTCTTCACGCCGTAACGCGGGTGGGTGAGCCGCTGGGTAAGCGCCCCGTCGTTGGTAAAGAGCAAGAGGCCCTCCGAATCGCGGTCGAGCCGGCCCACCGGGTGCAGGCCCGGCAGCTCGGGCAGCAGTTCGTAGACCGTGGGCGCTCCGGAACGGCTCGTGCGCGTGGTCTCGTACCCCTTGGGCTTGTAGAGCGCCAGCACCACCCGCCGTTCGGGGGGCACGGCCTTGCGCCCCCCCACCCGCACCTCGTCGCCCGGCCGCACCCGCGCCCCCAGGCCCGCGACCGCGCCGTTCACGGTCACCCGACCCGCGCGGATCAGGTCTTCCGCCTTGCGGCGGCTGGGGGCGGCCCCGGCGAGCACCAGGTACTTTTGCAGGCGGATCCCGTCCATCCTTACCATTTTGCCCTAGATTTCACGTTTTGAACAGGCGCATACTGAGGAGGGTTCGCTGTGAAAACCTGTGCCGGCAGGATCGCAACCGCGCTGTGGCTCCTGGCGACGTCGCTGTGGGCCTACTGGGGTGCGGGAGAGTACTTCTTCGAGGCCTACGGCGTGCGCGGAGTTCCCGGTTGGGCCTACTTCGTGCCGGCGGCGGCGCTGGGACTCCTGGGGGCGCTGGCGCTGATCCGGCCCCGCTGGGGCGGGATCTTGCTTGCGGTGGCGGGGCTGGGGTTCACCGCCTGGTGGTGGGGGCGGATGGCCGCGCGCGGCCTCTTCGACCTGCAGCGCGCCCTCGGCACCGCACCGGTCAGCCTGGCGCTGGCGCTCGTGGGCGGGCTGTGGTGGCTCGAGGGGCGCGCGCCCGGACCCCGGTCCGCACGCCGCTTCTGGGCGCTGGCCGTGCCGGCGGCGGTCGTGCTCGCCACCGCGCTCTACTACCTGCCCTACGTTACCGGACGCACGCCAGCGGGAACGGGGTCGTGGCGCGCGGCCACGGCGGTGGGGGTGCTCGAGTGGGCCCCCGCGGGCCCCGGCTGGAACCTGCGCCTCGGGCCGCGCTACCCCTCGTGGGCCGAGCTGGCCGCCTACGGACGCGCCCCCCGGGGGTTGGCCGAAAAGCCCGGCCCCTACGACCCGGAGCGCGAAGGTCTGTGCGCCTACCTGGATCCGTCGGGAACCCGGCTGGGGGCCGAACCGGTGGGCGTCTGGCGCCTGCCCACCCGCGCCGAGCTGGTGGCCGCGCTGGTGCGCGGTGGCGAGCTCGCGGGATGCCGCTACCGCGCGGGTGCGCCGCGCGCCGACTGCGCCCGGGTGCCGAACAAGGAGGGGCCGCTATGGGACCCGGCCGCCCCCGCGGTCTACTACTGGACGGCCGAGTCGACGCCCACGGGCGAAGTTTGGTACGTGCCCTACACCGGCGGCCTGCGCTACGGCGGCCGCATCGCCCACCAGCCGGCGGACTGGGGCAACCCGCGCCACGGCTACCGCTGCGTCCGCCGCCTGCGGTGATACAATCCGTGTGCTGTGGCCGTCTACGCCGTGTACAAACCCCTGGGCGCCACCTCGCACGACGTCGTGGAGACGGCGCGCCGGGTGCTGGCCACCAAGAAGGTCGGGCACACCGGCACCCTCGACCCCCTGGCCACGGGGGTGCTGGTGCTGGCCACCGGCTCGCACACCAAGCTCGTGCCCTTCCTGACCGGCGAGGACAAGGAATACCTGGCCTGGATCAGCTTCGGGGGCACGACCCCGACCCTCGACGCCGAGGGTCCGCTCGAGCCCGCCGCCCCCTGGCGGCCCGACGAGGCGGCCTTGAAACGGGCGCTGGCGAGGTTCCTGGAGCTCGAGGAGCAGGTGCCGCCCGCCTTCTCGGCGGTGAAGGTGGGCGGGGTCAAGGCCTACGAGGCGGCCCGCAGGGGCGAGGCGCTGGCGCTCGAGCCCCGGCCGGTGCGCTACCACCAGGTGGAGCTGCTGACCTTGCAGGAGCGCCCCGAACCGCTGCGCATCGCCCCGGGCGCCGAGGGCTGGCGGCCCGACCCCCGGGGCCGGCCGGTGGAACTGCCGCCGGAACTCGCGCCGCTGCCCACCGCGGTGGTGCGGCTGGTCGTGGGCTCGGGCACCTACGTGCGCGCCTTCGCCCGCGACCTGGGCGCGGCGCTGGGCACGGGGGCCTTCCTGAGCGGCCTGGTGCGCACGCGCGTGGGCCGGGTGGGGCTCGAACAGACCGTAGACGCCGCCGAGCTGGGGCGCGCGCGGCCGCTGGCCGCAGCCGAGGTGCTGCCCTTCCCCGCGGTCGAGCTCGACCACACCGAGGTGCGCCGGGTGCAGGAAGGCGTTCCCCTGCCCATCCCCGCCCGCGGCCTGGTCGCCCTTACCGACCGCCAGGGGCGGCTCGTGGCCGTGGCCGAGGGCGACGGCTTCAAGCTCAAGGTTCGGCGCGTCTTCCGGCCCGAAGACTAGCCGGTCCACTCCTCACGCAACAAACCCCACACCACGCGGTCGTCGGTGAACTCGTGGGCGCGCAGCGCCCGCCGCAGCACCGCTTCGCGGGTAAAGCCCAGCCGTTCGGGAACGGCGCAGCTCGCCCGGTTGTCCGGGGCGCAGTGGATCTCGATGCGGTCTACGGGAAAGCTCTCGAAGGTCAGGTCGATCAGCCTGCGCACCGCGCGCGTCATCAGGCCCCGACCGGTCGCCTCCCGGGCCAGCCAGTAGCCGAGCGAGGCCACCCGGTTTACGGCGTCCACGCGGTTCAGCCCCAGCACCCCCGCGGCCCGCCCGCGGTGGAAGAGGACCAGGGTGAGCGCCCGCCCCTCGGCCAGCCCGCGCAGCTGGTCGGCCAGAAAGGCGCGGGTATACCCGACGTCCTGGGTGGCGTCCACGAAGGGCAGCCAGCGGCGCAGGTGTTCGCGGTTTTGGTCGATCAGCTCGAAAAGGGCCTCGGCGTGCTGGGGCACGGCCAGCGCGAGCTCGAGCCCCTCGCCCAGGTCTTCGCGCAGCATGGCTCATTGTACGCGGGGATCGGGAGCGCGCGAGCGGCACGGCGAGCCAGGAAACACCGGGCCGGACCGAGCTCGCCCGGAGCAACGGAAAAGGTCCCCCTGCGAACCGGAGATCTAAGCGGTTGGCGGCACGGCGCTAAGCTCCGGGCTCAACGAAAACTGGACGGAAGCGACATCATTATGATATCATCCTGATACCAGGAGGTGCGAATGAAACAGATTGCCGAGAAACCCGCGTTCAAGGTAGGCGGCTTCGCCATGCTGCTGGCCGCCCTCGCGCTGCTCGTCTTCAGCGGTTGGGAGGGCTGGCGCTTCTTCGCCGAGATCACCCTGCGCACCAACTGGGGCGCCCTCGCGTGGAGCACGCTCGCCTTGCTCGCCTTCTTCCTGCTCGTACCCGGATTCTTCACCGTCCAGCCCAACCGGGCCAAGGTGCTCATCTTCTTCGGCAAGTACACCGGAAGCGTGCGCGACGACGGTTTCTGGTGGGCCAACCCCTTCACCGGCAAGGTAGCCGTCAGCCTGCGGGTGCGCAACTTCAACTCCGACGTGCTCAAGGTCAACGACCGCCACGGCAACCCCATCGAGATCGGCACCGTGGTGGTCTGGCAGGTGGTGGACACCGCCAAGGCCGTCTTCGACGTGGACGACTACGAGGAGTTCGTCCGGGTGCAGGTAGAAACGGCCATCCGGGCCTTAGCCAGCCGCTACCCCTACGACGCCGAGGAACACGAGCTCTCGCTGCGCGGCAGCCCCGACGCGGTGGCCCGGGCGCTCACCGAGGAAGTGCAGGAAAGGCTCAAGGTGGCCGGGGTGAAGGTGCTCGAAGCCCGCATCAGCCACCTGGCCTACGCGCCGGAGATCGCGCAGGCGATGCTGCGCCGCCAGCAGGCCCAGGCCATCATCTCGGCGCGCCGGCTGATCGTGGACGCGGCGGTGGGGATGGTGCAGCAGGCGCTCGAGCACCTGGAGCGCGAAAACGTGGTCGCCCTCGACGAAGAAAAGAAGGCCGCCATGGTCAACAACCTGATGGTGGTGCTGACCGGCGACCAGGCCGCCAGTCCGGTGATCAATGCAGGGACGTTGTACGGATAGAAAATGAAGTGCTGTGACCAGCTTTTGAACATATGCTTGTGGCCTGTGGCTCGTGGCCTGTGGAAACTCCCACGGGCTACCACACGCCACGAGCCGCAAGCTACAGGCTGCCTTTTACCATGAAGAAACGCTTCCTCCTCCGCCTCGACCCCAAGGTGTACGATGCCCTCGCCAAGTGGGCGGCCGACGACCTGCGCAGCGTCAACGCCCAGATCGAGTACCTGCTCACCCGGGCGCTGAAGGAGGCGGGCCGCCTTCCGCGGGAGGAAGGGCGCAAGGAGACGCAAAGTGGAGACGTTTGACCCCGACCTCGACACCACCGGACGCCCGCTGCGCGCTGCCGGCCTGCTCCTCATGGGAGCCGCCCTGGCCTACTACGCCTACGGCACGGCTGCGGGGCTGCCGCCGGCACGGGCGCTGGTGGCGCTGTGGGTCTTTCTGATCGTGGCCTTCTTCGTGGGGCTGTTGTGGTGGATGCCGGCGCGGTTGCGCTACGTGCTCACGGGCGAAGCCCTGGAAATCCAGCACTTCCTGGGCACCCGCCGCATCCTGCTCGAAAACCTGTGCGAGGTGCACGAGGTGCCGTTCGCGCTGGGGCGCCGCAGCGGCAGCGCGGCGTTGCCGGGCTACTACGTAGGGCGATTCCAAAGCAACCTGGGCCGCGTCACCGCCTACACCGGCCGCGCCGCGGGCGAAGGGCTCTTGCTCACACTCCACACCGGCGAGCAGGTGCTGCTCGCACCCAAGCGGGCCGGGTTGATGCGGACACGGCTGCAGAGCGCAACCCGCGAAGGGGTCGAGGAGGCCTAAGGTGAACCAAGCCGACCGAGCCGTAACCCTGGCCATCGTCCTAAGCTGGCTTTTGTTCGCGGTCTACTACGCGGAGGTGGGCACGCTCGAGAGCCCCTGGTTCCTGGGGTTCAGCCTGGTCTACATGTGGATTCCGGGCATCGTCGCCCTGGTGCTGGCGCGGCGGGAGGGACTCTCCCTGCGAACTTGGAGCCGGCCGAACCGCTGGTGGCTGCTCGCCCTATGGCTGCCGGTGCTCTTGGCTCTCGCCAGCATCGTCACCAGCCTCCCCCTCGACAGCTACGTGGGGCTCGCCCAGGTCCGCGAGGCCATCGCCGCGCGCACCGGGGCCGAGGGGGCGAGCCTGCCCGGCTGGGCCCTGTGGACGGCGCTGATCGTCCAGGGGCTGCTGGCGGGCGCGACGATCAACCTGCTCTTCGCGCTGGGCGAGGAGCTGATGTGGCGCGGCTACCTCTGGGAGCGCACGCGCGAGCTCGGCTTCTGGCCGGCGTCGCTCTACATCGGCGTCGTCTGGGGCGCCTGGCACGCGCCTCTGGTCTACTTTCTGGGCTACAACTACCCCGAGCACCGCTTCCTGGGGGTCTTCTTCATGGTGGTCTTCACGGTGCTGCTCACCCCATGGATGCTCTACTTGCGCGAGCGGGGCGGCGCGATCGTCGTTCCGGCGCTCTTCCACGGCACCCTCAACGCCGTGGCCGGGCTGCCCCTCCTCGTCTTCGCGGGCAGCGCCGATCCGCTCGCCCGCAGCAACGACCTCCTGGTGGGCCTCACCGGCCTGGGCGGGTTCGTGGTGCTGGCGCTGGCGAATTTGTACCTGCGGCGGCTGGTGCCGCCCGAGGCTCAAGAAAGCGCCGGCTGAACGTCGGTGCGGGAGAAAACGTCACCTACGAAGAGGAGCGGCTCTCCGCTTGGTTGGGCCATGGCGTAGCTCATCGCGTCACCAAAGTTGAGGCCGGCCGGGTGACGGCCCTTGCCAAAGCGCCGGTAGGCGCGCACCGCCTCGTCGGCGTGCTCGCGCCCGAAGGGCAGCACCTCGGCCTCCATCTGCCGCAGGAGCTCGTCGAGCAAGAAGGTTTTCTCGAAGCCCGCCCGCACGCCCAGGACGATCTTGGCCTCGGCCAGCGCGGGTGCGCCCACCGAAACGGTCTCGGCGGCGTCCAGCGCCTCGAGCAGGCGCTCGTAGCCGGGATCGCGAAGTAGGATGGCCAGGAGGGCGCTGCCGTCGAGCACCATCACACGCCCTCCTCACCGTAGCCCAAAATTGCCTCGCGTTCCGGTTTGCTCGGCATGCGGGCGCCTTCGAGCAGGGGCGCGACCTCGTCCAGGAACACCCGCACCCGCTCGCTGCGCGGGCGTTCCGTACGGCGTTCCTGACGCTTCAACAGCAAGAGCGCCCGGCGCACGAGCTCGGTCTTGGTCACCTTCCCCTCTGCCGACAGCTCACGCACGAGCCGTTCGACCTCTTCGTTCTTGATGGTGAGCGGCATGGCTTCAGTATAGGATTCTTTTTCATTATTGAATGAACAACGGTCAACCCGGCTTGTCCGCAAGCGGCAAGGTCGGTATAGTGTGGGCAATGAACCGCTTCGCCGTTCGCTTCTGGTGGTGGCCCGGTTAACCCCGGGGCGGACGGCGTTGGCTTGATTCCCGGGGTGCAGCACACCGGGAGTTTTTCTTTTTGGAGGAAACGACGATGAAGACGAAACCCGTGGTCAAGACGTTGCTCGCCGACCTGGAAACTCCGGTGACCGCCTACCTGAAGCTCGCCGAAAAAGCGCCGGTGAGCTTTTTGCTCGAGTCGGTCGAGGCGGGCAAGCGCTGGAGCCGCTACTCGATCATTGGCGTCGGGGCGCGCAGGACCTTCCGGCTGGCCGGCGGCGCCTTCACCATCGACGGCACCGAGGTGGAGGCCGCCGACCCGCTGGCCACGCTCTACCACGCGGTGCACCGCGAGGTGACGAACGGCCACGAGCTGCCGCCGTTCTGGGGCGGTGCGGTGGGCTACGTGGCCTACGACCTGGTGCGCCACTACGAAGAACTGCCCGACGAAAACCCCGACGAGGTCGGCGCGCCCGACCTGCTCTTCGTCGAGCCCGAGCTGGTCGTCGTCTTCGACCACCTGAAGCAGGTGCTGCACCTGGTGGCCCCGTCGCTGGGCGACGGCCCCTCGGCCGCCGCCCGCGCCCGGGAACTGCTGGACGCCGCCGAGCGCCGGCTGCGGGGACCGCTGCCGGGCGTTCCCGGCGGGCGGGGCGGCCGCCGCACCGAGTTCACCGCCAATCTGAGCCCGGAGGACTACGCCCGCATCGTGGAAAAGAGCAAGGAGTACATCCGCGCCGGCGACGTCTTCCAGGTGGTGCCCTCGGTGCGCTTCTCGGCCGAGCTGGGCGTGCACCCCTTCGCCCTCTACCGGGCGCTCCGGAGCGTCAACCCCAGTCCCTACATGGGCTACCTCGACCTGGGCGAGGTGACGCTGGTATCCGCCAGCCCCGAGAGCCTGCTGCGCGCCAGCGGGCGCAGCGTGACCACGCGGCCCATCGCCGGCACCCGGCCGCGCGGCCGGACGCCCGAGGAGGACCGGGCGCTCGCCGAGGAGCTGCTGGCCGACGAGAAGGAGCGCGCCGAACACGTGATGCTGGTGGACCTGAGCCGCAACGACATCGGCCGGGTGGCCAGGCACGGCAGCGTCAGGGTGGACGAGTTGATGCGGGTGGAGCACTACTCGCACGTGATGCACATCGTCAGCACCGTGACCGGGGAGCTGAAGGAGGGCAAGACCCCGCTCGACGCCCTGGCCAGCGTGATCCCCATGGGCACGGTCAGCGGGGCGCCCAAGATCCGGGCGATGGAGATCATCGACGAGCTCGAGCCCACCCGCCGCGGCCCTTACGGCGGCGCCTTCGGCTACATCGCCTACGACGGCGCCATGGACGTGGCGCTGACGCTGCGCACCTTCGTGATCGCCGGCGGCCGGGTCCACGTTCAGGCCGGTGCCGGCGTGGTGGCGGACAGCGACCCCGAGCGCGAGTACCAGGAGTGCGTGAACAAGGCGAAGGCGTTGATGAGGGCAGTCGAATTGGCAGAGAAGGGGTTGTGAGGGTGGAAAGGCCAATTAGCCTGTGGTTTGTAGCTTGTAGCTTGTGGAAAAAACGTTCAATCAATCCCACAGGCTACGGGCCATGGGCCACGGGCCTTCCCTGCTTGTGGCTTGTAGCTTGTAGCTTGTGGAAAAAACGTTCAATCAATCCCACAGGCTACGGGCTACGGGCTACGGGCCACCTATGGAGGTGCTCGAATGCCTGAAAGCGTTGAAAACCTCCGCATCTGGCAGGAAGGTATGCGGCTGGCCAAAGACATTTATCGGGCCTCGAATTCCTGGCCCAAAGAAGAGGTTTACGGCTTAACTGCCCAGGTGCGCCGGGCCGTTGTTTCCATTCCCGCCAACTTGGCCGAGGGCGTCGGCCGCAGTACAGCCGCCGAGCTTTCGCGGTATTCGCGGATTGCATTGGGCAGCGCTTACGAATTGGGTACGCTGCTTAGGCTCGCGCGCGATCTTGGCTACTTAACGCATGCGAACTTCGAGGAACTGAACGCGCGCGTTTCGTCCCTTGCCAAGCAAATCTCCGCCTTCATCTCCTACCAGGAGGGCCGCAAATGAAAGACAAGAAACCACAGGCCACAGGCCACAAGCTACAGGCTAAGGAGGTGCCCCCCACCTCCCACCTCCCACCTCCCACACCCCAC
>JALSIA010000067.1 GCA_026981865.1 Thermaceae bacterium
TGCGCGACTTCGACACCCAGACGATCCTTGAGCCGGGCGAGGAGTTCACCGACCTGCAAAACGGCGACGTCGTCTACGTCCAGGCGCAGGGCAGCGGAGCGCTCGCGGGCTTTTGCAACACCCTTGCGGGGTGCGTCGACGGCATTACCAGCGGCGAGTACACGCTGCAGGTTACCCCCTGACCCGTTCGAGCACCCGCGCGATCTCGGCGGCGCGTTCGGCGCCGCCTTTTTCCAGGCAGCCGGCAACGAGCTCGGGGTTTTGAGGGTCGCTCAACGCGGCCAGGCAGCCCAGCTCGGCGTCGGAGAGCACCTCGGTGTTGACGGTGCCCAGCTCGGCGGCGCGGAGGCTGCGCCAGCGGGCCAGGGCGCGGAAAACGCCCGCGTCGGCCTCGCCCGCCGAGGCGCGCGCCGGCGCCGCCGGCGGCCGCAGCAGCAGGTAGGCCCCAAAGGCCAGCAGCGCCAGGGCCAAGAACAGCCCCCCGGGCGACTCCCAGAAGAAGACCAGCGCCCCTGCGGCGAGGAGGGCTCCGCCACCCCAGGCCGCGAGCTCCCGCCGCTCCAGGCCGCCCCAGAGCCCCAGGCCCAACCCCGCCCCCACCAGCTTGAGGGACTGCAGGCCGGTGGCGTCGGCGGCCAGCGCTCCCAACGCCCAGCCAACCAAGAGGCTGCCGAGGCCCGCCGCTTCGGCCGGGGCGCCGCGCCGCGCCAGCACCAGAAAGAGGCCGCCCCCCAACAGGCCCCACAGCCACCCCGGGCCCCCGGGCGCCCGCCCCACCAGGTAGAGCACCCCCAGCGCCACCAGGGCGAGTCCGAGCCAGCCGTGCCGCGACGTCTTCATGAGAACCCGGGCCTCCTCCTTAACCTAGCCGCAGTCTAGCATGGGCGGGGAGCGCCGTTGGGGACGCGTCCGCCGCAGGCGGGCGGCGCCGGCGCGGCGGTGGAGACGCCAAGATGAGAAAATCTGCGTCCAGCTCTTAAACAATTTATTTGTTTTTTTCTACACTTTCGTTTGGGAGGTGAGGGGTATGCGGTGGATGCGAACGCTGGCTCTGTTGACGCTGGTAGTGGCGTTGCCGCTGGGCGTGCAGGCGTCGGGGCCCGAAGTGCTCGTGCTCAAGGCGACCGCGTACACCTCGTCGGTGCGCGAGACCGACTCGACCCCGTTCGTCACCGCCACCGGGGCGCGGACGCGCTTCGGCATCATCGCCGTGAGCCGCGACCTGCTCGGTTCCGACCTCCCCTACGGCTCCAAGGTCAAGATCGAGGACCTGGGCGAATGGCGCACGGGCCGCGGTAAGGGTCGCTTCGACGCCATGCTCAAGGACGTCGTCTTCGTCGTCGAGGACACCATGCACAAGCGCAAGCGGCAGCAGATCGACGTCTGGATGCCCGACCGCTCGCTCGCGCTCAAGTGGGGGGTGCGGCGGGTCCGCATCACCGTGCTCCAGCGCGGGCGGTAGAGTGAGGGTGTGCGCTTCGCCTGGTTCCTGGCCCTCAAGCACCTGACCTACCGGAAAACCCAGAGTCTGATCACGGTGCTGGGGGTGGCCGCGGGCGTGGCCGTGCTGACCACCGCGCTCTCGCTCACCAACGGTTTTACCGCGGGGCTGATCGAGGCGACCCTGCGCGCGGTGCCGCACGTGACCCTGACCGCGCTCGACCCCGAGGACGCGCCCCGTCCCGAGCACCCCGAAATCGTCGCAGAGACGCCGGTGCTGATCGCCAAGGCGCTGCTCACCCGCCGCGCCGGCGAGGGGCGACGTGCGGGCGTCGACTTCGGGACCCTGATCGGCGTGGGTCCGGGGGCGGCGCAGGTCTACCCGGGGTTGGGGCTCGAGGCGCTGACGCCGGGAGGCGTGATCCTCGGCTCGGCCCTCGCCCGCTCGCTCGGGGCGTGGCCCGGCGACACCGTCTACGCCCTGTCCGTCAACCAAAAGCGGCGGCCGTTTCGCGTGATCGGCCGTTTCGTGACCGGAAACTACCTGATCGATTCGGTCTTCGCTTTCGCTCCGCTCGCCGACGTGCAGGCCCTGCTGGAGTCGCCGGGCGCCGTCGGCGGCTGGCACCTGCGCCTCGCCGATCCCGAGAAGGCCCCCGAGGTGGCGCGGGCGCTGGAGGCCGGCGGCCGCTACCTGGCCCAGACCTGGCAGGACGCCAACCGCACCTTGATCGAACAGCTCGCCCTGCAGAAGCGGGTCATCGGCATCGTCGTCTTCCTCATCGTCGTCGTCGCGGCGCTGGGCATCGCCAACGTTCTAGTCTTGGTCGTCCTCGAGAAGAAGGCGGACATCGCCATCCTGCGCGTCCTCGGCGCCGGCGCCGGCCAGGTGGCGGGGGCGTTCGCGCTCGAGGCGGTGCTGCTGGGCGGGGTCGGGGTGGCTCTGGGCGACCTGCTCGGCTGGGCGCTGTCGAGCTACTTCGCCTTGCGGCCGGTGACGATTCCCGGCGAGCTTTACTTCCTCACCCAGCTGCCCGTGAAGATCGAGCCTGCCGACTTCGCCTGGGTCAGCGGGCTGGCGTTCGGTACCGTGCTTATTTCGGCGTGGTTGCCGCTTCGTCGGGCTCTAGGCGTGAAGCCGGGGCAGGTGCTGCGTTGACCCCGGGTTCGGCGGCCACCGCCTCGCGCAGGAAGGCGAGGAAGACGGCCAACATCAGCGTGAGCACGGCGGCGAGCGCGGTGTTGAGCAGCACCCGGGGGGCGACGGGCTCCTTGGGGACGGCGGGTGGGCTGAGCACGTTCACCTGGGCGACCTGTTCGCTGAGCCGGCGCAGCTGGGCCGGGTCGCTGGCCAGGGCCTCGAGCGAGGCGATCTCGGCGTTGAGGCCCGCGAGCTGCGCCTGCTGCTTGGCGAGCTCGAGCCCCAGGTAGGCGAGCGCCGGGTTGCTGGCGCGGGCCACGTTGGGCGGTACGTTCGCGGACTCGAGCGCGGTCTGGGTGTCGGTTCCGGCGTCCACACGCGGCACCTTGTCCAGCGAGGCCTCGAGCTCGCCGATCTGCGACTGCACGGAGGCAAGCTTGAGGCGCGACTGTGCCAGCGCGCCGGCCAGGTTGGCGCCGGCGCTCTGGAAGACGCGGTCCTTGACGTAGTCGTCGAAGGCACCGAGCAGGTCGAGGGCGAACTGCCAGGTTTCCTCGGGGTCGCCGCCACGCACCGTAATCGTGAGCAGGTTCTTCTTGTCGTCGAAACGGGCCTTGGCCTCGATGGGGGCGTTCCCCACGACCCGGGCCACGTAGGGGCCCTTGGTCTCGATCTGCTTGTTGAAGCCGACCCCGAGCGCGGGGCCGGCGGGCAGGGTGCGGAAGACGTAGGCCGCCGCGGGGAAGCCGAGGTCGTTGCCGTCCTGGTTCAGCACCAGCGCCTGGGCCACGGCCTCGCTTTCGTAGGTGGGCGGCCAGAGGCTGCTCACGGCGAAGACCGCCACGGTCACGAGGACGGTCACCGCCAGGATCCAGCGGCTCTGCCGCTTGAGCATAAGGTAGAGGTCGCGCAAGCTGATTTCGTCTTCCATGCTGCGTCCAGTATAGGTCCTTTTTCGGGAGTAAAAGATGAAAAACTCAAAACGGTATAGTTAAGGATGGTAACGCCGTGACGGACGACACGCTTCAGACCCTCGACTTCGAACGCATTCGCCGGGCGCTCGCCGAGCGGGTCTCCACGCGCATGGGCGAGGACCTCGTGCGCGCCTGGGGGCCGCTGCCGACGCCCGAGGAGGCTGCGCGCTTTCGCCGGGCCACGCAGGAGGCGGCCGCCTTGGGCTACCGCCTGGGTGGGGTCTTCGATCCGCGACCGTTGCTTGCGCGCATCCGCCGCGGCGAACGGCCCGAGGGGGCCGAGCTGGTGGAGGCGGCGGCCACGCTGGAGCGCGCCGCCGAGCTCAAGCGCGAGATCCTGGCCGCGGGCGAGGGCGAGCTGGCGCGCGTCGCCGCCCGCATCGGCGAGCACGCCCTTTTTCGCCGGCGCGTGGCCGAGGCGCTCGACGAGGCCGGCGACGTGAAGGGCGACGCCACCCCCAAGCTGAAGCGCATCCGCCGCAGCTTGAACCCCCTGCGCGAGCGCATCCTCCGCCGCCTCGAGGCGGTGATGGACGCCCACCCCGAGGCCGTACAGGAGCGCTACGTGACGCTGCGCCGCGACCGCTACGTCATCCCGGTGCGCGCGCAGCAGCAGCGCCAGATCGGGGGGATCGTGCTGGCGCAGTCGGACACCGGCGCCACCGTCTTCATGGAGCCGGCCTCGGTGGTGCCGCTGAACAACGAGCTGGCCCAGCTGCGCCTCGAGGAGGAGGCCGAGGTCCTCAAGGTGCTGGCCGAGCTGGCGGGCCTCCTCGCCGGCGACGCCGAGCTCGAGGCCTCGCTGGACGCGCTGGCCTGGCTGGACGCCGTCCGCGCCGCCGCGCTGCTGGCCGAGGATTGGGGGCTGACGCCGGCGCAGGACGGTCCGGTGGGCCGCTACCACCTCGCGGGGGCGCGCCACCCGCTGCTCGAGGGCGCAGTGCCCAACGACCTTCACCTGTCGGAACGCACCCGTATCCTCCTCGTTACCGGGCCCAACATGGGGGGCAAGACGGTGCTCCTCAAGACCCTGGGACTGGCGGTGCTCATGCACCAGGCGGGGCTGTTCGTGGCCGCCGAAGCCGCCGAACTGGGCTGGGTGCGGCGGCTCGAGGTCGACATCGGCGACGAGCAGAGCCTGGAGGGCGGCCTCTCCACCTTCGCCGCGCACCTGAAGAAGCTCGACCGCATCCTCGAGTCCGCGGCCCCCGACGCCCTGGTGCTCGTCGACGAGCTGGGGTCGGGCACCGACCCCGAGGAGGGCGCCGCGCTCGCCCAAGCGGTGATCCTGCGGTTGCTCGAGAAGGGTGCGCGCGGCATCGTGACCACCCACCTGACGCCGCTCAAGGCGCTCGCGGGCCGGGCTTCGGGGCTCGAGAACGCCAGCATGGGGTTCGTGCTGGAAGAGTTCCGCCCCACCTACCGGTTGCAGGTGGGGCTGCCGGGGCGCAGCTACGCGCTGGCGGTCGCCCGCCGCCTGGGGCTCGACGAGGAGGTGCTGCGCGCCGCCGAGCGTTTCCTGGGCGCGGGCGGGGCGCGGGTCGAGGAGTTGCTCGAACGTCTGGAACGGCAGCAGGCCGAGCTCGAAGCGCGCTTGGCCGCGGCCGAGCGGGCGCGGCGCGAGGCCGAGGCCGTGCGCAGCGAACTGCAGGTGCGGCTCGAGCGGATCGACCGCGAACGCGAGGCGCTCTTGGAGGCGGCCCGCGCCGAGGTGGACCGCATGCTCGAGGAGGCCCACCGCCAGATCCGCGAACTGCGGACGAAGGCGCGCAAGGGCGGGTCGGAGAGGCGCGATGCGCTGCGCGAAGTGATGGAGATTCGGGAGCGCACCAAGCCGCGCACCGCGCCGGGAGCGAACCCCTTGCCGGGGCTGGAGCCGGGGATGCTCGTCGAGGTGCCCAGCTACCACCAGAAAGGGCGGGTGGTGCGCGTGGAGGGCGAGGAAACCCTGGTACAGATCGGCCAGGTCAAGATCCGCGTGCCCACCGCGGAGCTGCGGCCCCGCGGCGAGGGGGCGCCCCGGCCCAAGCAGGCGGTGGTGGTAGAGTCGGGGTTCGAGACCGAGCTCAACGTGCGCGGCCTCACCGCCGCCGAGGCGCTCGACGCCGTCCACGACTTCCTCGCCGAGGCCGTCGCCACCGGCAACTCCCCGGTGCGCATCCTGCACGGCAAGGGCACCGGCGTGCTGCGCCGCGAGATCCAGAACTTCCTGCGCCGCGACCGCCGCGTCGAGCGGTTCCACGACGCCATGCCGGGCGAGGGCGGCCACGGCGTCACCGTGGTGCACCTGCGGGTCTGAGGCTCAGTCGACGCGCAGCTCGACCGCGGCCAGATCCTCGCCCCCGCCGGCGTCGGTCGCCCATAGGACCGCACGGTAGAGGCCGGGCCGTTCGTAGACGTGGTGGACGGCAAGCCGCGCGGGGCAGCCGCGTGGCCAGGTCCGCGGCGGGCTGCCGTCGCCGAAGTCCAGTGTGCAGGCGGTGCGCGCGCCGGGGGCCGCCTGCACGCCCAACCGAAAGGTGACGGTCAGCGATGCCGCCCCCCCGCTGCGGTCGGCCTCGAGCCAGGGAACGGCGCGGGGGCCCGCCTCACAGACAATGTCGACGGGCACGACGACGGCGGGCAGCTCCGGATCGTTGGTGTAGAGGGGGAGTGCAGCGGCGAAGCGGCCGGCGGTCTCCGGGCAGTCGGCTTTGAGCCGCTGGTAGCCCCATAGCCCCGCAGCGAGGGCCTGTTTGCGTGGCTGCGCCCGGACCGCCCCTTCCCGGGGCGTCCAGACCTGCAGGGTGCTGGTGAGCTCGACCGGCGTTCCGTTCGGGAAGACGCCGCCGAGGGCGGCGTTGCGGTAGCGCAGCACCCCCACAGCCGTCCCGCCGGGCGCGCCGCGCAGCTCGAGCGTGAGCGGCAGGTCCTGGAGGTCGGGGCTTTGCACCAGCAGCCAAGGGTCCGGAGGCCGCCCCGCGTAAGGGTGCCGCGCCCCCACCGCCCCCAGGCGGTAGCGGAAAAAGACCTCGTACACCCCGCGGTCGTCCTTTTCGGGGTGCCAGACGAGCGGTCCGTCGGGTTCGTCGGTAACGGCGACGCGCTGCAGCGGACCCGAAAAGCAGTCGGCGGGGTCCTCGCAGGCGCCGCCCCGCAGCCAGACCTCCACCTGGCCGGCCTCGGGAGGCTCGGCCTCGAAGCTGAAGCGGGCCGCGGGTTCGGTGGCGGCTTCGCCAAGGTCGAGCCGCCGCACCCCGCCGGTGTCGAGGTGCCCCCAGACCCGCGGCGGTCCGGCCAGCCGCCTCGGCGCGGTCTCGGAGCCGTCGGACGCGGGCGCGCGCAGCGCGGCCACCGAGGAGAGCAAGGCTTCCAGGTCGCCGGGGACATCGGCGGCTCCGGGGGTCCAGGCGAGCCCCCAGTCGGGGCCGCGGTAGTCGGGATCGGCGGGGTCGAGCGGCCCTTCGAGCGCGGCCGTGAGCAAGAGGGTGTCCCCTTGCGCGGCCAGCGTCCCCTCGCCAAGCCGCGCGCCCTGGGCCCGCACCGCGCCGGTGAGCCGCAGCCGCCGATCGAGACGCAGCCGCAGGCGGCCGGGTTCGGCGAACCCGATCTCGGGTTCGCTTTCCAGCCCAGGCACGGCGGCTGGCGGGCCGCCCGACGTTGCGGGGGCGGCGTCCCATACGCGCTCGGCGCGGAAGCGGGCGCGCCCGCCGGACCAGACCAGGTGCGCGGGCGCGGGGTCGGGGTCCAGGGCGCTGCGGGCGTCGAGCTCGGCGCCCAGACGCAGGGAGAAGAGCAGCCACGAGAGCGGGGGCAGCCGGGTTTCCAGCCGCGCCAGGGTGCAGACCGCCGCGGCGGACGCGGTGTTCAGGGTGAACCCCGCGTCCTCGAGTTCGCCCGCGAGGTCCAGGTTCCAGCGCGCGGCCTCGAGCGCACCGTTGACGACGCGCAACTCCAGGAAGGCGCGCGCCTCGATCCGCCCGTCGGCCCCCGCGCCGCGCTCCAGCCCCGGGCAGGCCGCGGCGGCAGCCAGCCGCTCCCCGCCGTCGCCGCCCCGCGCCAGCTGCACCCCCGCCCTGGAGGAAGCCGTCAGCGTCACCGGGTAGGGGGGCAGCTCCGCCCGGTAGTCGAGGTTCCAGAAAACATCGCTCAACCCCGCGGGGGCCAGGTCCAGCGCCAGCCGCTCCCCCTCGGCGTGGACCGCTTCGACGCGCCCCCAGACGCCGGCGCGGTCGCCGCTGAAGACGACCTGGCCCGGGCGCAGGGCTTCGGTCTCCGGGGTTCGCTCGAGGACGAGCCCGGTCCAGGCGAGGACGTCCTCGTCCCAGGTCGCGCTCAGGATCCAGGCGTCCTCGAGCCGTACCGTCTCGGGCCGCAATTCGGCGGTCACCGCCCAGGCGTAGGTTTCGGCATCCTGCGCGCGGATCCACAGCCGCACCGTGCCCGGCTCGGCCGCGAGCGCGCGCACGCGCGCGGTCTGCGGGCCCGTCGCCTCCACGGTCACCCGCGTGGGGTCGTCGCTGCCGAAGCGGACCGCGGCCTCGGGGTCGGGCCGGCCGGCGGCGTCGTAGACCACCACCGCGAGCTCGCGCGTCTCCCCGGGGCGCGTGAAGACGAGGGCGAGGTCGCTGCGGACGCGGATGCGCGGGGCGAGGACGCCCGAGCCGCGTACGCGCACCGGCACCTCCACGCGTTCGCGCGGGTTGGAGCCGCGCACGACCTCGATCCGGTCGTCCACCGCGTAGTCGGGGGCGCGGTAGCGGGCCTGCGCCCCTTCGGGGATCAGGGTGCCGTGTTCGGCGGTCCAGATCAGGTCGTCGGCGTCCGCGCCTGCGGCGGTGAGAACCAGCTCCTCCCCGAGCTCGAGCGTCGCTTCCGCGGGGTTGACGCGCAGCCCCGTCGGGGGAGCGGAACAGGCCACGAACAGCCCGAGCGCCAGCAGCAGCCAAAGCCAACGTCGCAACGCCTACCTCCCGTGTAATCCGTAGTCTACGCAACCGCGGCGCAGCGCGGGTGAGGCGTCACCTGCGCCCGCAGGCGTCGAAGAAGGCCACCGTGGCGGGCCAGTCGGAGAAGACGGCGTAGATGCCGACCTCGCCTACCAGCACGTCGAGCACACGGTAAACGTCGCCGTCCGTGCGGATCGCCGGCCGCACGCTTTGGTAGTACCAGCCGCCGCCGGACGAGAGCGGCCCCGAGCGCTCGAGCGTCCAGGGGATCAGCTCGAGCCCCGCCTTGCGCGCCGCGCGCGCGTAGGCCGAGGGAACGATCTGGCCGCCATCGTCCAGCGCCAGCAGCACCCACAGCGGCGGGCTCAGGTAGCGCAGCCCTTCGGCGGCCAGCTCTTCCATCGTCGGCACGAGCCGCTCGGGATGCGCCGGATCGAAGCCCCGTTCCTTGTAGCGCCCGTCGAGCCAGACGGCGTTCCGGGCGTAGTCGGGGGCGTAGCGACGCCAGAAGCGGATCGTTGCCAGGTCGAAGCTCTGCAGGTAGACCCGCTCCGGCGGCACCCCGGCTTCGCGGTAGTCGTCCACGACCCGCCGGCGGTAGGCCTCCAGGCTCAGCCCCGGCGGCCGCTCGGCCTCCTTGAGCTCGGGGATGAAGTTCACCCCGGTGGGCCGGAGGAGCTCGATGTAGCCGCGGTGGCTCATCACCGTGCCCGGGGCGTAGGCCAGGGTGCGCCAGGCGGGGGCGGCGCGGTAGTAGTCCTCGGGTTTGCGGGCGTCTTCGTTGCGGCCCTCGGGCCAGCCCTCGAGCGACAGGAACTCGGCCAGGGTCAGGTCGGTGGTGCGGCAGTCGGGCTTCTTCCCCGGCCGGAACCCTTTGCGGCACTTCGCGGCCAGGGGCGTCGAGAGGATGTTGGTCGTCTCGGCCAGGTCGCCCTCCGAGTGGCGGCAGACGAGGGCGCCGTCACGGGTGGGCACCGCGTCGCACTCCACGAAGCCCGCGCCCTGGCGCACCGCGGCCAGGTAGCCCTCGCGGGTGTGTTCGGGGAAGAAGAGGGCCGCCCCGCGGTGGCCGATGGCCAGGGGCGAGCGCGGGTATGCGGCGGTGCGGGCGGCGCAGGCGGCCAGCCGCTCGTGGAGCGGGCCCACAGCCAGCCGGTCGAGCAGGTAGAAAGGGCGCGGCCCCAGCTGGGCGGGCTGGGCGAGCGCCAGACCCCCCAGGAGGAGCCCCAACCACCAGGTGCGCATACCCCACTCTAGCGCGCGAAGGGGCGGCCCGAAGGCCGCCCCGGGTTTTCGCGTACGTCGGGGGCTAGAAGAAGGCCACTTTGAGGACGAGTCGGTCGAAGCGGTAGCCCACCGTGGCCGTTCCGTTGGCCGTGCCAACGACGCGAGCGCCCACCGTAAGCGTTCCCGACATCAGCGTGTCGATCTGCTCGGGGCTGAGCTCCAGGCTGCCGGAGAGGGTGGTGGAGGTCTGACCGAGGTCCACCGCGATCGGGTCGCCGACCTGCTCCGAGGCGCTCCAGAGGTCGGCTCCTGCGGGGGCGAGGTAGAAGCGCAGCTCCGCGCTGCCGCTCAGGCCGCCGTCCTGTGTGAGTACCAGGGCGTACTCGAGCTTGACCTGGTTCGGGCGCAGCGAGGGCACGTCGTAGCCGCTCACCCCGTAGCCGCTCGCATCGGGGAGCATCAGGTCCAGGTTCCCCGCGGCCGTGACCGTCTGGGTGCCGGCGTCGGCGCCGTTCTGCTGGAGGGTGGGCAGCAGGTCGATCGTGACCGGCGCCAGACTGCACGCGGCGAGCGTCAGGCTGAGGCCCAGGAAGAGCAACAATCGTTTCATGCCCTTAGACTAGGACCGCAAACGCCGTTGCGGCACCCCAAAGTGGGGGGTGGGTGCGTGTGCTAGACTGTCCGCTTGGTATGGGAGACTGGCCGACCGATTTCGTCTGGATGGATCCGGTCCCACCGCCCGAGCAGTGGAATCGGCCCGGCATCGTGATGTTCTTCAACCTGGAGTGCCCGGGCTGCATCTCGCGGGGGATCCCCTTTCTCAAGCTGCTGGTGCGCGAATACGGCGACCGCTTGCAGGTCCTGACGGTGCACACCGCTTACGGGCACAAGCGCTTCGAGCGCGACGAAGTGGTCCCTCAGCTTCAGCACTTCGCGCGCGACTTCGCCAAGCTGCCCTTTCCGGTGGCGCTCGACCTCACGGGCGAGCTGGCCCAGAGCTGGGGGGTGGAGGGCACGCCCCACTGGCTCGTCTTCGCCCCCGGGGGCGAGCTCCTGCGCAGCATCTACGGTTCGCAAGACAATGCCCGCATGCGCCTCGAGTACCTGATGGAAGAGCTGGTGGGCGAGCCCGCCGGCGAATAACCCCTACAATCGAGGCATGGCCTACTTCTACCTGGCGTTCGCGATCGTCGCCGAGGTGGTCGGCACCAGCGCCCTCAAGGCCGCCGAGGGCTTTACCCGGCCGTGGCCCAGCCTGATCGTGGCCCTGGGGTACGGGGCCGCCTTCTATTTCATGAGCCTGACCCTCAAGACGATCCCCCTGGGCGTCACCTATGCGGTCTGGTCCGGTGTGGGCATCGTCCTCATTGCCCTCGCCGGCTGGTGGCTCTACGGTCAGGTGCCCGATCTGGCCGCGGCGACGGGGATGGGGCTGATCGTCCTGGGCGTCGCCGTGCTCTTCCTGTTTTCCAAAACGGTTCCGCACTAGGGCGGCTCGGCCTTCCGGCCCGCGCGGCCCCGGGGTAAACTCAGCGGACGGGGCGAGGCCCCCACGACCATGAAGAAGCCGACCTTCGAGCTCCACACCCCCGCCGCCGGCGAGGGCGGGGCCTGCTACGTGCCCGTGCAGGCCCCGGAAGCGGCGGCGGCGGGCGACGACCGCAAGCCCATCCTGCTTCCCGTACCGCCGGACGAGCTGCCCGGCAAGGGCTACCGCAAGGGCCAGATCGCCAGCTGGCTCTACAAGAAGGGCGCGCGCGAGTGGGACGAGATGACCGACCTGCCCCGCCGCCTGCGCGAGGCATTGGAGCGGGAATGGCGCATCGGCGAGTTCGCGCTGGTGCAGGCCTTTCCCTCGACCGACGGCTCGGTCAAGTACCTCTTCACCCTCCACGACGGCCGGCGCACCGAGGCCGTCTACCTGCCCTACGCCGACCGCAAGACCGTCTGCATCTCCAGCCAGGTGGGCTGCCCCGCCGGCTGCACCTTCTGCGCCACCGGCAAGATGGGCTTCGGCCGCAACCTGACCGGTCCCGAGATCCTCGACCAGATCCTGGCCGTGGCCTACCATCAGGGTCTCGCGCCGCGTGAGATCCGCAACGTGGTGCTGATGGGCATGGGTGAGCCGCTGCTCAACTACGACAACGTCGCCTGGGCGGTGCGGCGGATGCTCGCCCGCAACGGCATGGCCATGAGCCCCCGCCGCATCACCCTTTCGACCGTCGGCATCCCCAAAGGCATCCGCCGGCTGGCCGAGGACGACCTGGGGGTCAAGCTGGCCCTCAGCCTGCACGCCCCCGACGACGCGACCCGCCGCCGGATCATCCCCACGGCCCACCGCTACACGATCCGCGAGATCATGGAGGCGGTGCGGGCCTACTTTGGCCGCAGCAAACGGCGGGTGACGATCGAGTACACCATGCTGCGGGACGTCAACGACCGCGAGGAGCAGGCCCGCGAGCTGGCGCGGATCCTGAAGGGGCTGGTGGCCCACGTCAACCTGATCCCCTTCAACCCCTGGGAGGGCGCGCCGGTGGCGGGCAGCGGCAAGAAGCGGATCCAGCGCTTCGCAGCGGAACTAGAGCGCGCGGGTGTACCCGTCACCGTCCGCTGGAGCCGCGGCGTGGACGTGGGCGCGGCCTGCGGCCAGCTGGCGCTCAAAGAAGGCTAGATGCTCTCCTCAATACATGCTCAGATTGCCTTTGCGGCGCACCACCCCGTAAACCCAGCGGAAAAGACCGAGGCCGACGAGGAAGAGCGCGAGGGAGTTAATCAGCGCCGTAATCGCCATGGCGGCCGTAATCGCCTCGCCAGCCACGAAGGAGCGAAAGGCCAGGTGCAGCGCCGGGGCCAGGGGCAGCAGCGCCTGGTCAGCGAAGGCGTCCTTCGCAGCCAGAATGTAGGGCAGAAAGCCAAACTGAACGACGGTAAACAGCATCGAAACGTCCTTGAAGTAAAGCGCCAGCGCCCCCAGCAACAGCGACAGACCCACGACGCCCAACGCCAGGATTAAAAGCGCCGGCAGGCCGCCGGGGTTGAAGTGCAAGCGGACGCCGGTAATCGCCTGAAGCGCGACCACGATGATCAGGGCCATCAGCAGCGAAACGACCACGGTGAGCGCGCTGCGGAGTATGAAGATCGTCTCCAGCGGGTAGCGCCCCAGCGCCAGCTGCTCCAGGGTGCCGCGGGTAGCCTCGGTCTGGATCTCCTGGGCGATCCCATGGAGGATGCCCAGGGTGAAGGTCCAGACCACGAACCCCAGCACCAGGCTGGAAAGGCTGTCCCCCCCGAGCGGCGCGCGAACGAAAAGGGCGATACCGTAAAACAGGCCGTAAAAGAACAGCACCATGATCCCGAGGCTGAGGAGGCTGTTAAGGAAGTAGCGCCGGAACTGGGCGTAGCCGAGGATGGCCTCGGCCTTAAGGAGCGTCCACATCGCCGGCCTCCCCTTGAATCTCCATGAAGACGTCTTCGAGCGAAACGGTTTCTTTCTGCACGGACGCCACCTCCAGTTCGGGCGCGGCGCAGAGGTCGCGCCGGAGTTCTCGCCAGCTGCCCGAAAAGAGCAGGGTTTGGGCGTCGCGCCGCCGCCAGCGTTCCGCGTCGCCCCACGCGGGCGGCAGCTCCCGGATTTCTGTGGCGGTGCGCACCAGGTACCACGGCCTTTCGTAGCGGCGGATGAGCTGGGCGGTGGCGTCGTCGAGGATCACTCTTCCCGCGCGAATGAAGACGACCCGGTCGGCGGTGCGCTGGATGAACTCCAGATCGTGGCTGGCGACCAGCAGGCCCTTGCCCGCTTCCGCCAGTTCACGGACGACCTTCTCCAGCTCGAGCCGGCTACCCGGGTCGAGCCCCAGGGTGGGCTCATCGAGGATGACGAAGTCGGGATCGTGCAGAAGGCTGGCCGCCAGCGCCGCCTTCTGCTGCATACCGCGGGAAAAGCTGGCTAATGGCTGCCGCAACACTTCTTCGTCGAGCCCGAACCGCGCCGCCCAGCGGCGGAAGCGCTCGGCGGCCGTGCGCGACGCGACGCCCCTAAGGGAGGCAAAGTAGACCGCGTTGGTCATGGCGGAAACGTTGGCGTAGTAGTTGCGGTTGCCCTCCATGACCACGCCGACGCGTCCCGGAGCGACGCGTGCCTCGCCTTCGGCCGTGCGCAGGAAGACCCGACCGTCGTCGGCGAGCAGGAGCCCCAGGAGGATCTTGATCAGCGTGGTCTTGCCCGCACCGTTGGGGCCTAGCAGTCCGACCACCCGACCCCGGGGAAGATCGAGCGAAACACCTTTCAGCGCACCCTTTCCCTTGAAGCTCTTCGAGATATGGTCGGCGACTACCGCCTGGGCTGGTTCCATTGCACCTCCCCGGCCGCCCACCGCCCTGTGGTGTGGCGGAAACGGGTGATCGATGGGCTGCCGCGAGCACCGCTGCCGTTTGATCTATTTTAAACCACTTCCAGAGCCAGCCGCCACGTAGGCCAAAGAGGACCGCCCCGGAAGGTATACTGACCCAAAGGAGCCAAGATGCCCCACCCACGCGGCAAACTCACGCTCGACGCCCTGGCCGGCCTGGTGGCCGAGGGGGAGATCGACACCGTCGTCGTGGCCTTCCCCGACCTCTACGGGCGCTTGATGGGCAAGCGCTTCGACACCGAGTTCTTCCTCGAGGCGGCCGCCCGCGCGGGCACGCACGCCTGCGACTACCTGCTCACCGTGGACATGGAGATGAACCCGGTGCCGGGCTACGCCTTTGCCAATTGGGAGCGCGGTTACGGTGACGTGCACCTGGTGCCCGACCTGGGCACCCTGCGCCCCGCCACCTGGCAGCAGGCCTCGCGCGGAGCGATCGTCCTCGCCGACGTGGTGAGCACCGAGACCCACGAGCCCGTACCCGTGGCCCCGCGCAACCTGCTGAAGGCGCAGCTCGCCCGCGCCGCCGGGGCGGGGTTCGCGGTCATGGCCGCCTCCGAGCTCGAGTACTACCTCTTCCAGACCCCCTACCGCGAGTTCGCCGAACGCGGCTTCGCCGCCCTCCGGCCCGCAGGCTGGTACCTGGAGGACTACCACGTCTTCCAGGGTTCGCGCACCGAAACCTTCCACGCCGCGGCCCGGCGCAGCCTGCGGGATGCGGGCATCCCCGTGGAGAGCACCAAGGGCGAGTGGGGGCGGGGGCAGCACGAGCTCAACCTGCGCTACACCGAGGCCCTGGAGATGGCCGACCGCCACGTCCTCATGAAGGAGGCGCTCAAAGAGATCGCCGACCGGCAGGAGATGAGCGTCACCTTCATGGCCAAACCCGCCGGCGGCCAGGCGGGCTCGAGCAGCCACATCCACATGAGCCTTTGGGCCGGGGGGCAGAACGCCTTTGCCGGCGAGCGGTCCATCGGCCGCGCCGAGGTTTCCGAGACCTTCCTGCACTTCCTCGGCGGCCTGATCCGCTACGCCCCCGACTGGATGGTCTTCTACGCCCCCACGGTCAACAGCTACAAGCGCTACGAGGACGCCTCCTGGGCGCCCACCCGCCTGGCCTGGAGCTACGACAACCGCACCGCCGGTTTCCGGGTGGTGGGCGCGGGCGGCTCGCTGCGGGTGGAAAACCGCATCCCCGGGGCCGACGTGAACCCCTACCTGGCCTACACCGCCATGCTGGCCAGCGGCCTGGCGGGCATCGAGGAAAAGATCGAGCCCCCGCCCATCTTCGAAGGCGACGTCTACGCCGCAGCCGAGCTGCCGCGGGTGCCCGCGAGCCTGCGCGAGGCGGCCGACCGCTTCGCGGCCAGCGAGCTCGCCCGCCGCGTTTTGGGCGAGGAGGTGCACGCCCACTACCTCCACTTCTTCCGCACCGAGTGGAAGGCCTACGAGCAGGCGGTGACCGACTGGGACCTGAAGCGCTACTTCGAGCGGATCTAGCTCACCAGATTACCTCGACGGGGTAGCGCTGAACGGCCGCGTCGCCGCTGACCAGCGCCAGCTCCTCGTGGCGGGCCTGGGCGACGAGCAGGCGGTCGAAGGGGTCTTTGTGCAGCGGCGGCAGGCGGCGCACTCCCAGGGCGTGGGGCAGCGTCATGGCGAGGGGGCGGAAGGCGTTTTGCTGCAGTTGTTGGGCTAGGAACGATTCCGTGTCTTCCGGGAGCTCGAGCCGCCCCAGGCCTATCTGGATCATCATCTCCCACACGCTGACGGCGCTCAGGTAGACCTCGTTCGCGCCGTCCGCGATGGCCTTGCGTGCGGCCGGGGAGAGGCGCGGGGCGTCCGCGATCCACCAGAGAAAGGCGTGGGTGTCCAGCAGCAGCCGGCGGCTCATCCGCCAAAGGCCTCCGCCAGGTCTTCGGGGAGCGGCGCGTCGAAGTCGTCCGCCATGCGCACCTTTCCGCGGGCCGTGCCGGGCGTGCGCCGGGCGGGGGTTTCCTGCAAGGGCACCAGCCGTGCGACCGGCCGGCCGCCACGGGCGATCACGACCTCCTCCCCCAGAAGCACCTCTTCGAGGAGCCGGGACAGGTGGGTCTTGGCCGCGTGCACGTTGACCTGCTTGTCCATGGCTTCATTGTAGACTAAGCGGTTAGCTAAGACAAGTCAGCCCTTTTCCTAGGGCGTTCGCAGCCGGCCCCGGCGGCGCCGGCGTTAGGATGGACCTATGGCACAGGAACGACTCAAGGACAAGGTGGCCCTCATTACCGGTGCGGGCAGCGGCATCGGGCGCGAGTCGGCGCTGCTCTTCGCCCGCGAAGGTGCGGCCGTGGCCGTGGTGGACGTCAACGAAGAGTCCGGCCAGGCCGTGGTCGACGAGATCTTACGCCAGGGCGGCCGGGCCGTCTTCATCCGGGCCGACGTTTCCAAGGCCGCCGACGCCGAGCGCATGGTGGCCGAGACCGAAAAGGCCTTCGGCAAGCTGAACGTGCTCTTCAACAACGCCGGGGTGATGATCTCGTCCGACGGCGACGCCATGAGCACGCCCGAGGACGTCTGGGACCTGACGCTCGACATCAACGCCAAGGGCGTCTTCCTGGGCTGCAAGTACGGCATCCCGGCGCTCAGGCGCGCCGGCGGCGGCTCGGTGATCAACACCGCCTCCTTCGTGGCCACGCTGGGCGCGGCGACGCCGCAGATCGCCTACACCGCCAGCAAGGGCGCGGTGCTCAGCCTGACCCGCGAGCTGGCGGTCATCCACGCGCGCGAGAACATCCGCGTGAACGCCCTCAGCCCCGGACCCTTGCGCACCGAGCTGCTGATGAAGTTCCTCGACACCGAGGAGAAGAAGCAGCGGCGGCTGGTGCACATCCCCATGGGCCGCTTCGGCGAGGCCAGCGAGATGGCTAAGGCCGCCCTTTTCCTGGCCTCCGACGAGTCGAGCTACATGACCGGCGCCGACCTGCGCGTGGACGGCGGCATCACCGCCGCCTACGTCACGCCGGAATAGGAGCGGAAGATGCCCAAGTTCAAGGTCGTCAGTCCGGTAGACGGATCGGTTTACGTAGAGCGCGAGACGGCGACGGACGCTGAGATCGAGGCCGCGCTCGAGCGGGCGGCGCGGGCCAGGGCCGGCTGGCGCGCCCGCCCGCTGGAGGAGCGCCAGGCGCTGGTGCAGCGCGCCGTGGACTATTTGGTGGAGCGCGCGGACGAGCTCGCCGAAGAGCTCACCTGGCAGATGGGCCGCCCCATCGTCCACACCCCCTTCGAGATCACCCGCGGCTCCAAGGAGCGCGCCGACTACATGATCCACATTGCCCCGAAGGCTTTGGCCGACCTGGTGCCGGAGCCGCTGGAGGGCTTTACCCGCTTCATCCGCCGCGAGCCGCTGGGCACGGTGCTGGTGCTGGCGCCGTGGAACTACCCCTGGCTCACCTCGGTCAACAGCGTGGTGCCGGCGCTGGTGGCAGGCAACACGGTCATCCTCAAGATGTCCACCCAGACGCCGCTCGTGGCCGAGCGCTACCAGGAGGCCTTCGACGCCGCAGGGTTGCCCGAAGGGGTCTTCCAGTATCTGCACACCGGGCACAAGGCGGTGGAACGCATGATCGGCGACGAGCGCATCGACTTCGTGGCCTTCACCGGCTCGGTGCCGGGCGGGCACGCGGTCGTGAAGGCGGCTTCGGACCGCTTCATCGGCACGGGGCTCGAGCTCGGGGGCAAGGACCCGGCCTACGTGATGGAGGACGCCGACCTCGACTTCACCGTGGAGAACACCGTGGACGGCGCCTTCTTCAACGCCGGCCAGTCGTGCTGCGCCATCGAGCGCATCTACGTCCACGAGAAGGTCTACGATACGTTCGTC
The DNA here is from genome assembly GCA_026981865.1 of Thermaceae bacterium. Classification (GTDB taxonomy): domain Bacteria; phylum Deinococcota; class Deinococci; order Deinococcales; family Marinithermaceae; genus Oceanithermus. The sequence goes on from JALSIA010000067.1 coordinate 17,979, forward strand.
GAGCGCTACGTCGAACTCGTCAAGCAGTACAAGCTGGGCAACCCCACCGACCCCGAGACCACCCTGGGGCCGCTGGTGCGCACCTCCGCGGCCGACTGGGTGCGCGAGCAGATCGCCGAGGCCATCAGCAAGGGCGCCAAAGCCCTGATCGACCCGGCGCTCTTCCCCCAAGCCCGGGAGGGCACCCCCTACCTGGCGCCGCAGGTGCTGGTGGACGTCAACCACCGGATGAGCGTCATGACCGAGGAGACCTTCGGCCCGGTGGTGGGCATCATGAAGGTCCGCAGCGACGAAGAGGCGCTCGAGCTGATGAACGACAGCAAGTACGGCCTCACCGCCTCGCTGTGGACGCGTGACCTGGAGCGGGCCGAACGGCTGGGGGCGCGAATCGAGACGGGCACGGTCTTCATGAACCGGGCCGACTACCTCGACCCGGCCCTGGCCTGGACCGGCGTCAAGGACACCGGTCGCGGCATCACCCTCTCCGAGCTGGGCTACCATCAGCTGACGCGGGTCAAGTCGTACCACCTGCGGCACCGCTGAACCTGGGCGGATGCAGCTCTTCTGGACGGGGCCGTCGGCCCCGTCCAGAAGATTCCCGGAGTGAAGACCGTCAGCATGGTGTACCGAGTACAAAGTTGCTATACAGAAGCGATTTTTTGCGGTAATCACGAAAAATCGGTTCGTATCCGTTTGAGCGCTCCCTGCGGTGTGTGATAGCAAGGCAAACGACAGCACGTCTTTCGGTGCCGGTCGGTAAAGGGGCGATCATTACGGAGTTAACGATTGATCAGGTACGCGAGCGCGTAGCGGCAGAAGCCGCAACGCGCAAGCGCCCGCGGATCCGGCTCATCGAACTCGGCGAGCTGGCGCAGCAGACCCGCCTGCGGCACCTGCCGCTCTTTCCCACGCCCGAAGAACCCCTGCAGGTCGCCGCCCTGTACCTGATCCGCCTGTTCAAGTCGCTGCCGCACGAGCGGCGGGCGGCCTTCTACCGGGCCGCCTACCCCTTCTTCATCGCCGCGCAGGGGCAGGAGGATCTCGAGCGGCTGATCCTGAAAGGCGAGCTCAAGAAGTTCTTCCTGTCGCTGCAGGCCTTCCAGTTCCTGGCCTACTTCGGGGAAGCCCTGCTGCCCGAAGAGGCCCCCGGCTACTGGAACGACAGCGTTACCCGCTCCATCACGCGCAGCAGCTTGGCGCTGCTGTCCGCGCATTACCTGCTCTCGCCCGCGTCGTTCGCGTTGCGCCTGCAAAAACTCTCGAACGAAGCAGGCAACGCCTTCGCGATGACCCTGGCGCGCAACGAGAAGACCTTCACCGAATACCTGTACGAACACGTCCCCGAGGCCTTGGTCGCCGTCAGCGCGCTGTTCCCGCGCGACGTGGCCCAGTTCGTGCTCTGGGAAAACGCTCTCTTCACCGGGTTGTTCGTACGGGGGCTGTACCCGGATCTGCAGGTGACCTACAGCGCCATCCCCAGGCCGGTCGGTGAGGGGAACGTCATCGTCTCGCCCCGTGCACGTCTGCGGTTTCCCAAGTCTTCGTGGCGGCGCAGTTTCGCCGTGGTCAGACGGAACCTGCTTCGTTTCGCCCGCTCGGTGGTGCAGAAAAAGCAGCGGGACGAAGCCCTGGCCAGCGAGGGGGTCTTGATCGACAGCGACGCCAGCGCCCTTTTCCAGAAGCTGCTCCCCATTTGGCACCGCCGCAGGGTCGCGCTGCTGAGCCGGTTCCCTTCCGGCACGGCGCAGGAGCCGTACTTTGAACTCCCTTTGTCCTGCAGGGTGGACGGTGTCAAGCGGCAGACGACCTCGGTCTTCGAGACCATCGAAGAGCAGGCCCACCTGCGTGCGCTTCGGGGTGCAAAAAGCCTGCGGCAGGAGCTCCTGGACACCAGCCTCCAGATTGCCGGGGGCGTGATGGGGCAGCTCTCGTTCACCTCGCTGGAGAGCCTCATCCGCACGTCGCACGCGTTCTACCGCAGGCACGACCCCGACGACACCTTCCACGGTCACAGCCATCGGGTGGGCATGATCCTTACGGCGCTCGCGGCCCTGTACCCCGACTTCATCCTGCCCTCGACGCTCCGGGTCTACGTCCTGGGCCTGTTGCACGACCTCGGCAAGCTGCTCATTCCACCGGAGGTGCTAACGAAGAAAGGGCGGCTCGACGAAATCGAGTGGATGTTCATCCGCTTGCACCCCCTTGTGGGCGCGCTGCTCTTCTCACCGTGCGTCCGGGAACAGGGGCAGGTCACCTGCGTCCAGCTGGCGTTCATGAACCTGCTCCACCATGAGAACTGGGCCAGCGGCGGATATCCCTACGGCGTCGCGTTGCGCACCGCCGGGGCACTGCCCCTGGCAGGGCGGCTCGCGGCCGAGGCGTCGTCGACCCGGTTCTTGGTCAGACTCCTGCGCATCGCCGACAGCCTCGACGCGATGATCAGCAAGGCGTTCCAGCCCAAACCCGGCGAGCGCGCCTACCACGTGACCATCGCGCAGGGCACGGACGAAGAAAGCCTGGTGCACTACGTCGTCAAAGACTTGCGGGCTCGAGCCGGGGACTGGTACGACCCGGCGCTCGTCGAGCGAATTTCGAGGGCTACGGTAGCGCAGCTGGCTGGAGCCTACCGAAAGCTTCCCGAGACGAGGGGCGTGCTCGTTCCACCTGGGCTTGCCGGGGTGCCGGGGGGCGCTCCGTTGCTGAACATGCTACGGGAGCTGAACCCATTCGCTCGCGCTTAGCGCGACCAACCCATCCAAAACGGGCCACCTCCGACGCGGGGTATTCGGTCTCGGATAAGGCGAATCTTGGCGCCAGGGCCACGGCGCAATGCTCTACATATAGATAGGTACAAATATCAGTGTCCAGTAGTTTCCCTTAACAAGTAGCTTTAATAAGGAGGCATCGATACATGAAAACGCGTTCGTACCGATGGGCAGGAACCGTTTGGCTGGTTTTCGCAGCGTTGTGGATCGCCGCCTGTTCGCAGCCCGCGCCAACGAATGACGCGGGTTTTTCGCTGGCGCTCGAGCCGGAGAGCCTGAGCCTGGAGGCCGGCGGCTCGGCGACCGTTCAACTGGGCGTGACCGCGACGGGCGGGTTTTCGGGGGAAGTGGCCCTCAGCCTGCGGTCACGCGGCGGAGGCCCGGCGCCGCAGGGGGTGGACGTGGCCCCGGCCGGCGTGCAGGTGCCGGGAGGGCCGTACACCCTCACGATCGACGCGGCCGCCACGGTGGCTCCGGGCACCTACGCGCTCGAACTGGTGGGAACGTCCGGCTCGCATACCGCCCGGGCCGGCCTGACGCTCACGGTTACTTCTCCGGCGCCCGACTTCCAGGCGGTGCTGGATCCGACCGTGCTGGAGGCCGAGCCCGGAGGATCCACGAGCACCACCCTTACCCTCACGCCGCAGAACGGATTTTCCGGCACGGTGGACCTCGCGCTGGTCGACGCCGACGACCGGCCGGTCCCAGGCTTCACGCTCGCGCCGGCGAGCGTCAGCGTGAGCGGCCCGGTGCAGTAGGGCGCTCACCCTCCAGGTGGCCAGCGCCACCGCCCTGGGGGCGTACCCGCTGCGCCTCAAGATCTCTGGCGGCGGGGTGACCCACTACCTGGGACTCGACCTGACGGTCAAGGGCTTTGCCCTTTCGCTCGCCAGCGATCAGATCTTCGTCGCTCAGAGCGAGTCGGCGGCGCTAACTTTGCAGGTCGACGCGGTGGGGGTCAGCGGCGAGCTGAACCTGAGCCTGGAAAGCCAGGACGGCACACCGGCCCCCGCCGGCCTGGGCCTGACGCCGACGAGCGCGACGGTCCCCGGCGGTCCCTACGCGCTCGCCCTGGCCGTCGACCCGGCGGTGGCGGTGGGCAGCTACGACCTGCGCCTGGTGGGGAAGCTGGGGGGCACGGTTCACACGGTCGACTTTTCCCTTGCGGTGCAGCCGCCGCCGGAGTTTAACGTTCGCTTCAACTACGATTCGATGACCGTCGAGGTAGGGGGTTCGGGCGATAACTACCTGATCATCGACTACCTGACCGACTTCAGCGGCGACATCGCCTTTACGCTCGAGCGGGCCGACGGTTCGCCGGCTCCGGCCTGGATTTCGATTTCGCCCACCAGCATCGCCACCACGGGGACCGCCGGCGGCCAGGACTACGTCTCCATGACCGTGACCGTGGGCACGAACGCGGCCGCAGGCAGCTACGACCTGCGCGTCCGGGCCAGCT
>JALSIA010000068.1 GCA_026981865.1 Thermaceae bacterium
CCGAAGCCAGGAAGAGGGCCTCGAAGTCGTCGTAAGGCGCCTCCACGTCCAGCGCCTGCGCGAAGTAGGCCCAGAAGCGCGGCAGGCTCCACTCGCCGAGCTCGAGCCGCTGCACCTCGGCGAAGTACGCGTCGGCCACGCGCTCGCGGGGCAGGTCGAAACGGCGGGCGGTGTTCTTCACCACGCGGCCGTCGAAGGTCCCCACGGTGAAGACCCCGCCCCAGTCGAAGAGAATCCCGCGCAACTCCATGTGACCGAGTCTACCCGAAACGGGGCCGTGGCCCTACCGCCGCACCTCCAGCCATGCGGCCAACTCCCGCCAGCCGTAGGCGACCGTCGGCAGCCGCACGCCTCCGAGTTCCACCGATCCTTCGTCCACGAGCTCGCCGCCCAGCTTCTCGTAGAAGCGGCGGTAGGGGTTCGCCTTCAGCACCCAGACCAGGACGGCGTCCAACCCGGCCTCGGAGAGCGACCGGACCGCCGCCCGGAAGAGCCGGGTCCCGAGCCCCTGCCCCTGGTTTGCAGGTAAGACGTAGAGCGCATACACCTCGCCCGGGAAGTCGCTGCGCCCGCGCTCTTCGAGCCCGCTCACCGCGAACCCCACCACCCCGCTTTCCGTTTCAGCCACGAACAGCCCGCCCGCAGGCCGCGGGCGGGCGGCACGCCGCCACATGGCTTCGCGCTCGTCCACGCTCAAGGCGTCCAGGACCGCGTCGGGGACGATGCCCCGGTAGGTCTGCCGCCAGGTGTTCACGTGCACCCGGGCGATTGCCCGGGCGTCGCCTGCTTCCGCCCTGCGCACCTTGGGGCCCCTGTTCCTCCCTTCGCCCATACCGGCGCGTTCACCCCTTTACGGCCACCAGCGGCCGCAGCCGCGCCACCCGCCGCCCGATCCCGGCCCCCTCGACCACCTTCACCACCTCGGCCACGTCCTTGTAGGCCTCGGGGGCCTCCTCGGCCACGGTGCGGCGGCTGGTCGCCCGCAGCTCGATGCCCGCCGCGGCCAGCTCGCGCACCAGGTCGCGACCCTTGACCTGCTTCTTCGAGCGCGTCCGGCTCAGCACCCGGCCGGCGCCGTGGCAGCTCGAGCCGAAGCTCTTTTCCATCGCCCCCTCGGTGCCCACGAGGACGTAGGAGTACCGCCCCATGTCGCCCGGCACCAGCACCGGCTGCCCCACGGAGGCGTAGGCCGGGGGCAGGTCGGGCGCACCGGGGCCGAAGGCGCGGGTCGCCCCCTTGCGGTGCACCAGCACCCGGCGGCCTGCGTGGCTCTCGAACTTGGCGTTGTTGTGGGCCAAATCATAGACGACCCGCAACGCGTGCTCGCGCGGGGCGAAGCCGGCGGCCTCGAAGGCCTCGCGCACGTAGTGGGTAATGAGCTGGCGGTTGGCGAAGGCGTAGTTGGCGGCGGCGGCCATCGCCCCCAGGTAGGCCCGCCCCTCGGGGCTTTCGATGGGGGCGGCGGCGAGCTGCCGGTCCACCAGCTCGATGCCGTACTTGGGGGCGACCTGCAGGAACTTCTGCACGTGGTCCTGGCAGACCTGGTGGCCGAGGCCGCGGGAGCCGGTGTGGATGAGGACGGTCACCTGGTCTTGGTGCAGGCCGAAGGCCGCGGCGGCCTCGGGGTCGTAGACCTGCTCGACGTACTGCACCTCCAGGAAGTGGTTGCCCGAGCCCAGGGTGCCGAGCTGCGGCAGGCCCCGCTCGTAGGCGCGCTCGGAGACGCGGCCGGGGTCGGCCCCCTCGAGCCGCCCGCCGGACTCGATGAACTCGAGGTCGTCGGGTTCGCCCCAGCCCTGCCGCACCACCCAGCCCGCCCCTTCCTCGAGCACCCGCGCCAGGCTGCGCCGGTTCAGCTTGACGTCGCGCCGCTTCGAGCCCACCCCCGCGGGTACGCGCTCGTAGAGTCGGTCGGCCAGCCAGGCCTTGCGCGGTTCCAGGTCGCGCCGCTCCAGGCCGCTGGCCAGCAGGCGCACCCCGCAGTTGATGTCGAACCCCACCCCGCCGGGGCTCACCACCCCGCCGGCCTCGGGGTCGAAGGCGGCCACCCCGCCGATGGGAAAGCCGTAGCCCCAGTGGATGTCGGGCATGGCCAGCGCCGGCTCTACGACGCCCGGCAGGGTGGCCACGTTCATGAGCTGCACCAGAGAGGCGTAGTCTTCGCTCTCCAGGTGGGCGAGGATGCGCTTGGAGGCGAAGAAGACGGCACCCACGCGCATCTTCCCCTTCCGCGGGATGCGGAAGGTGTAGCGGTCCTCCTGCACGAACGATACGTCCACGGTCCGCCTCCTCTCAGACGTCCAGAATCACCCGCGCCCGAAAGCGCCCGTCCGCCTCCTCGACGGCCAGGCCGTGGTAGGTGGCGGCCTTGGCCTCGCCGGCGAAGCGGTCCCGCACTTCCTCGAAGGGCAGAAGGTCCAGCTCGGCCTCGAGCCGCTGCCCTTCCGGAACCTTCTCCAGCCGCGCCCGCGTGCGGACCGGGACCTCGCCCCGGGTCTGCACCCGGTAGATCAGCTCGTCGAGCCAGCGCACCAGCAGCGTTTCCAAGTCGGGCGCCGTAAGCGTAAGCCGATCTCGGCGACGGCCCTGCCGCGGCAACCCGACGTCGAAGAGCACGTGCAGAAGCGCGTCGGCTGCAGCTTCGAAGACGCCGGCGAGGGAGTCGGCCTCCACCTCGAAACCCACATCGGCGGTGTGCTCGAGCATGCGCAGGCGCGCCATCAGTCCAGCCCTTCCCGCCCCTCCCCAACGTAGCCGACCAGGTGGAAGGTCTCCTCCAGCAACCGCGGCGCGGCCGCGTTCATGATCTTCAGCACCGAAAGCGCCTGGGTGCGGTACTGCGCCATGGCCTTGAGCTTGACCGCGAGGGCCCCGTGGTCGAGCACGACGCGATGCGTCGGCGGCTTCCACCCTTCCCGGAAACCCGGGTAGGGCCGCGGCGGCGCATAGTAGTAGAGCTTTACCGGCCCGTAGCGCGCCAGCGCCTCCACCACCCAGCGGTGGGTGGCCACGTGGTCGGGGTGACGGTTGAGCCCGTTCGGTGGGAAGGTGACGACGCGCTCGGGCACGAGCGCCTCGAAGCGCTCCGCGAGCAGGTCCACGATCTCCGGGTGCTCCGCGACGCCCTGGTCGGGGAAACCGTAGACCTCCAGGCGTCCCACCCGCAGGATCGCCGCCGAGCGGCGCAGTTCCTCCTCGCGCACTCGGGGCAGCTCCTCGCGGCTGCACAGCCCCAGGTCCTTTCCCCGGTCGCCGCGCGTGAGCGTGATCAGCCCCGTGCTCCAGCCGCGCCGGGCGGCCTCGTAGAGCACCCCGCCCGCCCCGAAGACCTCGTCGTCGGGGTGGGGCACCACCAGCAGCAGTTCCACACCCCTATCCTAGCGCAGCCCCTGCACAGCCCGGCGCGGCGGTTGACAGCCCTCCCTGCATTTGCTATCTTGAGTCTTGCGCCCAGCGGGTGCGGGGATCTTGAAAGCACGGATCAGGGAAGGCGAAGAACGCAGGCCAGACGAGGGTAAATCCCACAGCGGTCTGCGTAAATTCAGG
>JALSIA010000069.1 GCA_026981865.1 Thermaceae bacterium
GCCGGCCGAGAGAGGGGGGTGGCTTACTGGGCCGAGAGGGCGCGGATGACCAGATCGGTAACGTCGATGTCGGGGGAGGCGTAGACGACGAGGCCCGACTGCCCCGCGACGTTGGCGCTGAGGATCATGGCGAAGCCGTTCTGGGCGGCCACGCGGGCGATCGTGGCGTCGATCTCCTTGGTTATCGGCGCGAGCGCGGCGTTGATCTTGTCCTGCCACTTCTTGGAGGCTTCGGTGTAGACCTTCTGCAGGTTGTCGAAGTCCTGGCGCTCCTTGGCCGTCGCACTGCCGTCGCGGATCTTGGGCTCGAGGGCACGCAGCTGCTCCGCGATGGGTTTCAGCTCGGCGTCCGCCTGGGAGCGCAGCGCCTTGATCTCGTCGTACTTGGGATGGGCCTCGATCACCTTCTGCGCGTCGATGTAACCGACGCGGCTGGGGATCTCCTTGTTCTGGCTGAGGCCGAGCACTCCGATCATCGCGAAGAGCAACGCAAAGGATACAAGGGCGGTTCGTTTCATCAAGACGAGTCTACGCAGGGGCGGTGAACAGGCCGTGAGAGTGCCGTCTGCATCGTAAAACGTAATAGAATGGTAGGGAAGGAGGAACGCATGCTCGTACGCGACTGGATGACGCCCAACCCCCGTACCGTGACCCCCGATACCCCGGTACTCGACGCCATCAAGCTGCTCAAGGACCAGGGGTACCGGCGCCTGCCCGTGCTCGAGGCCGACCGTCTGGTGGGGATCGTGACGGACAAGGACCTCAAGGACGCGATGCCCTCCAAGGCGACGACCCTCTCGGTCTGGGAGCTCAACTACCTGCTTTCCAAGCTCACGGTCTCCGAGGTCATGGCCAAGCCGGTGATCACCGTGGACGCCGACGAGCCCCTGGAGGAGGCAGCCCTTTTGATGGAGGAGTACAAGGTGGGCGGCCTGCCGGTGCTCAGCGAGGGCAGGCTGGTGGGGATCATCACGATCACGGACGTCCTGAAGGCCTTCATCGAGGTGATGGGCATGCGCGAAGGGGGGCTTAGGGTCACCCTCGACGTCGAGGACAAACCCGGCGCGCTCGAGCGCCTCGGGGCGGCGGTCAAGCCCAGCAACATCGTCTCGGTGGCGACTGCGGGCCGGCACGACGGCTACCGCATCGTCGTCCTGCGCATCACCGGCGAGGGGCTCGACACCGTCGTCGACCGCCTGCGCAACGCCGACGAAAAAGTGCTGGACGTTCGCGAGACCCGCCCCCGCAAGATCTGAACGCGGCCGCACGGAATCCGCCGCCCCCGGAACCGGGGGCGGCGTTCGGTTTAGGATCAGCGGATCTCGGGAAAGGGCTGGCCGGGCAGCCAGTCGACGTCGACCTTGTCCTTGGGATCGTAGGGGGCCTTGACGAAGATCGCCTTCCAGGGTGCGGCCCCGCGATTGATCAGGTAGTGCGGGTGCATCGGCGGGACGTGGCAGAGGTCGCCGGGCCGCAGGCTGTGGCGCTCCCCGTTGATGTAGATCTCCACCTCGCCCTCGAGGGTGAAGAAGTTTTCCTCGACCGCACGGTGGTAGTGGGTCTGAAAGTCCTCGCCGGGCATGAGGACCACCATGCCGAAGTCGGACCGGGGACCGCGCAGCAGGTACTTGGGCCCCGAGACCCCGTCGAAGCGGTAGGCCACCTCGTCTTCGTGAATGATGAACGGCTTCAAGTGGATCCTGCCTCCTTACTCGCCGGGCGCGCGCCACATGGATCGGGTCACGCCCCGGTCGGCGAGCTCGAGCTGGGCGGGGTAGGCCGCCTTCCAGCGCCGGTAGGCCTCGTCGTAGACCTCCGCCAGCGCCGGGTCGGGCTCGACCTCGCGCTCCCAGGCCACCCAGGCCCGCGCTCCCTCCTCCAGGTTACGGTGGATCCCCACGCCCACGGCGGCCGCGATCGCCGCGCCGAGGGAGGTGGCCTCCTTCACCACCGGGATCTTGAGTGGAATCTGCAGCACATCGGCAACGATTTGTGGCCACAACCGCCCCTTGGCCGCGCCCCCGGCGAAGACCGCGGAGGCAAGCGGAGCGCCGGTCAGTGCCGCGATGCGCTCCAGGTTGGCCCGGGTGACCAGCGCGGCGTTCTCCTGAAGCGCCCGGAAGAACGCGCCGCGGTGGGCCTTTTCGGGATCGAGCGGAAAGTTGAGGAACGAGGGCGCCGCGTGCCGCCAGTGGCTGTAGTCCATTGCGTCCGAGAGGACGGGGGTGATGCCGTGCGAACCCGGCGGCACCGTCTGCGCCAATTCCTCGAGAAGTGCGTAGGCGTCACGCCCTTCGCGGGCCGCGCGCTCCTTGAGGTCGGGAGCCAGGGCGTCGCGGAACCAGCGCGCCGCGATGCCGGGAAAGAAGACGATGGCCTCGGCCTGCCACTGGGCGGGGTCGGGGGCGAAGTTGAGGCGCATGCGGCCGCTCGCGTCCGACCTGGGCCCGTCGAGGTTGACCTCCTGTTGCCAAAAGGAGCCCCCGAGGATCGCCCCTTCGCCGGGCCGCGTCACACCTAGGCCGACGGTGCCCAGCTGGGCGTCGCCGCCGCCCATCACGATCGGCGTTCCGGCCGCGAGGCCGGTCGCGGCCGCGGCCTCAGGGCTGACCTCCCCGATCACGGCACCGACTTTACGAACGGGCGTTTCCTGGAAAACCGGCTTGATGCCGAGGCGGTCGAAGAGCTCGGGGTCCCAGCGGCGGGTCTTTAGGTCGAAAAGGCCCGTGGTGCCCCCGTTTGTGGGATCGAGAGCGATCTCGGCACCCAGGCGCACCGCGATCCAGTCGCTGAGCATGGCGAGCCGGGCGGCCCGCTCGTAGATCTCCGGCTGGTGGCGTTCGAGCCAGAGCAGCCGCGGCGCCGCCCCCAGGGCGAAGGTCTGCCCCGAGCGCAGGTAGGCCCAGCGCTCGAGCTCGGGATCGCGCTCGCGCAGCTCGCGCACCTCCCGCACCGCCCGCGCGTCCACGTTGGCGCAGGCCCAGAGTTCGCGTCCCTGTTCGTCGTAGAGGACGATGCCCTCGCGCATGCTCGTGGTGCTGACGGCCACGACGTTCGGCCTGGGAACCTGCGCCAACACCTCTCGTACGGCGCCGGCGAGCCGTTCCCAGTTGCGTTCGCGCTCGAAGGTCATCGACCCGGGGTGGCCGGGTTCCTCGCGGTGCGTCCACTCCCGTCCGGCGGACGCCAGCTGGCGGCCCTCCTCGTCGAAGAGCACCGCGCGCCCGCTTCCGGTTCCGGCGTCGAGGGCTAGAAGATGGCGCATGCCGCCTCCAGACTACCCCGGCCGGCCGGCGGCCGGCCGGGCTCGAGGGCTAGAAGTCGTAGTCGTCGATGTTGTCGATGGTGAAGACGACGCGTTCGGGCAGGAGGATGATGCCGTTGTTGACCTCACCCTGGTAGTCGTAGCCCTGCACCGAGTTGGGCGAAACCTTCACGTGACCCACGTCGGGAACGTCGAACTCGTCGCCCACGTGCAGCTGCTTGCCCTGGACCAGCAGGTTGGCCACGTAGATGGCCAGCTTGCCCTGCTTGACCACGTCCCAGAGCCCGAAGGCCTTGACCGTCCCACGCTTGACGTAGGGCCGCATCACGTTGGGGGTCGAGAAGCCGGTGACGATCACCTTGCCCGCGATGCCCAGGTTCTCGGCGGCCTGGGCGGTGCCGGGCAGCGCGTTGGCGTCGGGGCAGATTACCGCGTCCAGGTCGGGGTGCGCCTGGAAGAGCGCGGTGGGGACCTGCACGGCCTTCTGCGCGTCCTCGTGGCTGAAAACGGTGTCGACGATCTCCCAGTTGGGGTACTGCTCGGCGATCACCTTCTTGGCGACGACGACCCACTGGTTCTGGTCGGTTACCGTCGGGCTCGAGTAATGGAAGGCCACTTTCTTGGGGCTGCCCTTGGGGTCGTCCATCTGGTCGGCGGCCATCTTTACGAGCAGCTCACCCAGCTGCTGCGCCGTGCCCTGGCTGATGTAGAAGGTGCGGTAGCGCGGGTTGACGTCGGAGTCCCAGGTCAGGATGATGACGCCCTTCTTCATCGCCCGCTTGAGCGCTTGGTTGAGCCCGTCGGGGGAGAGCGCCGAGATGGCGATGGCGTCGTAACCCTGGTTGACGAAGTTGTTGATGTATTCGATCTGACCGGAGACGCTCGCGGTGCTGGGGCCGTCGTACTTCACCTTGATACCGAGCATGTTGCCCATGGCCACGGCGCCCTTGCCCCCCGACTCGAAGAAGCCCACCCCGGTGAGCTTGGGAATGAAGGCGATCTTAACGTCCTTGGCGAAAGCCGTGCCTGCGAATGCGGCGAGGATCAGAGCCGCCACGAAAACCAGTGAAAATTTCTTGCGCATGTCAAACCTCCTCTGCGAAACCAAGGCCTGGGGCCGCTAGCTGGGTCAGGCGATCACCTCCCGTCCCTCGAGGAAAGCGCCTTGCGTTTCAGGCGGTACTCTCCGTAGACGTGCAGCAGCTGCTTGGCCGCCATTGCGAGGATCAGCAGGCTGCCCACCACGACCTGAATCAGGTCGTTGGTGACCCCCAGCGCCAGCAGCCCTTGCCGGAGGAAACCCAGGATCATCCCCGCGAGCAGCGTGCCCAGAATCGTGCCGCTGCCGCCCAGGATGTCGGCCCCGCCCAGCACCACCGCGGTGATGATGGGCAGAAGGGCGTCGCCTCCCAGGTCGGCGCGCGCCGAGGTGAAGTAGGAGGTCAGCATCACCCCCGCCAGCGCCGCACCGAATCCGCTGAACACGTAAGCCCAGACGAGCACCCGGCGGATGGGGACGCCGCTGTAGACGGCGGCCTTGGGGTTCACGCCGATGAGGTAGAGGTAGCGGCCGAAGCGGGTCTTGTGGAGCAGCAGCGAAAGCACGAGGGCGAAGAACAACACGGCGAGGAACGGGTAGGGCACGATGCCCAGGCTGCCCTCGGTCAGGGCGATGAAGGCGTCGGGCAGGCCGGTGATGCCTTCGTACTGGTAGGCGGCGAGGCCGGCCGAACCGTAGGCCTTGAAGCCCAGCTTGTCGAGGAGCGCCGGCATGCCCTGGGCCAGACCCGCGAACATGAAGAGGGTGCCGAGGGTGATGACGAGCGGGTTGACGTCGGTGCGGGACACGAAGAAGCCGTTGAAGGCGCCGGCGAGAACGCCCACCAGCAGGGCCACGGCCAGCGCGGCGAAGACGTTCACCCCAGCCACCCAGACGAGGCCCAGGGTGATCGAGGCCAGCCCCATCACCGAGACGCCCGAGATGTCGATGCCCGCGGCGATGATGACCAGGGTCAGGGGCAGCGCCGCGAAGAGGATGTGGGTGAAGTCGAGCGTCGAGTAGAGCAGGTTCTCGAGGTTGAAGAAGACGGGGTTCACCAGCCCCAGCACGCCCAGTTCGAGCAGCAGGAGCGCGAAGAGCGCGAACTCCCAGCTGCGCAGATAGCGCGCCCACTTCATGCGCCACCTCCCGCGTCGCCGCGGATGCGGGCCTGACGCCGCTGCAGCTCGAGCGCGCTCCGCACGCGGTAGTCGACGTAGACGACGACGAGGAGGATGATCCCCGCGAAGGCGTTGTCCCAGATCCCCGGAACGCCCAGGAAGATCAGCATGCTGTGCACCGCGGTGAGGAAGAGCGCGCCGATGGCGGCCCCGACGGGCGTGCCCACACCGCCCGTGAGGCTGACGCCGCCCAGCACGTTGGCGGCGATGGCCTTGAGCTCGAACCCGTCGGCGGCGTTCATGGAGACGAAGCCGATCTGCGAGGTGAAGACGACCGCGGCGAAGGCGGCGAAGGTGCCCGCCAGGGTGTAGGCGGCGAACTGGGTCCAGCGGACCGGAAGGCCCAGCAGGTAGGCGCCGGTTTCGTTGTCCCCCACAGCGTAAAAGTAGCGGGCGAGGCGCACCCTGAGGGTGACGAACGCCGTCAGCGCCAGCAGGGCCAGGGTCGCCCAGACGAAGAAGGGGACGCCCAGGAAGCCCCAGAGGTTGGGCTCCTTGATGCTCTGCGGCAGGTTTTCGATCCAGCTGCCGCCGGTGACGATGCGCATCAGCCCCCGGTAGATGCCGAGGGTCCCCAGGGTCATGATGATGGGGGGCACCCGCAGGAAGGTCACGCCGAAGGCGTTGAGGGCACCGGCCAGGGTTCCAGCGAGCACGGCCGCAAGGACGGCGGCGCCCACCGGCCAGCCCAGGTTCAGCGTCGTGCCCAGCACCACCGCCGCCAGCCCCGCGGTGGCGCCGACCGAGACGTCGATGCCGCGGGTGAGAATGACGAACATCTCGCCCAGGGCGATCAGCACCAGGGTGAGGCTGGCGTTGAAGATCTCGACGATCGAGGCCGCCTTGAAGAAGTTGGGGTTGAACAGCCCGGTGACGACGACGAGCAGGACGAGCAGCAGAGTGACCAGCGCTTCACGGCTGCGCACGAGATGCTTCATGGCCGCCCCTCCGCCATTCCGAACGAGGCTGCGGTGACGCGCTCCAGGGTGAGGTTCCCCCCCTCGAGGCGTTCGACGACGCGGCCGCGGTGCATCACCAACAGCCGGTCGCTCAGCTCCACCACCTCCTCCAGCTCGGAGGAGATCAGCAGCACCCGACCCCGGCGCCGGTCAGCGAGCGGATCAACCGGTAGACGTCCTGGCGGGCGGAAGCGTCGATGCCACGCGTGGGTTCGTCGAGGATAACGACCCTGGGCTCGGCCGCGAGCGCCCCCGCGAGCACGACCTTTTGCTGGTTCCCCCCCGAGAGCGTCCCCGCAGGCTGCCACATGCTGCTCAGCTTGATGTTCAGAGAGCGCACGAAGCCGTCGGCCACCTCGGCTTCCCTTCGGGTCTCGAGGAAGAGCTGGCCGAGGCGGTCGAGGATGCCGGCGGTCATCGTATAGACGCTGGGGAGCTCGAGGAAGATGCCGTGGGCGTGGCGGTCTTCGGGAACGTAGACGAGACCCTGCTCGCGGCAGCGTGCCGGCGAGCGGCGGGGGAGGGGGCGGCCGTGCACGAGCACCTCGCCGCGCGCGTGCGGGTCGATGCCCACGATCGCCTCGCACAGTTCGGTGCGGCCCGACCCCACCAGCCCGGCGAGGCCCAGGACCTCGCCCGGATAGACCTCCAGACTCGCGTCCGTGAAGGCCTCGCTGCTCAACCCCCGCACCGTGAGCAGGGGGCGGTCCCCCTCACGGCGGGCCCGCTTTTCACGCCCCGTCGGTTTGGCGCCGGTCGATGCCGATCCGGGCGGCACCATGGCCTCGATGAGGTCTTGGGGGGTCAGGCGTTCGCGCCGGTCGCTGAGCACCATGCGGCCGTCGCGTAGCACGCTGATGCGGTCGGCCACCTCCATTACCTCGCCCAGGCGGTGGGAGATGAAGACGATGCCGATGCCGCGGCCGGCCAGGGCGCGCATCCGCTGGAACAGGCTCTCGGCCTCCCTGAAGGTGAGGGCCGAGGTGGGTTCGTCGAAGATCAACAGCCGCGCGCGCCGCAACAGCCCCCTGAGGATCTCCAGCAGCTGCTGCTGGGCGATGCTCAGAAAGGCACCCTGCTCGTCCAGGCTGACCTCGAAGCCCAGCTTCTCGATGAGCGGCGCCACCCTGTCCGCTAGCTCCGCAGGCGGCATCCCCAACCCGATTCCCAGGTTTTCCAGGACGGAGAGGTGCGGGAAGACGTGGGGCTCCTGCGGCACCATGTAGATGCCGTGCTCGTGCGCGGCGCGGGGCGAGTCCAGGCGCACGGGACGCCCTTCCAGCACGAGCCGACCGGCGTCGAGGGCGTAGGCCCCTGTAATGATCTTCATCGTGGTGGACTTGCCGGATCCGTTTCCGCCCAAAAGCGCGTGGATCTCGCCGTGGGCTACCTCGAAGTCGATTCCCCGCAGCACAGGCACGCCGGCGAACACCTTCCAGGCGCCTTCAAGGCGCAGCAGCGGCGCGTCGCTGGGGGCCGCGGAGGCGTGGGCGGCGCTCACCGTTTCCTCCGGAGGGGACGGGTCGGTCTGGATGCGTCTACGTTCAACACCATGGCGTAGGGGCCTCCTGGGCGTCTGCGCTGAAATCACATATGACAGCGCGTTGTAACTTATGTGCACATCCTAAGTCGCTCCGCGAGAGCGTGTCAAGGGCCGGACACCCCGTAAAAAGCGCGCGTCATCGAACGCCAGCTTGTGGAGGCGCTTCTTCGGTGTGTTAGAGTAATATCACGTATGTGCACACGGGGAGGGCATCGTCGATGAATGAGGCCGAACGCGGAGCCGCCCGGGGCCGCCCGCGCGAAGACCGCCTCGCCTACCTGGCGCGCGTGGCTTCGCTTTACTATGAGGAGCAGAAGACCCAGCAGGAGATCGCCGCCCTGCTGGGCATCTCGCGCTCGGGGGTTTCGCGCCTGATCACCGAGGCTCGTGAGCGCGGGGTGGTGGAGATCATCGTGCACCATCCCCTGCAGACCTCTCCCGGCTTGGCCGCGGAGTTGCAGCGACGCTACGGCCTAAAAGACGTGCGGGTCCTCGCCGGCCGGGACGAGGCCTACGAGCGCACCCTCAAACGACTGGGCGAGCTTGCGGCCCGCTACTTCGAGGACCTTCTCCACGACGGCATGACGATCGGGATCTCCTGGGGCGGGGCGCTGTACGAGATGATTCGCGCGATTCGCCCGCGCGTGCACGAGAACGTCGAGGTCGTCCAGCTCATCGGGGCGACGGGCGCCGAGGCCACGCCCACGAGCGGCCCGATCCTGGCGCAGCTGTTGGCTGAACGCCTTGGTTGCCGCAGCTACCAGTTGCACGCGCCGCTGATCGTGGACGGCGCTGCGGCGCGCCAGGCCCTCTTGGGTGAGCGCCACATCCGCGAGACGCTGGAGCGGGCCCGCAGGTCCGACATCGCTCTGGTGGGCATTGGCACCACCCGGTCCGGCTACTACAGCCTGGTGCGCGCCGGCTACCTCAGCGAGGCCGAGGCCGCGGAGATCCGCAAGAGCGGGGCGGTCGGCGACGTTTGCGCGCAACACTACGGCTTCGACGGCCGCTGGCTCGACATCGAGCTGAACCGTCGAGTCATCGGCATCGACCACGACGCCCTGCGCCGCATCGACACGGTGATTGGCGTGGCCGGGGGCGCGGTCAAGGCCCAGGCGATCCACGGGGCGCTGCGGGGACACTACGTGAACGTGCTGATCACCGACGAGGCCGCAGCGCGCCGTCTGCTGGAGATGGACGCACCCTAGGGGGCGTCGTCGAAAACGGCTTCGATGCCCTCAAGCAGGAGGAGTTCGCCCGAGTCGAGCCGGTAGCGCACGACGCGGCCACGCACCTCGCCGTCGGGGCCCTTGCTGACCACGGGATCTCCGTACAAGTAGGCGTACCCTTCCGATTCGACCACGTAGGCGGCGTTCGCGCGGGTGGTGCGTCCCTCCTGTACCAGGACCACCTCCCCCTGCAGGGTGAGGGTGTCCTCGTCGAGGTCGTAGATGAGACTCTGCGACGAGCCGCTCAGCGGTTTTTCCCCGGCGCGCTCGAGCCGGATGGGGCCGGCCACCCGCGCCTTGCCGGATGCGTTGTCGTATTCGAGGCGGCGCCCCCAGGCACGGCTTTTCCCTTGCACCACCTCGACGGCCTGGTCGCCGTCCGAGAAGTTCACCTCGAGGCGGTCGGCGTCGGCGAGGTAGGTGACCTCGCCGTCGCCGAGCACGACCCGCTCCCGCACGCCTTTGACGCGTTCGACCTGGGCGATGTGGCCGTAGGCTTCGGTGTCCTTGCCAAAGCGGACCCGGGTGCGGTAGGGGGCGGGGTCGTAGATCAGGAAGCGTTGCAGGGCGTGATGGGCGGGCTCCGCCTCGGGGTAGGGGAGCAGCTCGAGCAGATAGGCCCGTCCGCTGCCGTCGTCGAGGTCGGGGTTGTAGACGGCCCAGACGAAGTCACCGGTTTGCAGCGCCGGGTCCAGGCGCGTGCGCGCGTCGAACCACAGCGCCACGTCCGCCACCTGCGCCCGGCGGGCGTCGGGGTCGAGTGCCTCGAGGTAGCCCGTCTGAACGTCCAGGTACTCGATGACGAAAACGTCGCTGACGTCGTCGGGGCTGGTTTTCACGGCGACGATGGGTTTTCCCTCGCGCTCGAGCTCCACCGTGGGGCAGTTGGCGCAGGCCTCGTCCGGCTGCTGCGCCCCCGCCCAGAGCACGAGCACGAGGGCGAAGACGGCCGCGGTTTTATTCCTCAACCTTCTTGAACTCCTCGGCGGGCAGGGTGAAGGGCTTGCGGTAGACCTGCACCCGGTGCTTGTTGACGTTGTGCAGCAGCGTGCCGCCCGAGGTCTTGAACCCCTCGGCGGCGTTGACGCTGCGCGCGGGGTTGCCGATCACGATGGCCTCACCGGTCTCGTCGTCGTAGTAGAGGGCGTCGCCGGTCGTGGTGATCTCGCCGTCGACCAGCTTCACCCCGCCGGTGGCGATCAGCTTCTTGCTGCGCGTGAGGCTGCGCACCTCGGGCGCGTTGATAACGAGCTCGCCGTCCTTGCGCTCGCGCACCAGCTTGACCGTGCCTTGGTCCATGGTGAAGACGGCGAGGCCGCGTTCCTCTTCGTAGTAGACGCGGTCGGCCCACCCCTTCTGGTTTCCGCTCGCCAGGACCACCCCTCCCGACGAGGTCGAGATGTCGGTGTCGACGTCGAAGCTCATCTCCTGCGCGCGCACCTCCACGGGGTCTTCGCCTTCCTTGGCGGGTTCCTGGTGCATCTCGGCGGGGCCCGCCAGCACCCCCAGACCGGTGGCCTCGGAGTAGACGAGCCGCGGGCCCTTGGCGGTGAGTCGGCCGCGCGTCACCGTGACGCCGCCCTCGAAGGTTGCGGTGCGCTCGCCTTCGGCGGCCTGCATGCTCCTGCCTTCGGGGGCCTCGAGCACCGCTTTGCTCGCCAGGATCTGCAGATCGCCGACGGTGCCCACGATGCCGTCGGGCCGGTTGCTCTCGTAGATCCAGGGACCGTTGCGCAGGTTGCCGCTGCGACGGCCGTCCTCGTAGGTGATCTTGATGATGCGGCTGTTTGCGGCCGCCAGGGCCAGTGCGCCGATCAGCAGGAACCACAGGATTCGAGTCACGCGCGAGCTAC
The DNA here is from genome assembly GCA_026981865.1 of Thermaceae bacterium. Lineage (GTDB taxonomy): Bacteria > Deinococcota > Deinococci > Deinococcales > Marinithermaceae > Oceanithermus. Next base: position 11,070 of record JALSIA010000069.1, read on the forward strand.
TCATTGGGGGCACACTCCTTGACGTTGTCCATTTCGACGATGTCCTCTCCGTTTTCCCACGATGCCTCTTCCAGTTTAAAGTCCGAGCGGAACCGCTCGCCGCGCACCGAGATCCCGGGGCCCGTGAGCGTGAAGGTGGGGGCGTAGAAGCCGCGGTCTTGGCGGATGCGCACCGGGGGCTCGCCCTGGCCGCCCAGCTTGATCTCGTAGCATTCGCGAGGGATGCGGATGACCGCGTAGGGCAGGGTGAGGTCGTCGTTGCGGTCGATGGTGACCTCGGGGGCGTCGAGGGTGAGGTCCAGTTTGCCGTCGACGTAGCGCGCCCCCTCGCGCAGTCCGGTGGCCACAGAGGTCCGTTTTGCGGGGCTGTTCTCGATGCGCGCGGCGTAGAACACCCATTCGGCCTTCGGATCCGAGCGGGGATAGAGCCGCAGCTTCACGCCGGTGAGTTCGACACCGCGATCCCGCGGCGGCGGGCTGCTGACCGGAAGGTTCGCAAAGTAGTACGAGGCCGCGGCGATGCCCAGCAGCAGCAGCACGGCGTAACGGGTCACAATTGCAGCCTACGGGCGGACCTACTGAAAAGCGTGAAGCGACGCCCAAACCCGGGTGGGTATAGTAGGGGCGATGGCGGAGGACTGCGACGAGCGCAGCATCATCGCACGCTACTTCCCGGGGACACCGCCCGAGCTCTGGCCCGCGGGAGAGGTGCTCTATTTCCGCGACGAAGAAGGGCGGATCGTCATCCGGGAGCACCCCTTGGAAATGCGCTTCCAGGTGCTGGAGAAGGTCCCCAGCGGCAAGCCCGTCCTCTGCGACGCCTGCCGCCGGCAGATCGCCCGGCACGCCGCGGTCTTCGCCCGGGCGGAGCTGCCCGCGGGGGAGGGGCAGCACTACCTCTACCGCAGCTTCTGCGCCGACACCCAGGCCTGCGCGGAGCGTGCGGAGCCCCGGCATTTGAGGGAAATCCTGGCGCGCGTTATACTGCACTGACCGACCCAGGGCCCCCCTGGGTCGTTCGCAGGCGGTCGCGCCCGAAGGAGGCAGCATGGCACGCGAGGTAAAACTGACCAAAGCAGGTTACGAGCGACTGCAGCTTGAACTGGCCGAAGAGAAGAAGCGTCTGGAGGAGGCCACCCGGATCCTCCAGGAGCAGATGGAGAGCTTCGAGGACTACGAAGACTCGGGGCTTGAGGAGGCCAAGCGCGAGAAGGCACAGATCGAAGCGCGCGTCGACGCGCTCGAGGACATCCTGCATCGAGCGGTCATCATCGAGAGCGCCGAGGGCGACAAGGTCACCCTCGGCTCGGTCGTCGTCGTCCAGGACGAAAAGACCGGCGAGAGCCTGACCCTGCAAATCGTGGCCCCGGCCGAGGCGACGGTGCTCGAAGAGCCCATGCGCGTTTCCGACGAGTCGCCTCTGGGAAAGGCGCTGCTGGGCCACAAGGAGGGCGACAAGGTTCGGGTTGACACGCCCTCGGGCAAGCGGCGTTACCGAATCCTTTCCGTGGGTGCCTAGCGATGCGGCCGCCCCCCGACCAGCTCAAACAACGCCTCGCCAACCTGGAAGCCCTGGTCGAGGCGGGGTTCGAACCCTTCCCTTACCGTTACGCGAAGAGCCACGACGCGGCACAGATCCTCGAAGCCCACGCCGGGGCCGCACCCGAAGAGGCTTGGCCCGAGGAGCGCGTCCGCGTTGCCGGCCGCCTGGTCAGCCTCCGGCGGATGGGGAAGGTGACCTTTGCGCACCTGCTCGACGAGAGCGGGCGCATCCAGCTCTACCTGAGCCGCGATGCCACCGAGCAGTACCGCCTGCTTAGGAAGCTCGACATCGGCGACATCGTCGGGGTCGAGGGCACGGTCTTCACCACCAAGACCGGCGAGGTCACCGTAGCCGTTGAGCGATGGCAGCCCCTGGTCAAGGCGTTGCGACCGCTTCCCGACAAGTGGCACGGCATCAAAGACAAGGAGGTGCGTTACCGCCAGCGCTACCTCGACCTGATCGTCAATCCCGAGGTGCGCGACGTCTTTCGCACCCGTGCCCGGGTCGTCCGGCACATCCGTCGCTTTCTCGAGGAGCGCGGCTTTCTCGAGGTGGAAACGCCGGTCATCCTGCCCACGGCCGGAGGCACCGAGGCACGGCCCTTCAAGACCTTTCACAACGCGCTCGCCCACGAGTTCGAACTGCGCATCTCGCTCGAACTCCCGCTCAAGAAGTTGCTCGTGGGCGGCTTCGAGAAGGTCTTCGAACTGGGCCGGGTCTTTCGCAACGAGGGCATCGACGCTCAGCACAACCCTGAGTTCACGATGCTCGAGGCCTACTGGGCCTACGCCGACTACCAGGACATGGCGGAGATGACCGAGGCCATGCTTTCGAGTCTGGTGCGGGAGCTGACGGGGGGCCATACCCTTTCGTACCGGGGCCGGACGATCGACTTTACGCCTCCGTTCCGCCGGCTCTCTTTCGTGGAGGTGCTGCGCGAGAAGGCGGGCCTCGACTTCGACCCCCTCGACCTCGACCGCCTGCGCATCTGGGCCGACGCCAAGCACCCCGAGCTCATCGAGGTGCCCAGCTACAAACTCCTCGACAAGCTCTTCGAGCTCTACGTCGAGGAAGAGCTGCACGACCCCACCTTCGTCTTCGACTTCCCTGCGGTGATCAGCCCGCTGGCCAAGAAGCACCGCGAGCGGGAGGGCCTGACCGAGCGCTGGGACCTTTTCGTCGCGGGGATGGAGCTGGCCCCGGCCTACTCGGAACTCAACGACCCCCTGGACCAGCGGGAGCGCTTCGAGGAGCAGGCGCGCCGCCGCGAGGGGGGCGACGAGGAGGCCCACCGCGTCGACGAAGACTTCCTTACCGCGCTCGAGCACGGCATGCCCCCAGCGGGCGGCATGGGGCTGGGCATCGACCGCTTGACGATGATCCTCACGGACCAGCCCTCGATCCGCGACGTCATCCTCTTCCCGCTGCTGCGTCCCCGGGCGCCGGAGGAGGATGCCGCAGCTCCGGAAAACTGATCCGCTCCGCGCCCGGGCGGGGGGACATACGCCAGCCGCACGCTCGCTAAGCTGGCGGTGAAGGAGGTGGACGTGCTCAAGCCCCAGGTGGAGATCGAACACTTCAGGGTTCGCGTGCGCGGACCCCGCGAAACGGTGGAGCGCATCGCCGACCGCTTGATGTCGGCCGACTACCCCTACAGCACCGACGGCAGCCTCATGGGCGCGAAGTACGCCGAATTCATCGTCACCTTCGACGGCATTACCGAAGCGCAGTGGTTCGCCGGCGTCGCCAGCGACGAGCTTCTGGGCGAGGCGCTGGCCGAACCCGACGTCGAGTAGCTAGTCCGCGTCGTCCGACTCGCCGAGGGCCTGCTGGGCGAGTTTCTTTCCTGTAGGGGTCTGGGCCAGCCCGCCCTCGCCGGTTTCCTTCAGCTCGGGGGGCAGCAGCCGCCCGATGCTGGCCATCGCCAGGACGACCTCGTCGGCGGGGATGGGGCTCTCGATGCCGGCGAGCGCCTGCTGGGCGGCGCTGATCGCGTGCACCGCGTAGAAACCGTTGCGCATCACGCAGGGCACCTCGACGAATCCGCCCACCGGGTCGCAGACGAGGCCCAGGGTGTTCTGCAGGGCCAGCCCCGCGGCGTGGACCGCCTGAGCGGCGGTGCCATCGAGCAGCTCGACCACCGCGGCGGCGGCCATCGCGGCGCTCGAGCCGATCTCGGCCTGGCAGCCGCCGCTGGCCCCGGCGATGAAGATGGTGCGGCTGATGATCTGGCCCACCCCCGCGGCGAGGACGACGGGCATCAGGAGCCGTTCTTCGGGAATCCCCAGGTGATCGGCGACGCCGAAGAGCGCCCCGGGCAAGGTGCCGGCGCTGCCGGCGGTGGGGGCGGCGACGATGCGGCCCATGCGCGCGTTCTCCTCGTTCACGGCCATGGCGTAGGCCTGCACCCGTTTGAGCAAGGGGGCCCGCATGGGGTCGTCCGCCTCCCAGAGGGTTTGGGCGTTCCAGCCGACCAACCCGGCGACGCTCGGCGCCTTGGTGGCCAGCCCCTTCGTGATCGAGGCGCGCATAACCGCGAGCCGTTCGCGCAGCGGGGCGAGCACTTCTTCCTCGCTGCGTCCCGAGGCGGCCACCTCGTCATCCAGCACGCAGCGCGAGGGCGCGTGGGGGCATCGGGCGAGTTCGCGCAGGGTCTTGGGCATGGCGCGGATCAGGACTCCTGAGCGAGGTGCTCGAGGGTGCGGGCGGCGGCGTCGCGGCCGTCGCGCACCACTTCCGGCAGCCCGACGCCGCGGTAGGCGGCGCCGATGAGCTCGAGCCCGGGCCAGCGGCCGAGGACCGCTTCGATGCGGCGCAGTCGGTCCAGGTGCCCCACGGTGTACTGGGGCATCCCGGCCTTCCAGCGGTAGGTCCAGACGGCCTCGTGGTCGGGGATGGAGCCGACGATGCGCTCCAGGTCGCTGCGGGCCGCGTCGACGAGCCCCTTCTCGTCGAACTCGGCCCCCGCCCCCGAGAAATAGGCGCGCACGAGCAACTTGCCGTCCGGAGCCCGGCCGGCCCACTTGCGGCTGAGCCAGGTAAAGCCGCGGGCCCGGAAGCCCTCGCCGGCGGCGACGAGGATCCCGTGCCCCGCGACCTCGGGGAAGCGGCCGCGGTCGAAGGCCAGGGTGACCGTGGCGGTGTCCCCGTAGGGGATCTCTCGCAGCGGTGCGGCCAGCTCGGCGTCCAGGGGCTCGAGCAGCTCCCCGGCCACGCGGGCCGGAACCGCCAGGACGAGGGCGTCGAACCCCTCGGTGCCCCAGGGGCCGAAGAGCTGCCAGCGCCCCTCGCCGTATTCGAGGCGTTCCACCGGGGCGCCCAGCCGCCAGTCCACCCGGTCGGCAGCACGCGTTACCGCTTCGACGACCCGGCCCAGCCCGCCCCGCAGGGAGGCGAAAAGGCTACCGCCCTCGCGGCTCCCCCCCCGCCGTCGCATGGCGCGCAGGGAGCCGAGGATGAGGGAGCGGTTGCGGGTCTCGAGCTCCTTGAGCATGGGAAAGGCGGCGAGCGTTGAGAGCTCGTAAGGATCGCCGCCGTAGATGCCTCCGGTCAGGGGGGCGGCCAGGTTCTCCCAGACCTCGCGCCCGAGCCTGCGTTGTACGAAGGCGCCGAAGGGCTCGTCGCCTTCGGGGCCGCGCGGCAGGAAAAGGTCGAGCGCCGCGCGCAGCTTGCCTGCCGGTGAGAGCAGGGGCGTGCGCACGAGCGGGCCGAAGCGCGAGGGGATGACGACGTTCAGGCCTTCGGGCAAAGGGTAGCCGCGGCCGCCCTTGAAGATCAGGGCGGCGGGCTTGGCGGGGGTGGTGCCCACCACCTCGCCCTCGAGCCCCAGTTCGCGCACCAGGTCGAGGAACCAGGGTTTGTAGCGCACCACCGCGTCGGGACCGCCCTCGATCCGGTAGGGGCCGGACTGCACCGAGCGAACCTTGCCGCCCAGCCGTCGGTCCGACTCGAAGAGCACGACCTTCAGGGGCCGGCCGGCTGTTTCCGCAGCGCGTTGCAGGTAATAGGCCGCCGCCAACCCGGCCATGCCGCCACCGACCACGGCCGCTTTTTTCACGGCGAGCCCTCGAACCAGGCCCGTTCGACCAGGTCAGCCAGCACCGCAACGTAATCGTCCGCGTCGTTAAGGCTTTCCGCGCGCACCAGGTGCACGCCGAGCTCGGCGGCCGTCTGCTGGGCTTCGTAGTCCAGGTCGTAGAAGACCTCGAGATGGTCGGCCGGGAACCCCACGGCCGCCACGACGGCCTCCCGCAGCCCTGCGGCCGCGTCCTCGCGCAGCGCGTCGTTGATGTCGGGGCCGAGCCAGGCCTCGTCGGTACGGCCCGCCGACTGCCAGGCCACCCGCCAGCGGGGGAGCCCGAGCCGCCGGGCGACCGCGCGCGCGGTGGCCTCGACCTGATCGGGGTAGACCCCGCCGTCGGCCTCCACGGAGCGGAGGGGGATGGAGTGGGCCGTGAAGTAGACGACGGCCTGTTCCGGGTCGCGGATCCGCCAGAGGGCGCGGTTGACGCGCTCGGCCACGGCGGCCACGTACCCCGGATGGGCGTAGTACTCCTCGACGAAGCGGACCGTGAAGGGCTCGCCCAGCTCGTCCAGGGCCAGGTCCACGCGCTCGCGGTACTCGGCGATGGAGCGCAGCGAGTAGTGGGGGGCGGCGACGACCGCGACCGCGCGGTCCACGCCTTCCTCGGCCATCTGCCGAACGGCACCGGCGATGTAAGGGGCGTTGTGCTTGGCCCCGACGTAGACGCGCGCGTCGCCCCGGGGGTCGCGCGGCTCGGGGGCGGCGCCGAGCCCCCGGGCAAAGCGGGGTAAGCGGCGGTTCAGCTCACCTTCGAGCTTGCGCGCGAGGGAGAAAGTGATCTCGTTGAGCGGGCTCTTGCCGATCCGGCGGTAGCGTTCGCGCAGCTCCTCGAGCAGCGCGGGCGGAGGGGTGTGGCCGTGACGGATGTCGGTGTAGTAGTCGGCGAGCTCCCCCTCGTCGTACGGGGTCCCGTAGTACATCAGCAGGACGTTCATGCGCGCACCTCGCTCAGAGAGTGGACGAGCTCCACCGCCCTGCGCACCGCGTCCGGTGGCGTGCCCGGGAGGATGCCGTGGCCCAGGTTGAAGATGTGCCCGGGGCGGCCGGCGTTCGCCGAGAGGACGGCTTCGACGCCGCGGGCGAGGACCGGTTCGGGGGCGAAGAGAAGGGTGGGGTCGAGGTTCCCCTGCACCGGGCGGGTGCCCAGGCGGTCGCGCGCCCAGTCCAGCGGCGTGGTGGTGTCTACGCCGATGACGTCCCCTCCGGCCTCGGCCATCGGGCTGAGGAGGTGCATCGTCTGGGTGCCGAAGTGAACGACGGGGACGCCCAGGGGCTCCAGGGCCTCGAAGAGCCTCTGCATGTGCGGGGCGACGTAACGCTCGTAATCGTGCCGCGTCAGGCGGCCCACCCAGCTGTCGAAGACCTGGAGCGCGTCCGCTCCGGCGCGGGCCTGGGCGCTCAGGTACTCGACCATCGCGTTCGTGAGCGTGCGCATCAGCAGGCCCCAGGCCTCCTCTTCGGCGTACATGAAGCCCTTGACCTTGACGAAGTTCTTGCTGGGGCCCCCTTCGATCAGGTAGCTCGCGAGGGTGAAGGGCGCTCCGGCGAAGCCGATCAGGGGCACCTCGAGCTCGGCCTTGAGGATCTGGACGGCCTCGAGCACGAAGGGGGTGTGGGCCTCGGCCGAGAAGAGGTGGATGCGGCGCACGTCCTCGGGGGTGTCGATGGGGTTGTGGATCACGGGCCCCTTGCCCTCGACGATGTCGAGATCGAAGCCCATGCCGTAGAGGGGGGTGGTGATGTCGGCGAAGAGGATGGCCGCGTCGAACCCGAACTGCTGCACCGGTAGCCGCGTCACCTCGGCGGTGACCTCCGGGCGGCGCACGATCTCGGGCAGGGTGTAACGTTCACGGATCTTGCGGTATTCCGGTTGATAACGACCGGCCTGGCGCATGAACCAGACCGGGGTGTAGGGCGTGGGTTCGCCCCTGGCGGCGCGGAGAAAGACGTCGTTCACGTACGTGATTGTAACGCGCTTTCATGGGAAGCGGGCGAGACCGGTTGGTATTTTTCGCCGCGTCCTGACACAATGAAAAGGTGCAGCTCGGACTGATCGGCGACCCCGTCCACCATTCGAGGAGCCCCGCGATGATGAACGCCGCACTGGCGGCCGTCGGGCTGTCCGGACGTTACCACCTCCTGCCCACGCCCGCGGAGGCCCTGGCCGCCCGGCTGGCCGAGGTGCGCGCCGAATTCGCGGGGGTGAACGTGACCGTGCCGCACAAGCGCCGAATCGTCCCCCTTCTCGACGAGCTTGACCCCGTCGCGGCGGCGATCGGTGCGGCGAACACGATCGTCAACCGCGAAGGCCGGCTCGTGGGACACAACACCGACGCCGACGGCTTTTACTGGGCCCTGGAGCGCGAGGGGCTCTGCTCCGGAGAGGCGCTCGTGCTGGGTGCGGGCGGTGCGGCCCGCGCCGTCGTCCACGCCCTGGTGACGAGGGGCTGGCTCGTGGGGGTGTACAACCGCACCCTCGCGCGCGCCCAAAGTTTGGTCGAGGAGGTCGGCGGCTGGCTGGTGGTCCCGCAGAAGCTGGAAAAGGCCGTGCGCCGCACCCCGTTGCTCGTCAACGCCACCTCCGTCGGCCTGGACGATCCACAGGCCTCGCCGCTGCCTCCGGGCGTCCTGCCCGATTCGGGGGGCGTCGTCGACCTGGTCTACCGGCCGCTGGAAACCCGTTTGCTGCGGGAGGCTCGGGCGGCCGGGCTGGCCACTCAGGACGGGCTGGCGATGCTCCTGGGTCAGGGGGTGCGCGCCTTCGAGCTCTGGACCGGGCGGCCGGCCCCGGTTGCCGTCATGGAGCGGGCGTTGCGGGAGGGGGGATCGTGATGGAGCTGCTGCTCTCGGCGTTGTTGGTCTTTGCCCTGAGGTTGCTCGACGTGCCGCTCTCGACGGTGCGCATGCTCTACATGGTGCGGGGGCAGCGGGGGGCGGCCGCGGCCCTGGCCTTCTTCGAAGCGCTGATCTGGCTGGTCGCGATCACGCGGGTCTTCGCCCACCTCACCTCGCCGGTGCAGTACCTGGGCTGGGCGCTTGGGTTCGCCGTTGGCACCGCGTTGGGCATGGGCGTCGAGGGCTGGTTGGCCCCAGGTTACGTCACCCTGCGCATCATCACCCGAGGCTCGGCGCGGACGCTCGTCGACCGACTGCGGGGCGCCGGCTACGGGGTGACCGAGGTCGAGGGCCGTGGGCTCGAGGGCCCGGTCGCCGTGCTCTACGTGGTGGTTCAGCGGCGCAGCGTACGCCCGCTGCTGCGGCTCGTCGAGGCCCACGACCCCAAGGCCTTCGTCACCCTCGAGCAGACCCAGCGCGCTCGCGGCGGACACGTTCGTGAACGGCCGCTCTGGGGTGGGGTGCGCAAGTGAATCCGGAGCGGCCGCTGCGCACCCTGGCGGAGCCCGCGGGGTACGAAGAGGAGATCAAGAAGAGCCGCTTCGTCTGCGCCGCCGCTCGCGCCGACGACCCCGAGGAGGCCCGGCTTTTCCTGGGGTCGGTGATGGACCCCGCCGCGACCCACAACTGCTGGGCCTACAAGATCGGCTCCGCCTACCGTTTCGCCGACGACGGGGAACCGGGGGGCACCGCAGGGCAGCCCATCCTGCGGGCCATCGAAGGCCACGGCCTCGACCACGTCGTGGTGGTGGTGACCCGCTACTTCGGGGGCGTCAAGCTGGGCGCGGGCGGGCTGGCGCGGGCCTACGGCGGCGTCGCCGCCGAGTGCCTGCGGAGGGCGCGGATCCTCGAGATCCAGCCCAAGCGCCGCCTCCAGGTCGCGATCCCTTACGCCCTGAGCGCCAAGCTCTACCCGATCCTCGCCGCCGCCGGCGCCCGGCGGCTGGGGGAGGCCTACGCGAGCGACCACCTGGTTTGGGAGGTGGAGGTCGACGCCGCCCGGGTTCCCGAGTTGGAAAGCGCGCTGCGCGACGCCAGCAAGGGCAGCGTGCGCCTGCAGCCGTTAGAATGAACGGCGTGCAGCAGCCCGGCCTCTTCCAAAGCAAACCCGAACGCATCGTCCTGGTGGACGGCCACCACCTGGCCTTCCGCAGCTACTACGCCCTCAAGGACGCAGGGCTTTCCACCAGCAGCGGCGAGCCCGTCCACGCGGTCTACGGCTTCGCCCGCACCCTGCTCAAGCTGCTGCGCGAGGACGGCGACTGCGTGATCGTCGTCTTCGACGCCCCGGGCCCCAGTTTCCGGCACGAGGAGTTCGCCGGCTACAAGGCCCAGCGGGTCGCCCCGCCTGAGGACTTCAAGCCCCAGGTCGAGAAGATCAAGCAGCTCGTCGACCTCCTGGGGCTGCTGCGACTCGAGGTGCCCGGCGTCGAGGCCGACGACGTGCTGGCCACCCTGGCCCGGCGCGCCGAGCGCGAGGGGTACGAGGTCGTCATCCTCACCAGCGACCGCGACACCTATCAGCTGCTCACGGACCGCGTCGTCGTCGTCACCCCCGACGAGCGCCGCATCACCCCCGACTATCTGCGCCAGAAGTACGGGGTCGGCCCCGAGCAATGGGTCGACTACCGCGCCCTCACCGGCGACCCCTCGGACAACATCCCGGGGGTGCGCGGCGTCGGCGCCAAGACCGCGGCCAAGCTGCTCGCTCGGTGGGGCAGCCTCGACCGCATCTACGAACACCTTGACGAGGTCGCCCCGCCCGGGGTCCGCAAAAAGCTGGAAGAGGGCCGTGAGGCGGCGTTCTTTTCTCGGGAAATATCGCGCATGCGTACGGACGTGCCGCTCGACGTCGACCTTTCCGGGTGCCACCGCAACGACGTGGACCGCGAGGGGCTGCGTCGCTTCCTTCTCGACCTGGAGTTCGGCACCCTGCTTCGGGAGTTAGGCCTGATCCAGGCCCCGAAGGCCCAGGAAGCCGCATGGCCACCGCCCGAACGGGCCTGGCTGGGCTACGTCTTCGACCGCCCCGAGCCG
>JALSIA010000070.1 GCA_026981865.1 Thermaceae bacterium
GTTCGAAGCCAGGGCCGAGGCCCTGGCCGTGGGCATGGGCGGGGGCAGCGGCGGCGGGGCTGCGGCGCGGGCGGCGCTGAAGCTTAAGAAGCCGACGGTGCTCGACGCCGACGCCCTCTACCCCGAGGTGGCGAAGGCCTACGCCGCCGCCGCCGTGCCCGCGGTGCTCACCCCCCACCCGGGCGAAGCGGCCCGGCTCCTGGAAACCGGCGTGGAGACGGTGGTCCAGGACCCGCTGCGCGCGGCCGCGGAACTGGCGCGTCGCTACCGCGCCACCGTCGTGCTCAAAGGGGGCCCCACGGTGGTCGCCGAGCCGGGGCGCACCGCGGTGAACACCACGGGCAACCCGGCGATGGCCACCGGCGGGGCCGGCGACGTGCTCTCGGGCGTGATCGCGGCCTTCCTGGCCGCGGGCCTGAAGCCCTGGGACGCCGCGCGTCTGGGCGTCTACCTGCACGGCCTCGCCGGCGACCACCTGGACCGAACCGGCCTGATCGCCCGCGAGCTGGCCGAAGCCCTGCCTGCGGTGCGTGAAAAGCTGGAACGGGGTTACTTGAAACCGTACTGGGACAACGGCCTGCTCAGCCCACGTTAGGCATGAGCCGCGCCCGCGCCAGGAAGCGCTCACCCAGCAGCACCCGCTCGAGCAGCGCCTCCTCCTGGGGGAAGAAGTGGCCGTAACGGCCGCGGCGCAGGTCGTAGACGCCGAGCTCGAACAGCTCCTCGACACGGGCGACGAAGGCCGCCGCGGAAACCACCCCCACCGTGAAGGCCACGAGGCTTAGGTGCGCTTCGCCGGGAAAGGCGTGGAGCAAAAGGGAGCCCTGGGAGCCTAAAAAAGCCAGGGTTGCACCGCCGTTCTCGACGCGGTAGCGCCGCAGCCCCCCGCCCAGGGGCCAGGTGGCCGCCAGCGCCTCGGCGCGCGCCTCGACTTCCCGGCCTTCGAGGGCCAGGTGGCGGGCGTCGATCGTGATCCGGGTGCCGTAGGCCAACTGCTGCAAGGCGGATCCCTCCTGGGGTCACCTTACCATTCCCGGCCCGGTGCTAGGCTGCCGGCAGGGGGCTTTCGCCCCTTGGTTGGCGCGTGCCCGCGGGCGTTAAATAGATGAGACGGCTGCGTGCGGTGCTAAACTTATGGGCGTAAAAGGAGGCGATATGTACCGCGGAAGAGAAGGGCAATGGGCTTTTTACCTCCACCGGATCACCGGGGTCGCGATCCTGCTCTACCTGCTGGTTCACGTAGGCGAGCTCACGGCCGCGATGTTCGGTGCCAAGTACTCCAACGCAATCCTCGAGTTCTTTCACCAGCCCCTGTTCCAGCTCGGTCTGCTCGGCGTGATCGGGGCCGTGCTCTATCACGCCCTCAACGGACTCCGCATCCTCATCATGGACTTCACCTCCTGGGGGACGCGGATGCAGCAGAAGCTGTGGTACGGCGTCCTGGTGCTGTTTGCGCTCCTCTACATCCCCACGATGATCAAGATCCTGCCCGAAATCTTCGGGGGCGGAGGTCACTGATGGCGATCAAGACCCGTAACTTCAACGAAGCCCGCCAGCAGGCCAGCACCAACATCGAGCTCATCTGGTGGGTCTTCATGCGCGTCTCCGGGGTGCTGCTGGTCTTCCTGGTGCTGGGCCACATCTACATGAACAACATCCTGATCAGCAACACCTCGATCGACTACGACTACGTCGCGTCCAGATTTTCGCAGCCGCTGATCAAGGTCTACGACCTGGTCATGCTCGCGCTGGCGATGCTCCACGGCACCAACGGCCTGCGCTACGTCATCGACGACTACGTCCACCACGCCGGCTGGCGCAGCTTTATCAAGTTCGTGCTCTACTTCCTGGTCGCGTTGCTGATCGCTACCGGCACCATGGTCCTCTTCAGCTTCCCGTTCAACAAGGTAGGAGGTTAGCCGTGGCACACGTACATGATGTTCTCGTCATCGGAGCCGGCGGCTCGGGCTTGACTGCAGCGCTGTTCGCGGCGCGCCACGGCGCAAACGTCGGGGTCGTGAGCAAGCTCTACCCCACCCGCAGCCACACCGGTGCGGCCCAGGGCGGCATCGGCGCGGCCCTGGGCAACGTCGAAGAAGACCACTGGGAATGGCACATGTTCGACACCGTCAAGGGCGGCGACTACCTGACCGACCAGGACGCCGCCGAGGTGTTCGCACGTGAGGTCATCGACGCCGTGATCGACCTCGAGCACATGGGCCTGCCCTTCGACCGCCTGCCCAACGGCAAGATCTCGCAACGGCGCTTCGGCGGGCACACCCGCGAGTACGGCAAGGCCCCGGTGCACCGCGCCGCCCACGCGGCCGACCGTACCGGGCACATGATCCTGCAGACCCTTTACCAGCAGTCGATCAAGCAAGGCATTACCTTCTACAACGAATTCCACGTACTCGACGTGATCTTCACCGAAGACGGCCGGGCCATCGGGGTGGTGGCGCTCGAGTTCGCCACCGGCGAGCTCCACACCTTCATGGCCAAGTCGATCGTCATCGCCACGGGCGGCTTCGGCCGCATGTTCAAGGTCACCTCGAACGCCTTCACGCTCGCCGGCGACCTGCAGTCGATCCTCTACCGCAAGGGCTGGATCCCTTTGGAGGACATGGAGTTCTTCCAGTTCCATCCCACCGGCCTCTACCGCCTGGGGATTCTGGTCACCGAGGGCGCCCGCGGCGAGGGCGGCATCCTGCGCAACGCGAGCGGCGAACGCTTCATGGAGCGGTACGCGCCCACGATCAAGGACCTGGCGCCGCGCGACATGGTCAGCCGCGCCATGTACCTGGAGATCAAGGAAGGGCGCGGCTGCGGACCCAACAAGGACTACATCTGCCTCGACCTCACCCACCTGGACCCCGAGATCATCGAGCACAAGCTCCCCGACATCGCCGAGTTCTCGCGCACCTACCTGGGGGTGGACCCGATCAAGGAGCCGATCCCGGTGGTGCCCACCGCCCACTACGCCATGGGCGGCATCCCCACCACGCTGAACGGTGAAGTGATCAAGGACGGCGACGGCACCGTGATCCCGGGCCTCTACGCAGTCGGGGAGGCCGCCTGCGTCAGCCTCCACGGCGCCAACCGCCTGGGCACGAACTCGCTGGGCGACCTGGTGGTCTTCGGGCGCCGCGCCGGCCTGGCCTCGGTGCGCTTCGCGGAGGTCGAATCCTTCGTCGACCTGCCCCCCGACGCCGCCGATCCGAGCCGCGAGCTGATCGACGGCATCAAGGCGCGCAGCAAGGGCGAGACGCCGTTCGCCATCCGCAAGGACCTCCAGGAGACCATGATGGACAACGCCTCGGTCTTCCGCACCGAGGAGCTGCTAGAGAAACAGGTGGGCATCGTCCAGGAGCTGATGGAGCGCTACCGGAACGTCGTCATCCAGGACAAGGGGGACCGGTTCAACGCCGACCTCATCGACGCGCTCGAGCTGGGCTTCCTGCTCGACAACGCCGAAGCGCTGGTGCACTCCGCCAAG
>JALSIA010000071.1 GCA_026981865.1 Thermaceae bacterium
CGCCCCGCCGGCGCAGGGGCCCAGAATCGCCGAGATCTGGGGCACCACCCCCGAGTAGACGGCGTTGCGGTAGAAGACCTCGCCGTAGCCCGAGAGGCTGTCCACCCCCTCCTGGATGCGGGCGCCGGCCGAGTCGTTGAGCCCGACGATGGGCGCGCCCACCTTGACGGCCATGTCCATCGCCTGGGCGATCTTGCGGCCGTGCATCTTGCCGAGCGAGCCCCCCAGAACCGTGAAGTCCTGGCTGAAGACGAAGACGGTGCGGCCCTCGATGGTGCCGTAGCCGGTGACCACGCCCTCGCCAGGGGCTTTCACGCCCTTCATCATTTCGCTTTCGAGGTGCTCCACGAAGGTGCCCAGCTCTACGAAACTGCCCGGGTCGAGCAGCTTCTCGATGCGCTCGCGCGCGGTCAGCTTGCCCTGTTTGTGTTGCTTTTCGATGCGCTCGGGGCCGCCGCCTTCCTGGACCTGCTTGCGGCGTTCCTCCAGCTCGGCGATGAGTTCCTCCATCCAGGCGCGGGTGTTGTCGGCCATAACGTTTTCATGATACCCGCAGGGTCAGGGTTGGACGACCTCAAGGCCGTCCGCGTGAAACCTTTCGTCGAAGGTGTAGAGGCGTTCCGCGCCGTGGTTTTTCGCAGCTGCCCAGAGCAAGGCGTCGGCGTAGGATACCCGTCCGGAAGGGCGCGCGAGCAGGAGGGCCAGGATGGCTTCTTCCTTGGGCAGGTCCAGGAGCCGCAGGTTTTTCTTTTGCAAAAGCGCCACGAGCACGTCCACCACGTCGGCCCTGGGCACCTCGTAGACCTTTTCGAGCACGAAGGCGGTTTCCACCAGGACGATGCTGTGCAGCGCCACCGGTCCCGAACCATCGAGCAGCCGCGCCGCGCGCTCGGCGAGCTCCGGAACGTCGCCGGTCAGGTAGCGCACGACCACGCTGGTGTCCACCAGGGGTGGCGCACTCACCGTTCACCCATCCAGGCGCCTTCACGGGCTCGCTGCAACTCGTTTTCGCTTAGCGAACGCCGGACCTTTTTCGCCAGGCGTCCCTTGAGGGAGCGTTCGTGGGGTGGCGGGAAGAAGTAGACCTCCAGGTGGTCGCCTGCGAGGCGTTGCACCGCGATCCAGCCGGGGCGGACGCCAAGACGCTCGCGCGCTTCCTTGGCGATGACCACCTGCCCCTTAGGTCCTACTTTGTAAGTCATGGTCTTACCTCAGCTTTATTATACTACAAATCGCGAACAAGGTAAAACCACCCGGGCGAACCCGGGTGGCGGCTTCAAAGTCGAAGGCTTACGCCCCCTTGAGCTTCTTCACCTCTTCGATCATCGCCGGCAGCACCTGGTGCACGTCGCCGACGACGCCGTAGTCGGTTTCCTTGAAGATGGGGGCGTCGGGGTCCTTGTTGACGGCGACGACCACCTTGGACTTGTTCATGCCCGCCTGGTGCTGCACCGCACCCGAGACCGCCAGGGCGAAGTAGACGTTTGGCTGCACGGTCTTGCCGGTTTGGCCCACCTGCTCGGCGTAGGGCCGCCAGCCGGCGTCGATGACCGCGCGGGTCGCGCCCACCGCGCCACCCAGCAGGTCGGCGAACTGCTCGATCATCTGGAAGGCCTCGGCGCTGCCCATGCCGCGGCCGCCGGTGACGACGACCTCGGCTTCGGTGAGCGCGACCTTGCCGCCGGTCTCGGCGATCTTCTCGAGCACCTCCACCTTCTTCTCGAGCTCGCCCAGCTCCACCGCCAGCGGTTCCACCGTGCCTGCGCCGGCGGGCTCGGCCAGCGGCGTGGTGTTGGGCTTGACGCTGATCACCGCGGGCAGGGTGCCGGCCTGCTTTTCCAGCACGCGGTTGAGGAAGCTGTATTTGGTGGCGTAGACCTTGTCGCCCTCCGCCCAGCTGTCGAGGGTGTCCTCGAGCAGGGCGGCGTCCATCTTGACGGCGAGCCGGGCGGTCCAGCTGCGGCCGGTGCGGCTCGCGGGGGCTACCACCACACGCGCCCCGGCGGCCTCGGCCGCGGCGTGGGCGGCCTTCGCCCACTTTTCGGCGGTGTAGGCTTCCCAGTCGGGGCCGCTGACCACGTAGACCTTGCTCACGTAGTCCTTGGCCTTTTCGGCCACGCCCTCGGCGCCGGGGCCGACCACCAGACCCGCCACCTCGCCGCCCAGGGCCTCAGCCAGCTTGCGCGCCCGGCTCACGCCCTCGAGCGCGCCCTTGCGCAGTTCGTTGCCGTCGTGATCCATTACCACGAGAATCATCGTCGCCTCCTAGAGCACCTTGGCTTCTTCGTGCAGCAGCTTGATGAGCTCGGCGGCGGCCGCGGCGGGCTCCTTGGTGCCGTCGATGATCTTTTGCTTGCGTTCGAGCTCCATGATCTGCTGCTCGAGGATCTCGACCTTGCTGCCGCTCACGCCCAGCTCGGCGGCGTCAATCTTTTTGATCTCCTTCTTCTTGGCCTTCATGATGCCGGGCAGCGTGGGGTAGCGGGGCTCGTTGAGGCCCTGCTGGGTGGTGAAGATGGCGGGCAGCGCCACCCGCACCACCTCGGCGCCCTCGTCCAGGTCGTGCGTGGCCTTGGCGTGGCCGTCCTCGAGCTCGAAGGCGGTGGTCCAGGTCACGCTCGGCCAGCCCAACGCCTCGGCCACCGCGGCCCCCAGGGCCTGGCTGTCCCAGTCGGCCTGCTGGCCGCCGGTGAAGACCACGTCGGGGGCCTCTTCGGTCAGGACCTTGGCGAGCGCGCCCGCCTGGGTGACCGGGTCCACGTAGCCCTCGGCGGTGATGAGCACGCCCCGGTCCGCACCCATGGCCAGCGCGGTACGCATCGCCTCCTCGGTGCGCTCGGGGCCGAAGGCCACCACCACGGCCTCGCCGCCGTGGGCCTCCTTTAGTCGGATGATCTGTTCGACGGCGTACTCGTCCATTTGGTCGAGGATCAGGGTGGCCCCCTCGAGGTTCACCCTGCCGCCGTCCACCTTGATCTTCGATTCCCCGTCGGGAACCTGCCGGATGATCGCTACGTACTTCATACCGCCTCCTTATCTGAGCGCCTTGAGGATGTTGCGCGCGATGACGATGCGCTGGATCTCGTTGGTGCCCTCGTAGATCTGGTTGAGCTTGACGTCGCGGAGCAGCTTCTCCACCGGGAAGTCGTTCACGTAACCGTAGCCGCCGTGGATCTGGATCGCCTGGTTGGCGGCCTCGAAGGCGACCTCGCTGGCGTAGGCCTTGGCGATGGCGCTGGCGCTGATGTGTTCGGGGTCGTTTCGGTCGGCCAGCCAGGCCGCGTAGTAGGTGTAGATCCGCGCCGTCTCCAGGTCCATCTTCATTTCCGCCAGCTTGAACTGGATGGCCTGGAAGTCGGCGATGGGGCGGCCGAAGGCCTCGCGCTCGAGCGCGTACTTGGCCGACTCGTCGAGCGCTCGCCGGGCCACGCCCACCGAGCCGGCGGCTACCGGGATGCGCGTCTTGTCGAGGGTGAGCATGG
>JALSIA010000072.1 GCA_026981865.1 Thermaceae bacterium
GGCCGATGCAGATACGCCCCGGCACGCTGCTCGAGCGCGTCTACGGCGGGGCGCGCACCGTGCACGAACGCCACCGTCACCGCTACGAGGTCAACCCCGCATACGTCGAGCTGCTCACCCAGGCGGGGCTGGTGGTCAGCGGCGTGACCCCGGGGATGCAGGGTCGCGGCACCGGTCTGGTCGAGGCCATCGAGCTCGAAGGCCATCCCTTCTTCCTGGCCCTGCAGTCGCACCCCGAGTTCAAGAGCCGCCCCATGCGCCCCAGCCCGCCCTTCGCGGCCTTCGTCGCCGCCGCCTTGGACCACAAGCGGGCGCACCGGGTGCTGGCCGCCGGCGAGGCGGCGGACGCCCACGAGGCCTGAAGGCTCAGACGGTAAGGTCGGCGTACTGCCGTGCCGTGCGGCCCGAGAACCCACGGCCTTCCATGGCGAACCGCAGCGCCTCCGCGCGGGTGGCCTCGTCCAGTTCCTCGCGCCCCAGATGCTCGGCCACCGCGCGCAGGTAGAGCTTCTGGTCGAAGGGGGGAAAGGTGAGCTGCAAGCCGAAACGGTCGGCGAGGGCCAGCTTTTCCTGGACGCCGTCCCAGGCGGCGGGCTCGGCGTCGGGGTCGGGCCGGTCGCTCCAGCGTTCGCGGATCAGGTTCTTGCGGTTCGAGGTGGCCACGAAGAGGACGTTCTCCGGAGCGGCCCAGACCGCGCCGTCGAGGAGCAGCTTCAGCTTGCGCCAACCGGGGTCGGCGGCGTCGTAGGCCAGGTCGTCGATGTAGAGCACGAAGCGCTGGGGCAGGCCGCGCACCCGCTCGAGCAGCGCCGGCAGGCGTTCCAGCCCCTCGGGCAGCACCTCCACCAGCCGCAGCCCCCGCTCGGCGTAGCGGGTGCGCAGCGCTTTGACCGCGGTGGACTTGCCGGTACCGCGCGCGCCGTAGAGGAGCACCGGGAGTGCGGGCTTGCCGCTCAGAAAGCGTTCGACGTTGGCCCGCAGGCGCGCGAGCTGGGCTTCGTAACCGACGAGCCCCCCTTCGTCGGCGGGGTCCGGGTGGGGCACGGGCTCGAGCGCCCCGGTCCATACGAAGGCGCTGTAGAGCGCGAACGGTGCGTGGCCGTGCGTGCGAAAGAGCTCAACCAGGTTCTCCGCGCCGCCCTGGTCGAGCACCTCGAGCGCCGCCCACTCGGCGGCCAGCGCCTCCCGGCAGCCCAGGTCCGATAGCGCGTGGCTTGCCTGCAGCCAGGAGCGCAGGGCGCGAAGACGCTGGAGGTCCTCGTCGACGAGGCGCAGCAGCCCCGCGGGGGTGCCGTCCAAGAACCGCCGCGCCAGCGCCTCGGCGCCGAAGAGCGCCCGCGCGAGCAGCCAGCCCCAGGGATCACCGTGGGGCAGGGGCTCGGCGAGCAGGGCGCGGACCGGATCGGGCCCCAGCAACCCTTCGGGCAGCGGGATCAGCCGCGGCGGCTCGGGCGTCATGGTCCCATTTTAGCCCCAAGAAAGAGCCGCCCCTTTGCGGGGCGGTGGCTGGTGGGCCGTGTAGGACTCGAACCTACAACCAACCGATTAAGAGTCGGTGGCTCTACCAATTGAGCTAACGGCCCAAGGCCAAGGACCACTCTAGCCCGAAACCGCCGGTTCGTCAAGGCGAGAACCCGCGTCCAGGCGCGGGTAAGCCGCTATGAAAGAACGCAAGAGGGGTCCGTATGGGCCCCTCTTGGCGATGGAGCGGGATCAGCGGCGGGCGGCGGCGAACTTCTCGGCCACCGCGTCGAAGTTCACCACGCTCCAGAAGGCCGCGATGTAGTCGGGGCGGCGGTTCTGGTACTTGAGGTAGTAGGCGTGCTCCCAGACGTCGAGGCCGAGAACGGGGGTGAGGCCCTGCATCACCGGGTTGTCCTGGTTGGGGGTCGAGAGGACGTGCAGCCGGCCCCAGGGGTCGAGCGCCAGCCAGGCCCACCCCGAGCCGAAGCGGGTGGCCGCCGCCTTGCTGAACGTATCCTTGAAGGCGTCGAAGGAGCCGAAGGCGTCTTCGATCGCCCGGGCCAGCTCGCCGCTGGGGGCGTGGGCGCCTCCGGGGGCGATGACCTCCCAGAAGAGGCTGTGGTTGAGGTGGCCGCCGCCGTTGTTGCGCACCGCGGTCTGGATCTCGGCGGGCAGCGCGGAAAGGTGCGTGAGCAGCTCCTCGACGCTGGCGCCGTGCAGGTAGGGGTGGCCTTCCAGGGCCTTGTTCAGGTTGTTCACGTAGCCGCCGTGGTGCTTGGTGTGGTGGATCTCCATGGTGCGGGCGTCGATGTGGGGCTCCAAGGCGTCGTAGCTGTAGCCAAGATCGGGCAGTTCAAACGGGTAAGGCATTCCAACCTCCTTCTTTCCCGCCCGCGAGGGGCGCATCCTTAGCATACTGCACCGTTTTACTCGGAATTGTCAAACGCCCGGGGCGGCACGCCGCCCCGGGCGTCCCGGAGATGCCCCCTAGCGACCCGGAATGCCCGGCTCGGTCATCTTCCAGGGGTCGAGGATCGCGTTCAGCTCGCTTTCGGGCAGGACCTTCTCCTCGAGGCAGACCTCGCGTACGGTCTTCCCCTCGGCCACGGCCTTCTTGGCGATCTGGGCGGCGCGGTCGTAACCGATCACCGGCGCCAGGCTGGTCACCATGGCCAGGCTCCACTCCACGTAGCTCGCGGCCTTCTCGCGGTCGGCCTCCATGCCCACGACGGCCTTGTCGGCGAAGACGCGCACCGCGTTCGCCAGGAAGGTGATCGACTCGAGCAGGTTGCGCGCGATCACCGGCATCATCACGTTGAGGTCGAGGTTGCCGTGGGTGTTGGCGACCTGCACGGTGGTGGCGTTGCCGATGACCTGGGTGCAGACCATCATCAGCGCTTCCGCCATCACCGGGTTGACCTTCCCGGGCATGATCGACGACCCCGGCTGCACCGCCGGCAGCTTGATCTCGGCGATGCCGCAACGGGGGCCGCTGGAGAGCCAGCGGATGTCGTTGGCCACCTTGATCAGGCTGGTCGCCACGGTGGCCAGCTGCCCGGCGAGCTCCACCGCGGCGTCCTTGGAGTGCTGGGCTTCGAAGTGGTTCGACGCCTCGCGGAAGGGCAGCCCGAAGCGGGCGGCCAGCTTTTCGGCCACGCGTCGCCCGAACTCGGGGTGGGTGTTGATCCCGGTGCCCACCGCGGTACCGCCCTGGGCCAGCTCGTAGACGCGCGGCAGGGTGCCCTCGATGCGCTCGATGGCCAGCTCGACCTGACGGGCCCAGCCGCTGGCCTCCTGACCCATGCGGATGGGGGTGGCGTCCATCAGGTGGGTGCGCCCGATCTTGACCACGTCGTCCCAGAGCCTGGCCTTGTCTGCCAGCGCCGCGTGCAGGTGCTTCAGCGCGGGGAGCAGCTTCTCGTTCACCTCAACGGCGAGCGAGACGTGGATCGCGGTAGGGATGGTGTCGTTGGACGACTGGCCGTAATTGACGTGGTCGTTG
>JALSIA010000073.1 GCA_026981865.1 Thermaceae bacterium
GCCCTCCAGGGTGGCGCTGCCGTAGTCGACCCGGAAACCGCCGAGCTCGAAGGTCATGGCCGCTTCGTCCAGGTTGACCACCGGACCGTAGAGCTCCGCCTTCTCGCCGCCCTCGTCCATCCCCGCGTCCCCGGTCTTGAACTCCACCTTGGAGGCGGTGATCGTCATCGCCGCGGCGTCGATCTGGCCCTTGACCTCGACGAACGCGCCCTCGGCCGGGGTGCCCTCGACCGCAGCGCCGCTGTAGTCCACCGCGTAGCCCCCAAGGTCGAAGGTCATCGCGGTCGTGTCGAGGTTGGTCGCGGTGCCTTTGACCTCCACCTGACCGTACTCGGGGTCGCTGGGGCTCACCAGCTTCCGTTCGATCCGGGTGGCCAGCACCGAGCCGTCGGCCTGACGGGCGCCCGAGACCTCGACGTAGTCGCCCGGCTGCAGGTCGGCGAGGGCCAGCGTGGTGTAGGTGTCGTCGGGGTTCTCCTCGTAGATGCGGGTGAGCGCGTCCACGTTCACGGTCTGCCCCACCAGGGTGAGCTGGGAAGCGGCGACGTCGACGCTCTCGATCGGACCCTTGACCTCGATCTGTACGTCCACCGACTGCACCCGGGTGGTGTTGCCCTGGCTCACGCCCTGGGCGTAGACAAACATGCCGGGCCGCACGCCCGTCTGCACGGCGTCGCCGTTTACGGTCACGTTCGCCGACGAAAGGTCGAGCGCCTGACCCGCGAGGGTCGGAGCTGCGTCCGTACCGCCCACCACCCCGGCCAGCGTTACCGACGTAGCGGTCCCGGCGGTCTGGGTCCCGCAGGCGGCGAGCACCAGCAACGTGGTGAGTGCGAGTAAACCTTGTACTCCTTTGATCCTCATCTTGAACCTCCAGGCTACAGCCTGAAGCGGCGAGGTTAACAGGAGGTAAACGGAGCCCGACCCGGCGGCCGCCGGGTCGGGTGCGCACGGGAGGGTGCGAGGGTCAGCGTTTCACGAAAACGAGGTTGCCGCCGCTAGCGCGCCAGGCGTTCATGCCCCCGGGCACGTCGTAGACGCGCGTGTACCCCATCTCCACCAGGGTCCTCGCGGCCATCCGGCTCATCGCCCCGCTGCGGCAGTAGAGCACGATGGGCGTCGCCTTGTCCTGAGGGAGCCGGTCCGCGAACTCGGGCAGGCGGTTGTAGGGCAGGACCAGGTCGGTGCCCGGGATCTCGCCCGCGTAGGGAACGTGCACGTTGAGAAGGACGAAGCCGCGCTCTTCCTCGGGAACCTCCAGCAGCTTGCCGAGGGTGCCCACGCTGATCTCGGCGTAGCCGCCCGCCGGCACCTCGGGCAGGGCCGCCGCACCGGTGTTGCGGCCCGCCACCACCCAGACGGCGAGGCCGAGCACGCCGAGGACCAGCGCGGCCACCGCCCAGCGGCTCACGACGACGCCTCCAGCTCACGCTTCAGCTCTTCGAGCTCGGCCTCGACCGCGGGATCGGTCAACGCCTCCAGCTGCGAGGCCAGCTCGTCTTCGCCGTCCAGCTCGAGGAGGGCTTGGTGACGGTCCTCCATCTGGGCCACCCGCTCGGCCATCTCGGCGAAGGCTTCGGCCGCGGGGTGCGCCTCCAGGCGGGCGCTCACCCGCCGCACCGACTCGGCCGCCTGCACGCTCTTCTGACGGGCGCTGAGCTGCTTAAGCTGGGCGCGCGCCTCGGTGATCTTCGCCTCCAGCGCCGCCAGCCGCTGCCGCAGGCGCGCCACGGTCTGCTCCTGCTCCTGCGCCTGGGCGTTCAGGTCATCGGCCAGGGCGCGCGCCTGCCGCGCCCGCTTGAGCGCCTCGCGCGCCAGCTCCTCCTGCCCCTCGGCCAGGGCGCGCTTGGCCTTGTCGCGCCACACCGTCTCCATCTCCAGGTAGCCGGCGGCCTCGCGCTGCATCCCGCGCACCTCGGCCATCACCCCGGCGACCTCGCTCTTGGCGGATCGGTAGGCCGACTTCATGTCTTCGAGCGCCTGGCGCAGCACCTTCTCCGGGTCTTCGGCCCGGCGCAGCAGGTCGTTCAGGTTGGCGCGGATCAACCGGCTCATGCGGTCCAATAAGCTCATCGCATGCCTCCTTCGTTCAGCTCGATCTCCAGCTCATCGCGGCTCTTCATGCCGTGGTACTCCGTAAAGTCGTCGCTCATGGGGTTGAAGGCGAGCATGATCCCGATCTCGTGCCCCAGCCCTTTGGCCAGGTCGACGTCGAAGCGGTCGCCCGTCGTCAGCTTGCGGCTCCACTCGACGTAAGTCACCCCGCCCACCTCGCGGCCGGCGGCGCTCAGGAAGTCGCTCGTCCCGCCCAGCGCGGTGTCGGCGGCGGGTTTGCCGGGTTCGGGGACGTAGCCGTCCTCGACCACGACCTTGCCGTCCACCACGGCCAGCATCCAGAGGTCGGACTCGAGCATGGCGGGGTGGGCGTGCCCCGGCTCACCGGCCCCCGGACCCTCGATGCTCTCGAAACCGAGCCCCAGCCAGCCGGTGCTGGGCGCGCTCAGCGCGGCGTAGAAAACGCCGTCCACCACCGACCAGTAGAGCCGCATGCCGGTGTCGGTCTGCAGGAACTGCGCGTACTCCCCTTCGGCCACGACGCCGTCGACCTTGGGGGCGGAGGCCGCCCAGGCCAGCCCCGCGATGAGTATGAACGGTAAAATTCGCTTCACAACGCTCCTCCTTGTTTCCCTTTCTCCAAGCGCTCCAGCGTCTGCGCAATGCGCGCCTCCGCTTTGCGGGCCTCGATCTCGCTGCGGGCCGCCTCCAGCCGCTCCAGCAGCTCCTCGAGCCGCTGGCGTTCGCGTCGGATTGCCTCCAGGCGCTCCTGGATCTCTTGCTTCTCGGTGAAGAGCTCGTGGGCGTCCATCCCCTGCTCGTCGAGCGCCTTCTCGGCGCGGCTTTCCAGCTTGCTGAGGCGCGCTTGGAGCCGCGCGCCCTCCCCGGCGAGACCGGAGATGCGGTTGCGCAGCGCCACGACCTCGTCGTCGAGCGCCCGCAGCTCCGCGGCCAGGCCCGGCTCGGAGCGCGTTTCCACACGCTCGCCGCGGGCCAGTCGCTCGATCGCGGCGGCGTCCAGGACGCCGCGCTCGAGTCCGTCCTTGTAGTCGAGGTAGGTGTCGCGGTCGATCTGCCCCGCGGCGTAGAGCGCCGCGAGCCGGGCCGCCGGGTCGGCGGCCCGCGTCCGTGGGGCGGGGTCTGTGGGGAGGGCGATCCCGTGGTGCCGGCGTTTGCTGGATCCGCATCCCATGGTCAGGCCTCCAGATCGCGCGCCTGCTGACGGTAGGTCGCGCTGTCGATCTCGCCGGCCGCGTAGCGGCGGCGCAGAACTTCCAGGGCGTCTTCGCTGGGGGCCTTTCGGCCCTCCAGCATCGGCCCGCCGGAGCTGATGCGCCAAAGGGCCCACAGCGCCACCAGCATCAGGAGAAAGAAGAAGATCATCATTACGCCACCT
>JALSIA010000074.1 GCA_026981865.1 Thermaceae bacterium
GGGCACGGTTCGGGTGCCCACGTTGCGGCGTCCGTGCACTTGGACGAACTGGTACTTCACGCCGGCGACCACGTCGGTGCTCAGGGTGACGGCCTCGACGTTGACCGCGCCGGTGGACGAGGTGGCGTCGTCGTCTTCGATGAAGAGTCCCCCGCTCTTGGCGGCGCGGTACTGATCGCCGCTCGTCTTCGGGAGCGCGATGTAGTCCTTGTCCCAGGCGTGCCCGCCCTCGAAGGCGGGCTCGGCCCAGGCCGGCGGGATGGGGTCGATGGGGGGCGTGACCTTGACATGCCGCTTGGCGCCGGCGTCCCAGTAGTAGTACCCCGGGCGCCGGTCCGTACAGGCGTCCTTGTCGGCGTTCTCGGCCTCGCAGCCGACGCTGGTCACGTCGTCGCCGAACCAGGGCCGCCCGGTGAAGTTGAACTTGTCGTTGGTGTGCACCGGCCCGTCGAAGAGGGTGCCGTCGTAGAAGTAGACGCGTTCCGCGCCGGCGCCGGCGCCGGCGCGCTGGTAGTTGGTGAAGAGCATGAAGTGAGAGAAGCTGGGCGGGCGCAGGTCGATGCGCAGCTCGCCGGTGAACGTCTGTTCGATTTTGTGGCGGGCGACGTCGGTGCCGTCCTTGGCGAGGAAGCCATTGGACACGGTCGGTCGAGCGCGGAAGGTCAGGCGCACCGCCGCGTTGGGCAGGACCTCGGCGCGCCAGGGTACGAAGCCGTAGGTCACGGTGTAGGCGGTGGCGAGGCGGCCGCGGCTCTTCAGGGTACGCTCGAAGGTCTGCGGGCCCAGCCGCGTGCGCCAGTAGTCCTCGGGGGCCGCGCCCCCCGGGTAACGGGCAGCGTCGATGTGGCCGTCGAGGAAGATGCTGTAGGGGGCCGCGCGCGGGTCGGACCAGTCGATCAGGTCGGGGTCGGCGGTGCAGATCACGCTTCCGACGGCCGGTTTGTCGGTGGGCACAAAGGCGGGATCGCCGGGGTCGCTCGTGATCCCGCAGAACTTCTGCAGGTAGGTTCGCAGGGAGGCCCAGTCCGTTCCGGAAGGCATTTCGAAGTCGCTGACGTTGGCGATGAAGTCCGCCACCTCGCTGCCGACGAGACTCAGCCGCGTCGTCGCCAGGGCGAGCCCGGACTCGGCGGCGTATTGAGCTTCGAGCGCCGCCTTTTGGTTGGAGGTCACGCGTTTGCCGGATAGGGAAAGGCTGCTGCTGACGGCAACGATGGCGATGAAGAGCAATAGCGCAAAAAGGAGGGTCACGACCAGGGCAATACCGAAGGGTTTTTTCATGCTGCCGCCTCCGATGCATACAATTCTAATCCAAACACGGCTGGATCCGGTACATGTCCAACCTTACTGCACCTCAATGACCTTCAGTGTACCGTGACGGCCGCCTCGGCTTGGGTCACGTGCCGTGGCTCGGCGGACTATACTCTTGAGGGTGGAGCGCTGGCTATGGATCATGGCGGGCGGCGCCCTGGGGGCGCTCGGCCGCTACTGGGTCTCGGGCTGGGTGCAGCAATGGGCCGGCTCGAGCTTTCCCTGGGGTACGGTCGGGGTCAACCTGATCGGCAGTTTCTTGTTAGGGTTCGTGATCCAGGCGAGCCTGATCGGTGGCTGGACCGGCGAGTTGCGCCTCCTCGTGGCCGTGGGCTTCCTGGGGGCGTTCACCACGTTCTCTACCTTTGCGTTCGAAGCGCTTGAGCTGCTGCGGGCCGGCCAGGGGGCGGAGGCGCTGGCCTACGTGGGCCTGAACCTGGTTCTTGGGGTGCTGCTCGTGGCCCTAGGCATGGCCGCGGTGGCCGTGCTTCGCGGCGCGTGAGGAGGCGGGTATGCAGCTGAACGGTACGGCGGTACTGGCGCGGATTTTCCTGGGGGAGAGCGACAAGATGCACGGTCGTCCGGCGTACGCCGTGATCGTCGAGGAGGCGCGCCGCCGGGGAATTCGGGGCGCCACCGTCCTGCGCGGCATCATGGGTTTCGGTGCCGGCAGCCGCATTCATTCGGCGGCCATCCTGCGGCTTTCCGAGGACCTGCCGATCGTCGTGGAGCTCGTCGACGAGGAGGCGCGCATCCGCGGCTTCCTGCCCTGGCTGGGAGAGATGCTGGGCGGCGGGCTCGTCACCCTCGAGAAGGTCGAGGTGGTGCGCTACGCCGCGAAGGGCGGGGCATAGGCCCCGGACGCCGATGGTATAAAAATACAAAGCCGAAGGGAGGAAGAGGGGGATGCGAATCAAACTGCTGGCGTTCGTGGCCCTGTTGCTGGGCGCGTCGGTGTGGGCGGTTTCACCCGATGAACTGGTGCTGTACTGGCTGGGCAAAACCCCGGCTCCGGCCCCGGCGGTCGAGACCGTGGGCGAGGGGCTGGACTACCAGGCCGCCTTCGTGAAGGCCCTGGTCCCCATTGCCGGGGCTCCCGTGGGGTACAAGGTGGGCCTGACCAGCAAGGCGGTGCAGGAGCGTTTCGGCGTGGACCACCCGCTGCGCGGGGTGCTGCTGGAGCGCATGCTGCTCGAAAGCGGCGCCGTGGTGCCGGCGCGGTTCAGTGCGGTGCCCATCGCCGAGGCCGACCTGATCGTGCGGGTGAAGGACGCCGGCGTCAACCGGGCGCGGACGCCCGAGGAGGTGCTCGAGCACCTGGACGCGGTCGTCCCCTTCATCGAGCTCCCCGACCTGATGCTGAAGAAGGGCGAGCCGCTCACCGGCGCGACGATTACGGCCATCAACGTGGGCGCGCGGCTCGGGGTGCTGGGCCGGCCCATCCCCGTCGAGGCCAGCCCCGAGTTCGCCCGGGCGCTGGCGGAGATGCAGGTCTACGTGAGCGTGGACGACGCCCTGGTGATGAAGGTTCCCGGCAAGGCGATTCTCGGCCACCCGCTGAACGCGGTGATCTGGCTCGCCCAGGACCTGGCCCGCAGGGGCGAGGCCTTGAAACCGGGTGACCTCGTCAGTCTGGGCAGCCTGGGCAAGCCCCTGCGCCCGCAGGCGGGGCAGACCCTGTGGGTGGGCTACAGCTTCGGCCGCTGGGGCGGCGAGGTGAAGGTGAGCTTCGAGTAGCCGTCGAATCGTGAGTCCGGGCGGGCCGGGCCCGCCCTTTTGGTTTAGATTGCGGGCATGTCCATCGATCTGCCTCCCGGCCAGACGGTTACCCGCAGGTTCCCCCTGTTTACCGTGGACCCGACCGAGCCGCTCGCACCCGAGCGCTTCGCGCTGCGCGTGGGCGGTGTGGTGGAGCGCAGGATCGAGCTGAACTGGGAGGCGCTGCAATCGTTGGGTGAAGAGCCGCTCGAGCACGACTTCCACTGCGTCACCGGCTGGACCCGCACCCGAACCCGTTGGCAGGGGGTGCCGGCCGCGCGGGTGCTGGAGCTTGCGCAGCCCAAGCCCAAAGCGGTCTGGG
>JALSIA010000075.1 GCA_026981865.1 Thermaceae bacterium
TCGTGCGCATCCGCATTGACGGCGCGCTGCGCGAGTACATGCGCCTGCCCAAGGGCGCGGCCCCGGCCATCGCCAGCCGCATCAAGATCATGGGCAACCTCGACATCGCCGAGCGCCGCCTGCCCCAGGACGGCCGCGTGCGCTTCAAGGACCGCAGCATCGACCTCGACCTGCGCCTTTCCACGCTGCCCACGGTCTACGGCGAGAAGTCGGTGATGCGTCTCTTGCGCAAGGCCACCGAGATTCCCGAGATCGAGGGGCTGGGCTTCGCCCCCGACGTCTTCGAGCGCTTCCAGGAGGTGATCAGCAAGCCCTACGGCATCTTCCTGATCACCGGCCCCACCGGTTCGGGCAAGTCGTTCACCACCTTTTCGATCCTCAAGCGCGTGGCCACCCCCGACAAGAACACCACCACGATCGAGGACCCGGTGGAGTACGAGATCCCCGGCATCAACCAGACCCAGGTCAACATGGCCGCGGGCCTCGACTTCGCGCGCGCCCTGCGCGCCTTTCTGCGCCAGGACCCGGACATCATCATGGTCGGTGAGATCCGCGACTCGGAGACCGCGCAGATCGCCACCGAGGCGGCGCTCACCGGCCACCTGGTCATCGCCACCCTGCACACCAACGACGCCGCGGGCGCGATCACCCGCCTGGACGAGATGGGCGTCGAGCTCTTCAACATCTCGGCCTCGCTGATCGGCGTGCTGGCCCAGCGCCTGGTGCGCAAGGTCTGCGACCACTGCAAGGTCGAGGTCGAGCCCGATCCTTCGGTGCTGCGGCGCCTCAACCTCGACGAGAAGGAGTTCAAGGACGTCACCCTCTACCGCGGCGTCGGCTGCGAGCGTTGCAACGGCACCGGCTACAAGGGACGCTACGCCATCCACGAGCTGATGGTCATCGACGACGAGATCCGCCGGGCCATCGTCGAGGGCAAGTCGGCCACTGAACTCAAGGAGCTCGCGCGCAAGAAGGGCATGAAGACGCTGCGCGAGGACGGCATCTACAAGGCCATGCAGGGCATCACCACGCTGGAAGAGGTCATGGCCCGCACGATCGAGTAAGGGAGGCAAGGATGCAGAAGGTTCCGGACATCGTCGATCTTCTCAAGCTGTCGGTGGAGCGGGAGGCCTCCGACCTGGTCATCACGGTGGCGCTGCCGCCGATGGTCAAGATCGACGGCGAGTTCCACCCCACCGAGTACGAGCCGCTCACCCCCCAGGACACCCGCAAGCTGATGTACGCGCTGATGGACGAGAAGCAGCAGCGCCAGTTCGAGGAATCGAAGGAACTGGACTTCTCCTTCAGCCTTCCCGGCAGCGGCCGCTTCCGCGTCAACGTCTTCTTCCAGCGCGGCTCCGTGGGCGGGGTGCTGCGCGTGGTGCCCACGGTGATCAAGTCCTTCGACGAACTGGGCCTGCCCAAGAACATCGGCGAGCTGGCGCTCAGCCCCCGCGGGCTGCTGCTGGTGACCGGGCCCACGGGCTCGGGCAAGTCGACCACGCTGGCGGCGATGCTCGACTACATCAACGAGAACCGGCGGGCCCACATCGTCACCATCGAGGACCCGATCGAGTTCTTCCACAAGCACAAGATGTCGATCATCAACCAGCGCGAGGTGGGCACGGACACCCAGGGCTTCCACGAGGCGCTGCGCAGCGTGCTGCGCCAGGCGCCCGACGTGATCCTGGTCGGCGAGATGCGCGACTACGACACGATCTCGGCCGCGATCACCGCGGCGGAGACCGGCCACCTGGTCATGGGCACCCTGCACACCAACTCGGCGCCCGAGACGATCGACCGCATCATCGACGTCTTTCCCCAGAACCAGCAGGAGCAGGTGCGGGTGCAGCTCTCCAACAACCTGGTGGCCGTCCTTACCCAGCAGCTCTTGCCCAAGGCCTTCGGCGACGGCCGCGTGCTCGCCTACGAGCTGATGGTGGCCACCCCGGCGGTGCGGGCGCTGATTCGCGAGGGCAAGAGCCACCAGCTCACCAGCGTGATCCAGACCGGCGGGCAGTTCGGCATGATCACGATGGACGCCCACCTGGCCGACCTCTACCGGCGCAAGGTGCTCTCCTACGAGACCGCGCTGTCGCGTGCCGTCGACCCCAAGGAGTTCACCCGCCTGGCCGGCGTGGGGGCGGGCAGCAGCGTGCCCGGCGGGACCCCGACCCCGCGCCGCCGCTAGCGTATCGGGAGCAGGTGCAAGGTACCGCGATGGGTTGACGCGCTCCGGGGCCGCGGGAATAATTAGGCCATCCGGCGCTGCCGGTGGCCCCCTATGACGGAGCCGAACGCGTTGCTCACGCTAAAAAACGTTACCAAGCGCTTTCCCGGCGTGGTAGCCGTGGACGGCGTCAGCCTGGAGGTTCGCCCGGGGGAGGTGCACGCCCTGCTTGGCGAGAACGGGGCCGGGAAGACGACCCTGGTCAGCCTCCTCTACGGCCTCTACCCCCCCGACGAGGGGGAGATTTTCTGGCAGGGGCGGCCGGTGCGGATCCGCTCGCCCCAGGAGGCCATCCGCCTGGGGATCGGGCTGGTGCCGCAGCACCCGCTGTTGGTGCGGGCACACACGGTGCTCGAGAACCTGGCCCTGGGCATGCCCCGGGGCTTCCTCTTTCCCACCCGCGGTCTCGAGGCCCGCATCGCCGAGCTGACGCGGCACTACGGTTTCCGCTTCGACCCCCACGCCCCCGTCTGGCAGCTGTCCGAGGGCGAGAAGCAGCGGGTGGAGATCGTGCGCGCGCTGCTGCAGGGGGCAAGGCTGCTCGTCCTCGACGAGCCCACCTCGGTGCTCACCCCCCAGGAGGCGCGCGAGCTGTTCAAGGTGATCCGCCGCATGCGCGCCGAGGGGGAGGCGGTGATCTTCATCAGCCACAAGCTCGACGAGGTGCTCGAGGTGGCCGACCGCATCACCGTGCTGCGCAAGGGGCGGCGGGTGGGGACGATCGCCCGCGAGGAGGCCGACAAGGCCGAGCTGGCGCGGATGATGGTGGGGCGGCAGGTCAGCTTCGAGCGCCGCAAGCCGCCGGCGCGGCCCGGGGAGGCGGTGCTCGAGCTCGCGGAGGTGCACGCCGCAAGCGACCGCGGCCTGCCCGCGCTGCGCGGGGTGAACCTGCGGGTGCGTGCCGGCGAGATCCTGGGCCTGGCCGGCGTGGCCGGGAGCGGTCAGCGCGAGCTCGTCGAGGTGGTCACCGGGCTGCGTCGGCCCGAGCGCGGCGAGGTGCGGGTGCTGGGGCGCGCCCCCTGGAGCCGCCGCCGCGGCCGCATCGCCCACATCCCCGAGGACCGCCGCCGTCAGGGCATGGCCGGCGGCCTCGACCTGGCCGAGAACCTGATCCTGCACGACTACGCCCGCGCACCGTTCGCGCGCGGTCCGCTGATCGACCGCCGCGCCGTCTACGCCTTTGCCCGCGAGCAGATCGCCCGCTACCGCATCGACCCGCCCGATCCCCACACGCCGGCGCGGCTGCTCTCCGGCGGCAACCTGCAGAAGCTGATCCTGGCGCGCGAGCTCCACGGGGCGCCGCCGCTGATCGTCGCGGTCCACCCCACCTACGGCCTCGACGTGGGGGCGACCGAACTCGTGCACGAGCTGCTCATCGAACGGAGCCGCGCGGGCGCGGCGGTGCTGCTCGTCTCTGAGGACCTCGACGAGGTTCTCGCCCTCGCGGACCGGGTGGCCGTGATCCAGGGCGGCCGCATCGTAGGCGAGGTGCCCGCCGAGGCGGCCGACCGCGAGCGTATCGGGCTGTGGATGGCGGGGGTGGAAGCGTGAGGCGGATCGGCCCCTTCCTGGTCGAGAAAGACCTCGTCGCCCCGCCGGGGCGGGTGCTCGCCGTTTCTACCGCGGCGCTGCTGCTGGCTTTCCTGGTGGCGGGCCTGGTCTTCTGGGCCTACGGGGTGAGCCCCTGGGCGGCCTACCGGACGATCTTCGTCGAAACCCTGCTCAGCCCCAGCGGCTTCGCCGAGGGGGTGCGCCGGGCGATCCCGCTGCTGCTTGCGGGCGTGGGGCTGGTCCTCGCCTTCCGCGGCCAGTTCTGGAACATCGGCGCCGAGGGGCAGCTGCTGCTCGGCGCGGTGGCCGCCGCCGGGGTGGCCCTCTTCGCGCCCCTGCCGGGTCCGCTCAAGCTGCCGGCGATGTTCCTGGCGGGCTTCGTCGCGGGCGGGCTCTGGGCGGCGGTGCCGGCGCTGCTCAAGCTGCGCCTGGGCGTGAACGACGTGCTCACCACCCTGATGCTCAACTACGTGGCGGTCTACCTGGTGGAGTGGCTGATCCACGGGCCCTGGCGCGGCCGCACCGCCTTCGGCTTCGCCTACACCGACCGCTTCCCGGACACGGCCATGCTGCCGCTCCTCCCCGGCACCTACGTGCACTGGCCCACGCTGCTGCTGGCGCTTGGGCTCGCCTGGCTGGCCTGGTTCGTCCTCGCGCGCACCGTCTGGGGCTACCCGGTGCGGGTCACCGGCGACAACCCCGAGGCCGCCCGCTACGCCCGCATGCCCGTCTTCTGGGTCGTCTTCGGGGTGGCCCTCGCTTCGGGGGGGCTCGCGGGCCTGGCCGGCGTGGGTGAGGTGGCCGGGGTGCACGGCCGCCTGTTGGGGGCCTACCAGATCTCGTTGGGCTACGGCTACACCGCGATCATCGTCGCCTGGCTGGCGCGGGGGAACCCGCTGGGTGCGGTGCTCACCGCGCTCTTCATGGGCCTCGTCTTCGCCAGCGGCGACGTGATGAAGATCGCGCTGCAGATGCCCTTCCGGGTCACCGACGTCTTCAATGGGTTGATCCTCTTCTTCCTGATCTCGACCGAACGCCTGCTCTACTACCGGGTGCGCTGGGCCCCGGCGCGAAAGGAGCATTGATGGAGGACTGGATCTGGACCACGCTGGTGCGGGCGCTCGCTTTCGGGACGCCGATCCTGCTCGCGGGCCTGGGCGAGATCTACGCCGAGCGCAGCGGGGTCGTCAACCTGGGGGTCGAGGGGATGATGGCCGTGGGGGCGCTGGCCGCCTTCGCGGTCGCCCAGTCGAGCGGCCATCCCTACCTGGGGCTGGCCGCGGCGGCGGCCGTGGGGGCGCTGATCGCCCTGCCCTTCGCTTTCGCGTCGATCACGCTGCGCGCCAACCAGTACGTGGCGGGCCTGGCGCTCACCATGCTGGGGTTGGGGCTCTCGGGGCTGCTGGGCAAGCCCTACGAGGGGGCGCCGCTGGCCCACCCCCTCCCCGAGGCTGGATTCGTCGCGGCGGCGCTGTTGCTGGCCGCGGGGCTGTGGTTCTTCCTGCGCCACACCTTTGGGGGCCTGGTCCTGAAGAGCGCCGGCGAGAACCCCGAAACCGTGGACGCGATGGGGATCAACGTCTACGCGGTGCGCTACGGCGCGGTCGTCTTCGGCGGGGCGATGGCGGGCCTCGCCGGGGCCTTTCTTTCGCTGGCCTACCGACCCAGCTGGGCCGACGGCATCACCTCGGGGCTGGGTTGGATCGCGGTGGCGCTCGCGATCTTCGCGGCCTGGCACCCGCTCAAGGCGGTGGGCGCGGCGCTCTTGTTCGGCGCGCTTTACCACCTCTCCTACCGCTTGCAGGCGGTGGTGTCGCCCGAGTTCCTCAAGGCGATGCCCTACCTGTTCGTGGTGGTCGTCCTGTCCCTTAGCGCCCTCAGGCGGGGTCCGTCGGGGGCCCCCGAGGCGCTGGGAATTCCCTACGTACGTGGGGAGCGAAGGTAGCAGGGAGGAAGGTCTATGCGGAAAGGGTTCTTGGCGTTGTTGGTGGTGCTCCTGGGTGCGCTTGGCTTTGCCCAGGGGGATAAGCTCAAGGCGTGCTGGATCTACGTGGGGCCGGTGGGCGACTACGGCTGGAGCCACGCCCACGACCAGGGCCGCATCGCGGCGGAGAAGGCGCTCCCCTGGCTGGAGACGCAGTACGTGGAAAGCGTGCCCGAGGCGCAGGCGGAGGCCTACATCGACCGGCTCGTGAAGCAGGGATGCGAGGTGATCTTTGCGACCAGCTTCGGCTACATGGACAGCGTCCTGGCCGCGGCCAAAAAGCATCCGGACGTAATCTTCGCGCACGCCACCGGGTTCAAGCGCGCCCCCAACGTGGCCACCTACATGGCCGACTTCTACCAGCTTTACTACCTGAACGGGCTGATGGCCGGGGCGCTGACCAAGTCGGGCAAGGTCGGGTACGTAGGCGCCTTCCCCATCCCCGAGCTGAAGCGCCACATCAGCGCCTTCGCGCTGGGGGTGCGCGCCGTGAGACCCGACGCCGAGGTGCTGGTGCGCTGGATCTACGAGTGGTACAACCCCGCCGCCGCCAAGGAGGCCACCGAGGCGCTGATCGCCGAGGGGGCCGACGTCTTCGCCTTTACCGAGGACACCCCTACGGTGATCCAGGTGGCGGCCAAGAAGGGGCTGCCCAGCTTCGGCCACTACTCGCCGATGAAACGCTTCGCGCCGGACCAGGTGGTGAGCGGGCAGCTGGTGCACTGGGAGAAGATCTACATCGACTTCCTGGCCAAGGTCTACGCCGGCGTGTACACCAACAAAAACCTTCAGGACGTGGACTATTGGTGGCTCCTGCCCCAGGGTGCGGTGGAGCTGGGCGGCGAGTTCGGCGAACCCATCAACCCCAAGTTCGTGCCTGCGCTTAAGGCCAAGAAGGTGGACCACCCCGTCTTCGGCAAGATCAGCGTCTACGACCTGGTGATGAAGGAGCTGGCGCTGATGAGCGACGTGGAACTGGCCTTCGACCCCTTCCAGGGGCCGATCGAGGACCGCCAGGGCAAGCTGCGCGTGCCCGCGGGGCTGCGGCTCACCAAGCACGAGCTCGAGACCATGGAGTGGGCGGCGCCGGGCGTGGTGGGCCCCTGGCCCAACGAACCGAAGTAGTTTCCTGCAGGACGCCAGCGGTGCGGAGCGATCCGCACCGCTGCTGCTATATGTGGAAGTGGTGCAACTGTGCTCATTGTTTCCCCACAGATTCAAAGTAACGTTAGTCGAATTCCGCAGGAAAGGAGCGCTTCGTGCTGCGAAAATCGATTCTCGTGAGCGCCCTCGTGGCGCTGGGCTTCTCTCTCGCTCTGGCCCAGATTTCTGCCGACGCCCTTCCGAGCCTCGAGAACGTTGGAGCCCTGATCGGAGGGACCGACCCAGGGGAGGTCGAGGAAGCGGTCGCCGGGATGCAAGGCGGCATCGCGGCCGGCGTGCCCGCAGGGGATGCGGCCTACGGGGACACCGCCCGCGAGATTGCGGGATTGCTCTACGAGGGCGACGCGGAGGCTGCGAGGAAGCTCGCGGAGGCCTTTCTGGATGAGCGGGAGGGCGTCGAGGCCTACATTGCGGACCGGGGGTTCGCCCTCAACGACCTGGGCGTGGCCTACGCGCTGGCGTTCGTGACCTTCTGGGAACTGAGCCTCGGGGAGGAGCTCGATCCCTCCGTCGGCACCGAAGCGGCGAAGTTCATGGTCGTGACCGTTCAAAAGGCCGCCGGACCCCTGCGCCGGACTCCGGAGGAGGCCCGGGCCCAGGCCTACGACTGGCTGATGACCTCGCCGGTCGCCTTCGCCGCCCTGGTGAAGGCCTTCGAGCAGAACGGCCGCCCCGAGCCCGCCAAGCAGCTCCGCCGTAAGTCCGCCGGGCTCTTCGAGGAGCTGTTCGGCCTCCCGCCCGAGGTCTTCACGATCTCCGAAGCGGGGGCAGTGGGGGTGGATACGGACAAACTGCTCGAGCTCAAGCGGACGGGCAAGGCCTCCAACGAGGTGGACGCCCTGATCGACGACATCCTCGGAACCGGCCAGGAGCGCTAGGCCGTGGAGCGGCTGCGGCGCGTGGGGCTGGCGGTGCTGCTGGTGCTGTTGGCAACGGGCCCTGCGCGCGCCCAACGCCCTTCCTGGACCGCCGACGAGTTCAAGGAGGCGATCACGACCCTGATCAAGCTCGCGGCCCTGGTGGACGCGGCGGACGAGCTCTGCTCCGAGCTGGCTCCCGGGGAGCACGGGATGCTGCGCGAGCGCATGGGGGCCTGGCAGATCCGAAACGGCATGGGCGCCGCTTACGACCTGCTGGAGATCGCGCGCTGGGACGAGGGGCTGCTTTCCACCCTTCGCGGCTACCGCAAGCTGCGGGGGCGTTACCTGCTCGCCACCTACCGCGAGGCGAAGCCCGACCCCGCGGGCTGGTGCCGCAGCTTCGCGGCGAAGCTGGACGAGCCCCGCATGCAGCTCGCCGCGCGCAACCCGCGGGCGCTCGAGATTGCGCGGCGGGCGGTGGAGCGCCTGGGCGACGGGGAGCGCGCCCTGCCGCCGGGGCGGGTCTGGGCGGCGGCCGCCCCCCCGGACTACGCGGAGGCGGCGCGCAGGGGCCTGCGCCCCGAGAGCGAGCTGCTGCCGGGGGCGTTCGCCTGCTACCGCGAGAAGAACGGCCGCGACTACCGCTGGCCGGAGCTGCAGCTGGAGGTGCTGCCGGGAATGAACTACCGCAGCAGCTTTGGCGACGGGCGGTACGGGCTCGAGGTCGAAGAGGACGGGACGACCGTCCGTTGGCGGAGCGGCCCGTTCGCCGGGGAGGCGAGCCGCCTCGCGTGGGACCGCTACGGCCAGAGCTTCGAACTCGGCTTCGAGCTGGGCGAGGGGAGCTACACCTTCCACTGCTTCCAGCGGGGCGCGAGCGAACGCCGCGCCCTGACCTGGTTCGCCCTGCGCGACCCCAAACCGGGAAGCTTCACCTGCCGCAGCGGGCAAGGCGGCGACGTGCAGGAGCTGGTGTTGCTGCCCCTGGGCCGCTACCGTTTCGCGGGACGCGAAGGCGAGTATGCGGTGCGCTGGGTGCTGGGCGAAGCGGGCGCGGGGTCCTCGAGGATCACCTGGGTCAGCGGCCCGCTCGCCCAGAAGGAAGCGAGCCGCTACCGCGAAGAAGCGGGGACCGGGCGGCGCACCCTGGAGTTCACCACCACGACCTCGGTCTGGGGCCCCTACGGGGGCGGCGGCAGCTCGAGCTCGCTGGACGTGGTCTGCCGGGCTCAGGGGGAGCCGCTGCGGTTCGAGCGGTTCGATGCGGGCAAGGCCCCGCCCCCGCCCGCTGGCGCGGGCGGACTGCAAGGCTTTTACTACGCGATGGAGGACCGCACGGGCTACTGGCGCATGGAGTCGGTGGACGCCCCGGTCTACCTGACCTTCTTCAAGAACGGCTACGTCTACCGGGGCGAACCCGAGGGCGACCCCGACGCCACCGACTGCGGCAAGCTCCTGCCCAACGGCGCGCCGCTTTGTGCGGTCTACACCCTGGGCGAAGGAACAATCCGCTTCGGCGAGGACCGGCCCGTGCCCTTCACGCGCAAAGGGGACCGCATCGTCGTCGAGGGCAGGACCTACCGCCCCGTCCCCCGCCCGAAGCTGCAGAAGCTGGACGGGACCTTCGTTCACACCTTCTTCGAAAAGTGGGGCACCTTCGACTGGGGCGGGAGCTACTACCTGAAAGAAACCTACGTCTTCACCCGGGACGGCCGGTTCCGCGTGGAGCGCAGCGACCAGAGCACCAACACCTTCAGCGCCAGCGGGTTCGCCCTCGACCACCTGCCCTCCACCTACGCGCGCAGCGACGGCTCGAGCCGCAGCGGCGGCAGCTACGCCATCGAGGGGTACGTGATCACCTTCCGCTTCGCGGACGGCCACGTGGAGCGGCGGTTCATCTGGGTGGAAAACGCCGACCGGTTCTACATGGGCGGGGTCGGGTACGCCCGCGGTTCCGACTAGGGTCCGTTTGCCGTGGACAGCCGGGCGCGGGATTGCCTATACTTAGGCTTGCTGCGCGCCAGCGTAGCTCAGCGGTAGAGCAACCGCCTCGTAAGCGGTAGGTCGCCGGTTCAAATCCGGCCGCTGGCTCCAGAGTAGGACGGCTGCGGCCGTCCTTTCCATTTCGTGAAACTTCCCTGACGCGACTCTGCGATGATGAAGGCGTGAAGACCGCCCTGCGCATCCTCGTCCTCTGCACCCACAACTCCGCCCGCAGCCAGATGATGGAGGGCTGGTTGCGGCGGCACCTGGCCGAGGCGGGGGTGGCGGCCGAGGTCCGGTCGGCGGGCACCGTGCGCACCCGGGTCAAGCCCGAGGCGCTGCGGGTGATGGCCGAGGCGGGAATCGACCTCGGCGGTCACCGCTCCAAGACGCTCTTCGAGCTGCCCGACCCCTGGAACTTCGACCTGGTGCTCACGGTCTGCGACGCCGCCGCCGAGGCCTGCCCGGCCTACCCGGCGCGCACCCGCCGGCTGCACGTGGGCCTGCCCGATCCGTCGGGGCGGCCGCTCGCCGAGTGGCGCCGGGTACGGGACGCCGCCGGTCGGGTGAGCGCCGCGCTGGCGCGGGCGCTGGCGGCGGAGCGCTGGCCCGAAGAGGACGAGCTGCGGCGCGCGGCGGGCGTAGAATAGGCGCGAGGACCCGCCGCCGTGCACCAGGACCCGCTGTTTCCCGAGTGGAACCCGGCGCCGCGCGAGGACGAGGCCGAGCGCCTGGCCGAGCTGCGCGCCTTCGACCAGTTGGGCCGGCTGGCCGAGCGCTACCGTTCGAGCCCGGCCTTCGGCGCGCTGCTCGACTTCGTGATCCGGATGCGCGGCCTCTCCCCCTACAACGCCGCGCTCCTGCACCTGCAAAAACCCGGGGCCACCCAGGTACGGACGGCCGCCGAGTGGCGCGCGCTGGGCCGCCGGGTACGGCCCGAGGCCCAGCCCGCACTCCTGCTGCACCCGGGCGGTCCGCTGCGCTTCGTCTTCGACGTGACCGAGACCGAGGGGTCGCCGCTGCCGACGCCGCCGCCGGCCTCCGTGGACGTGCGCACGGCGCTCGAGGCGCTGGTGCTACGGGTGCGTGCCCGGGGAGTGGAGGTGGCGGGGCCGCTTTTCGGCCCCGAGCCGCCGGGGCGGCTGCGCCGGGGGGAGGGGCGGTTCGTCATCCAGCTGGAGGAGGCGGACGAAGCCGCGCGTTACGCGACGCTCGTCTACGAGCTGGCCCGCTTCTTCCTGGGCCACCTCGGGGGGTGTGAGGGGTGTGACCTGGAAGACCGCCCGCCGCCCGACGCGATCAGCGGTCGCTTCGAGGCGGGGTCGGTGGCGGCCATCGTCTGCGGCCGCGCCGGCGTACCCACCGAGGCGGGCGCTTTCGTGCGCGGCTACCTGAGCAGCTTCGCCGAAGTTCCCGAGCTCAGCCTCGACCGGGTGCTGCGGGTCGCGGGCCGGCTCGAGCGCCTCGGCCGCTGAGCGCTACTTGAGGCTTTCCAGCAAAGCCCGCGCCTTCTCCTGGTCGGCGCGGTCCACCCAGGTGCGCGCCGGCAGCTCCAGCGCCTTTTCGAGCTGCTCCCGTGCCCGCTCCGGTTTTTTCAGGCGGATCAGGGCGTTCCCGTATTCGAGGCGGTGCGCGATCGCGGTGGGGTTGAGCCGGATGGCCTCCTGGAACAGCGGCTCGACCCGCTTGATGCTCGCTCCGTACATCCAGCCCACGCCCTTCTGGGCGAGCTCGAGGTTCCACAGCGCCAGCGCCACCAGCGCACTGTCGTGCTCGGGGTCGAGCTCGAGGGCCTTCTTTAGGTTGTCGCGCACCGAGCTGGCCAGGTTGAGGCTGGCGAGGATGCCCCGGTACTGCGAGAGGCGGCCTTGGGCGCGCGCGAGCTCGAAGTAGCCCTCGGGGTAGGTGGGGTCGGCGGCGATGGCCTTTTTGGCCGCCGCTTCGGCCTTGGAGAACCAGGCTTCCTTGTCCTTGCCCGTGGAGGCCACGTACCCCGCGTAGTAGCTGGCGGCCTTGGCGGCCAGGGCGTAGGCCGTGGCCGTGCCCTGCGCGAGGGCCTCGTCGTAGGCCTGTTGGAAACGGCCTTCGTCGATCAGGGTGGCGGGGTTTGCCCAGGCGATGGCGAAGAGGAGCGCAACTAGGGCCAGAAACTTTTTCATAGACACCTCCAGGGTTTGAACGTTTCCATTGTAGCAAGACGGCTACCCGGAACCGGAGAAGGCCCGTGCTAGAGTTTAGGTATGCGTTGGATATTAGGATTTGCGGGGTTGTTGCTGACCCTCGCCTGGGCGCAGTTCAACCCCGGTCCGACGGAGTATTACGCGCAATGCCGCACCCTCTACGACGAGCAGGTGCTGGCGGGGGCGCGCGCCGCCTGCGAGCTCGCGCTCGTGGCCGACCCCGAGTACGTGCCCGCGCTGAAGCTGCTCGTGCGGGTGCACCTGGACGAGGGCAACCTAGAGGAAGCCGGCGACCTGCTCGAGCGCCTCAGGCGCCTTGCCCCCGACGATCTGGTGACGCGTACCCTGGAAGCGCGCTACCTGCTGGCCAAGGGCCGCCCCGCAGAGGCGCTGGGGTTGGTCGAGTTCGTTCCCGGTCCCGAGGCCGCCTGGGTCAAGGGGCGGGCTTACGAGGCGGTGGGCCGCTTCGCGGACGCGCTCGAGGCCTACCGCGAGGCGGCGGTGCTGGGCGAGCGCCGCGCCCGCGTCGACGCCGCCCGGTTGCTCGAGCGGATGGGGCGGCCAACCGCGGCGCTCGAGGAGTTGGGCGAGGCGGAGGGGGCCGACCTACTCGTGCTCAAGGGGCGGCTGCTCTGGACTGCGGGCGAGCTTCCCGCAGCGGCCCAGACGCTGGAACGGGCGCTCGCGGAGCTTTCCAGCGCCGACCCCCGCTACACCGAGGCCCTGGCCACGCTGGCGCGCGTCTACTACGGCATGGGCGACACCCGCCGCGGCGGCCTGACCCTGGACCAGCTCTCGGGGCGGGTGAACCTGGTGGCCGAGCTGCTGCGCGCCGGCTGGCTGTGGCTGCTCGGACTGGTGCTGCTCGTGGGGCTGCACCTCTACGGCGAGAGCCGCATCGAACCGATCAGCACCCTGGAGGTGCGCACCGACCACGCCTGGGGCGTGGGCCGCGTCTACGGGGCGCTGTTGCTCGCCTGGCTGCTGGGCGCTGCGGCGGCCGTGGGGCTGGGCTGGTACCTGTACCACAACTGGCTCGCGGCCTTCACCCCGGTGCAGGCGCAGGTGGTGCGGCCGGTCTTCTTCACCGTCGTCGCGCTGGTGGCGGGGGCGCTGGGCTGGGGCGCGCTGCGCCCCGCCGAGGAGGGGGCGGCCTCCCCGCTGGGGCGGCGCGAGAGCTGGCTCGAAGGCCTCTGGGTAGGGGTGCTGCTCGCGGCGTTGGTGCTCGGGTACGCTTGGCTGAGCAGCCGCACCGCCTGGCTGGGCCCGGTGCCCTTCAACCCGCTGCTGCCCCTGGGGGCGCTGGCGCTGGCGGCGCTGGCGCTGGCCGAACCGCTGCTGCGGGTGCGCCTGCCGGCGGCGCTGCAAGCCCGCTACGGCGCGGGGCTGGCCCCGGTCTTTGCGGTGCTGGTGGCCGGTCTCTTCCTGATGGCCCCGGTGTTGCTGTGGTGGGTCGTGGCCGCGGGCGCGATGCTGATCTACCTGCGGATGCGGGGTCTGCTGCCGGTGATGGTGGGGTGGCTCGTCCTGGGCGTGCTGCTCCTCGGCGCAGGGTACGTACCCTGGGCGCGCGCCTTCTTCTGAGATGACCGTCTACTTCCTGTCCGACTTTGGTGGCGCCGACGTCTTCGCGGGGGTGGTGCGGGCGGTGCTGGCGCGCCGCGCCCCCGGGGTGCGGGTGGTGGACCTGGGCCACGACCTGCCGCCGGGGGACCTGCGCCACGCCGCGCTGCAGCTCTACGCGGCCGTACCCCACCTCGCGGAGGGGGGCGTGGTGCTCGCGGTGGTGGACCCGGGGGTGGGCTCGGACCGCCGGGCCCTGGCCGTGCGCGGCGAACGCCTGTGGTACGTGCTGCCCGACAACGGGCTGCTTACCCTGGCCGCCGAGCTGGACTCTCCGCAGGCCGCCTGGTCGCTCGAGCCGGAGCGCTTCGCCCCCGGACCCGTGAGCCCCACGTTTCACGGCCGCGACCTCTTTGCCCCCGCGGCCGCGCACCTGGCGCTGGGGCAGCCGCCGGACGCGCTGGGGCCGCGGCTCGACGTGGAGGAGCTGGTGCGCCTCCCCCTGGCCACGGCGGCGGGGCGCGAAGGGGAGGTGATCGCGTTCGACCGCTTTGGCAACGCCATCAGCAACCTGCGGCCGTCGCAGCAGCCGGAGGCCGTGCACCTGGCGGGCCGGCGCATCCCGTTCCGCACCACCTTTGCCGACGTGCCCGAAGGCGAGGCCGTGGCCTACCTGGGCTCGTCGGGGCTGGTGGAGATCGCCATCCGCGGCGGCTCCCTGCGCGAAAAACTCAAGCTCTTCGAGGGCGCGGCGGTCAGCCTGCACGGGCCCGAGGAGGAGCCCCCGCCCCTCAAGCTCGACTAGCCCTCGAAGGCCGCGCGCAACGCGGGCATGAAGCCGTGCTCCGCAAGGTCGAGGCTGATGGGGGTGATGGAGGTGTACCCGCCGCGCACCGCCCAGAGGTCGGTCCCCGGGTCCTCGCTGCCCGTAGGTTTGCCCGCGATCCAGTAGTAAGCCACGCCGTTCGGGTCCACGCGTTCGACGACCGCGTCCTCGTAGTGGTGGGTCGAGAGCTCGGTGATGCGCACCCCCCTGGGCGCGTTCACCGGGAAGTTGACGTTCAGGAACACCTTCTCGGGCAGGCCGTGCTCGGCCACCCAGCGGGCGATGCGCACCGCCTCGGCGGCGCCGGGTTCGAAGTCCATTCCGTTGCGGCTGCCCACGTCGAGGCTGAAGGCGATGGAGGGGA
The DNA here is from genome assembly GCA_026981865.1 of Thermaceae bacterium. Classification (GTDB taxonomy): domain Bacteria; phylum Deinococcota; class Deinococci; order Deinococcales; family Marinithermaceae; genus Oceanithermus. The sequence goes on from JALSIA010000075.1 coordinate 14,706, forward strand.
TCCCGATCGAGGTGCCCTCGATCGCCCCGGCCACCGTGCCCGAGTGGGTGAGGTCGAGGCCCAGGTTCACCCCGATGTTGATGCCGCTGACGACCAGGTCGGGGCGGCCCAGCAGGTGCACCCCCAGGACCACGCAGTCGGCGGGGGTGCCGTCCACGCGGTAGGCGGGGATCGGCTCCAGCCCCGCCGCCGCGGTGTGCTTGAAGCGCAGCGGCCGCCGCACGGTGATTCCGTGGCCCACCGCCGACTGTTCCACGTCGGGGGCCACCACGTAGACCTCGCCCAGCGCGCTCATGGCCCGGGCCAGCGCCTTGATGCCCGGAGAGAATATGCCGTCGTCGTTGGTGACGAGGATCTTCATACCCCTAAGCCTACACCCGGGGTAAGCTCGGGGTATGTTCCCGCTGGCCGACATCAACCGTCCGCTGCGCCCGCCCCTCGTGGTCAAGGCGCTGGTGGCGTTGAACGCGGCCGTCTTCCTCGTCGAGCTGCTGGCCGGTCCGGCCGCCCGCGAGGCGATGATCTACACCTACGGCTTCGTGCCTCGGCTCTTCTGGGCCGACCCCCTGGGGGAGGGGTACCGGCTCGTTACCAGTCAGTTCCTGCACGGCGGTTTCAGCCACATCCTCGGTAACCTCTGGTTCCTCTGGGTCTTCGGGGACAACGTGGAGGACCGCCTGGGGCGTTTCCGTTTCCTGGTCTTCTACCTGCTAGGGGGTGCGCTGGCGGCCCTGGCCCAGGGGGTCTTCGATCCCGGGTCCACCCGCCCCATGATCGGGGCCTCCGGCTCGATCTCGGCCGTACTGGGCGCGTACTTCGTTCTCTTTCCGCGCGCCCAAATCCTAACGCTGGTCTGGATCATTCTCCCCCTCACCTTCTACCTGCCCGCGGCCTTCTACCTGGGCTATTGGGCGCTCTTGCAGTTCTTCTACGCCCTCCTGGGCGGGTCGAACGTCGCCTTCTGGGCGCACCTGGGCGGATTCGTGTGGGGCTGGGCGGCGCTGCGCTACGGCCTCTTCGCGCCCGCCGCGCCCCCCTGGCGGCGCGGTTAGTCGTCCGGATGACCCGCGCTTGGGCGGGACGGGTGCTAGTCTAAACTTTACGAGGTGGACGTGGCGACCGGACGACTCTACCAACGCCAGCTGATGGAGTACGCGCAGGACCTGGCCCGGGCCTACCGGGAGATCCGGGCCTCGCAGGACGACTTCCTCTCGGTGCTGGTGACCCTGGTCGAGCTCAAGGCCCCCGCGGCGCGCGGCCACGCGCGGCGCGTGGCCTTCTGGGCGCTGCGCCTCAACGACGCCCTGGGCCGGCCGCTCGAGCCCGCGGCCCTGGGGGCGGCGGCCCGCGCCCACGACGTAGGCAAGCTGGCGCTGCCCGACCGGGTGGTCGCTTCCTGGGTGGGCGAGGACGACGAGGGCCGCGAATTGCTCGCCACCCACCCTCAGGTGGGGGCCTCGTTGCTCGATCACGTGGCCGCCTTCCGTGGCTGGATCCCCTGGGTGCGCCACCACCACGAGCGCTGGGACGGCGCCGGCTTCCCCGACGGGTTGGCCGGCGCGGCGATTCCGCTGGGCGCCCGCATCATCGCGGTGGCCAACGGCTTCGACTACCGGATGCACGGCTACGGTCGCGACCCCGCCTACACCCTCGCGGGCACGACCGCTTGGCTGGAACGGCAGGCCGGCGGCGCCTTCGACCCCGAGCTCGTCGAGGCCTTCGTGGCCATGCCGCTCGAAGCCCTCTGGGCCAACCGCCTGTGGCTCGAGGAGGTGCAGGAGTGAAGGTGTTGCTCATTGAGGACGAGCCCGACATGGTCGCGCTGCTCGAGGCCACCCTGACCCCCGCGGGCTTCGAGGTGCACGCCGAGCGCAGCGGCGACGCCATCGAGGCGCTGCTGGAGCGGCACGACCCCCAGGTGGTGATCGTGGACGTGATGCTCTTCGGCAGCCGCGCCGACGGGTTCGAGGTCGTCCGGCGCATCCGTCGCGTGGCCGGGCACGAGGAGACGCTGGTGGTGGTGCTGACCGCACTCGAGGGCGAGGAGTACGCCCACCGCGCCCGCGAGGCGGGGGCCGACCTTTACCTCAGCAAACCCTTCAGCCCGCTCGAGCTGCTCGGGCGCCTGCAGAGCGCAGAGCTGCTCACGGACTAGCGTTCCCGCAGGGGAGTTCGAACCAGAAGACCTGCCCCGGGGGGCGTGCCTCCCAACCGATGCGCCCGCCGTGCTGGGCGATGACCTCGCGCGCTACCGCCAACCCCAGGCCGTGCCCCTCGCGCCCGCGGTGGCGGGCGAGGCGCGTCCAGGGCTGGAAGATCGCTTCCGCCTCCCCGCGTTCCAGCGGGGGGCCGCCGTCGTAGACCTCGACGCGCGCGGTGCCGTCCTTGCAGGCGAGGCGGATGCGCACCGGCTCGCCCTCGGGGCCGTACTTGGCGGCGTTGGTGAGCAGGTTGAGCGCCGTCGAGAAGAGGCGGCCCTCGTCGCCGACGACGACGACCTCGCCGTCCTCGGGCTCGAGCCGGAAACGGCCCGGAAACTGGACCTGCAGCATCTCCGCGGCCTCCGCGATCAGCGCCCCCAGCCGCACCGGCTGCCGTTCCAGCTCGAGGCGCTGCCCCGACTCCAGGCGGTAGAGGTCCAGGAAGGTGGCCAGCGTCTGCCCCAGGCGCCGGGCGGCGTTCTGGATGCGCCTCAGGTAGCGCCGGTGGTCGGCTGCCGGGTCGTCGAGCAGTTCGCTGAACCCGACGATCGTAGCGATCGGGGTGCGCAGCTCGTGGGCCACCATGCCCAGGAGCCGGGTCTTGAAGGCTCCCTCGCTCTCCAGGTCGGCGATGCGGCGGCGCTGGCCCAGCACCTGGCGCGCCTGGTAGTACAGGTAGGCCGCCGCGAAGAGCAGGACGATCACGAAGCCGAACAGGGTGTCGCGGCGGTAGGCGCGCAGCTGCACCAGCAGGTTCGAACGCACCGTGCTGGAGACCTCGGTGGCCTCGATGACGATGGGGTGCACCCGGTCGGCCCAGGCCTCGAGCCGCTCGCAGGGCCAGGCGCGCGCCGACTCCGCCTCCAACCGCGCCAGCAGCCGCTCCAGGGTGCGCCGGCTCTCGGGGGCGAGGAGCGGGAAGCTGTAGCTGTGGACGGCCAGGCGGGCGCGCTGTTCCAGATTGGTGGCGCGCACCGGGTCGATGCCGCCGCGGCTGCAGATCAGCGCCGCCTTGAGCAGGTCGCGTTCGAGCTGGGAGTACTGGTAGGCGGAGTTGGCGGCGCGGGCGTTCGTGATCGCCGACTCCAGCCGCGACTGTTCGTAGAAAAGCAGCGCGGCGAGCAGCAGCAAGGCGACGATCAGGCCCGCCGCCAGCAGGCTGGGGCTCAGTAGTGGAATTCGACGACGCGGACCTGCCACACCCACAGGGCATTGTACCGGGTGGGGTCAGGCTTCAGCCGGTCGTAAGGGAAGATCACCCGCACCGGACCGTAGTTTTCCAGGGTCAGCGGGCGGCCGTCCTGCACCAGGGCGAGGATCGGTTCGAGCGGCGCCAGCTCCGCCCAGGGGCGGTCGATGCGGTAGTCGTCGAGGGCGACGAAGCGCACCACCAACCCCTCCGTGTCGAGGTTCAGCTCGCGGACGATCTGTTCCAGCAGCACCCCCTCGAAGGTGGAGGGGGGGTCGGTCTCGTGGGGGTGGTGGCGGGTGGTGCGCCGCACCCAGGTCAGCCGTTCGAGCCCGGCGCGGTCGAGGTCGTAGCTGCGGCCGTCGGGGGTGATGAGGGTCAGCAGCACCTCGCCCCGGGGTGCGGGCGGCGGTCCGTCCCAACCGCCGGTGCGCACCACGGTGTAGCTGGCGTCGCCCTTGCAGCCGCCAAGGAGCAACGCGAGGAGCAGGAGCAGGGTTCCGTAGCGCATCGTTACGCATTCTATCGGTTGCCCGCAGGCCCGAGGTTGCAGGTATACAGTAATAAAAGTTGAGCGTATAATATTCAATGAGGAGGTGGCCATGCCCAAGGGACTCTCCGCTGTGCGCAAGGGGGAGACCATCGAGCTCGTGCTTTCCGACGGCACCGCCGAGGAGCGCCTGCGTCTGCTTGCGATCGAGCTGGCCGAGGCGCTGGCGCGGCTCGAGGCCCCCGGTTACCCGACGATGGACCCCGAGGAGCTCGAGGACAAGCCCAACGACGCCCCCAACTACACCACCGCGACCGTCGAGCTGCTCGAGCCCGAAGGGCTGCTCACGCTACGCAAGGTGCGGGTGCCCGGTCCCGACCTGCTCGAGTTCACCACCCCCTCGGGCAGCGTCTACGAGTTCGAGTGGCGCCCGGCGCTCGCCTACCTGGAGCCGCTGCTGCCGCGTTAGACCTCTTCGAGGCCCAAGTCCTCGGGGACGACCCGTGCCGGTATGGGCAGGGGGCTGGCCAGCTCGGTGCGGCGCACGAAGGCGAGCATGAAGTTCCCGATCAGCCGCAGCTGCGAGGCGTGGGCGCGGGTGGCGGCGAGCTTTCGTTCCAGGGCACCGTCGTCGAGCTCGAGCTTGCGCCAGGGCAGCCGCCGCCCGCGGGGCGCGGGGTAGAGCGGCAGCCGCGGGTGCAGTCCCTTGGGCAGGGGGTACTCGTAGCCGCCGTGGACGATGTAGTAGACGAGCCGCTCCTCCCAGCCCAGCTTGCCCATGACCCGCATCGCGAAGTACGCCGCCGCCTGGTGGTCGGGGTGGGCGTCGAGGGGGCTGGGCGCGAGCACCCGGGTGGGCGCGAAGCCGCGCAGCACCGCCTCCAGGTCGGCTTCGAGGTCGCGGCCGGTGTAGCGCGCGCCCGGACGCAGGCTGCCCGGGTAGGTCACCTTGGAAAGGCGGGTGTGGGGGCTGGTGTAGGGGAGGTAGTAGTGGGTAAGGAAGAGGCGCAGCAGCCCCTGGTCGGGGTAGCCCAGGAAGACCCGGTCCGCCTCCCCGAGCCCCAGCCGCTCCGTGGCTGCGCGCGCCTCCTCCATGCGCCGCAGCGCCAGCGCCCGCATGGCCTCGGGCTTCGGGGCCGGCCGCCCCGAGGCCAGGTCGAAGGCGTCGCCGGCGGTGAGCCAGACCACCCGCACCCGGGCCCCGGCCCCGCGCGCCTGCAGGATCTGGCCGGCCGCGGCCAGCACCTCGTCGTCGGGGTGGGGCGCGAGGACGAGGAGGCGGTCGTCCGCCGCTAGCCCCGCCAGCGGCGGCAGCCGCCGGCTGATCCACGAGGCCCGCAGGGCGTGGTAGTGGGCGAAGATCCAGCGGCCGTTGATGAAGGCCCAGACGCTGAGGGCCAGCGCCGTCGCCAGCAGCCGCTCGAGCAGGTCGAGCCGCCACCACAGCCGCAGCGCCTCGCTGACGCCGACGAAGACGACCACGAGCGCGGCGAGCCAGAGCCAGCGGGGCGTCGGATTCACGGACCTATACTAAGGCAGGACGATCTCATGCCGCCCGAGCCCCTGCGGATCCGAGCCGCCACCGCCGCCGACCTCGCGGCCGTGGGCCGCATCTCGCACCGCACCGGGCTGCTGGGCGCGCCCATCGGGCGCTTCTTCCCCGACGAGGCGCTGTGGGCCGACGTCTTCGTGCGCCCCTACCTCGAGACGGGTTGCTGCAACTTCGTGGCCGAGGCGGACGGCCGGGTCGTGGCCTACGTGATCGGCGCCTGCGACCCCCGGGCGCTGCCCCGCTGGGCGCGGACGCGGCTCGTGCGGGTGCTGCTCGGGGGGCTGCTGCGCGGCCGCTACCCGCACTTCCTGCGCGACCTCCCCTACCTCTGGCGGGTGCTGCGGCAGCACGGGGAGCGCGCTCCCGCCGGCCGCTACCCCGCCGAGCTGCACATCAACGCGCTGCCCGAGGCGCGCGGCCGCGGCGTGGGCACGGCCCTGATGGCGCGCTTCCTCGACTGTCTGCGGGCGCGCGGGGTACCGGGCGTCCAACTCGCCACGACCGAGCGCAACGCGGCGGCGCTACGGCTCTACCAGCGGTTCGGCTTCCGGGT
>JALSIA010000076.1 GCA_026981865.1 Thermaceae bacterium
TCCACTGGGACGAGGTCGTCAAACTTCGCGAAGCCTTCAACAAGACCGTGGACCTGCTCTCGAATACGATCGACGCCAAGGACTCCCACACCTTCCTTCACTCGGAACGCGTTACCGCCATTGCCTCGGCCCTGGCCCGCGCCTACGGGCTGGACGCCGCCCAGGTCAACACCATCGAAAAGGGCTCGCGTATCCACGACATCGGCAAGATTGGCATCCCCGACGCCGTCCTCTTCAAGCCGGGCTCGCTGACGGAGGAGGAGTACAACATCATCAAGAAGCACCCCGAGTACGGCGTGCGCCTGCTCGAACCCGCCTCCGACTACCTGAGCGAGACCTTCGACATCATCAAGTACCACCATGAGCGCTGGGACGGCCGCGGCTACCCCGAAGGCCTTGCAGGGCAGGAAATTCCCCTATGGGCGCGCATCGTCGGGCTGGCGGACGCCTACGAGGCGATGACGGCCGGCCGGCCTTATCAAAAGGCCAAGACCCCCGAAGACGCCCTGAGCGAGATCGAAGACTTGGCCGGCATCCAGTTCGACCCCAAGCTCGTCCGCCTGTTCCGGGAGATCTGGAAGACCAACCCCGCCTGGCGCGACAGGGAGGTGTTCCTACGACTCTATTCTTCGAAAGTGCCCTCGTTGGAGTCTTCCTCGCCGCCCTCTTTGGAGCGCGAGCCCGAGACTTCGCAGAAATCGAGCTGAAGGCGGCCTGGGCCTTCATCGCCGCTGCACTGATCGAAGGCGGCCTGGCGTGGTCCACTTCCAAGGGCTGGATCGCGCCGCAGGTGGCGGCGCCCATCGCGAAGACCGCGGTGGTCGTGCTGGTGGGCTACGGCCTGTGGCAGAACCGCCAGCTGCGCACGATCTGGCTCGCGGCCTTCGGGCTTCTGCTGAATACCATCGCCATGACGGCCAACGGAGGGCAGATGCCGGTCTCGGCCGACGCACTGATCGCCGCAGGGCTGGAAGGGTTCCTGCGTTTCATGCAGACCTCGAGCGACGCGGTGCACAACTTGATCGGCCCGGATACGCGGCTGTGGTTCCTCACGGACGTTATCCCGCTCCCCTGGTTCAAGAAGGTGATCAGCCCGGGGGACGCGTTCCTGTTCATCGCGGTGCTGTTGTTCTTCCCCGAGGCCACCCAGCGGGTTATCCGCAACCGGCGCGCCTGAAGCCAACCAATAGAATGCAAAAGGAGAGCTATGGAGAACCGCGTGTACAAGATCACCCTCATTGAAGGCGACGGCATCGGCCACGAAGTCATTCCCGCCGCACGCACCGTGCTCGAAGCCACCGGACTGAGCTTCGTCTTCGACGAAGCGGAGGCGGGCTGGGAGACCTTCGAGCGAATAGGCACCTCGGTACCTGAAGAAACGGTGGAGAAGATCGAACGCTCCGACGCCACCCTGTTCGGGGCGGCGACGAGCCCCACCAAGAAGGTCGAGGGCTTCTTTGGCGCGATCCGCTACCTGCGGCGCCGGCTCGACCTGTTCGCCAACGTGCGCCCGGCCAAGTACCATCCCGTACCCGGTGCGACCCCGGGAACCGACCTGATCGTTGTGCGCGAAAACACCGAGGGGCTGTACGTCGAGCAGGAGCGGCGCTACGCCCGGGGCCGAGTGGCCATCGCCGACCGCGTCATCACCTACGACGCCTCGTACCGGATCGTGGAGTTCGCTCTCGAGCTCGCCGAACGCCGTCGCGGGCAGCTGGCCCTGGTGCACAAGGCCAACGTGCTGCCGCTCTCGGACGGCCTATTCCTCGAGGCTGCCTACGACGCTGCGAAGCGCCATCCCACGGTGGAGATCGAAGAGGTCATCGTCGACGCCTGCGCCATGAGGCTGGTGCGCGACCCCAGCCAGTTTGACGTGCTGGTCATGGAAAACCTCTTCGGGGACATCATCTCCGACCTCACCGCGGGGCTGGTCGGCGGCCTGGGCATCGCCCCTTCCGGCAACATCGGGGAACGGGCGGCAATCTTCGAACCCGTGCACGGCTCGGCCCCCGACATCGCCGGGAAGGGGATCGCGAACCCAACGGCCACCATCCTTTCGGCGGCGATGATGCTCGACCACCTGGGCGAAAGCCGTGTGGCGCGCGTCATCGAGGAGGCCGTGGACCGCGTCCTCGAATCGGGGCCGCGCACCCCGGACCTGGGCGGCAAAGCGACGACGCAGGAATTTGCTGAAGCCGTTGCAGCCAAAGTACAGGAGCTCCTTTCGGCATGAATTCACAGACCCCTCAAATAGGGGTAGAAAAGGACCTTCGTGAAGATGAATACTGTGATAAACTGAGTGCCAGTAAAACTTCCTAACGTCCTGAAGGGGGGAAGCGTGCGAAATCTATTAAACCGATGGTTGCAACCGCGTATCGAGGCGTTGGGCCTCGAAATAGGTGCGGGCAACCTGAAACTCGTCGAGATCAGCGGGTCACCCCCGACGCTTAAGGGTTACGCGATCCGCCCGACGCCGCACGGCGCGATCCACGGCGGCAACATCGTAGAACCCAGTGCGATCGCGGCCGAGCTGCGCGAGATGATGGCCGAAATGCAGACCCGCAAGCGCTACGTTGTGGCCGGGGTGTCGAACCTGGCGGTCATCACCCGCATCATCCAGGTGCCCAAGATGGGCGAGCGCGAGCTCGAAGAGGCCATCCACTGGGAAGCCGAGCGGTACATCCCCTTTCCCATCGACGAAGTCGTGCTGGACTTCGCGCCCTTGGATCCCCCCTCCGAGGTTCCCGACGACAGCCAGCTCGACGTCGTCATCGCCGCAGCCCGGCTCGAGACCATTACCCAGTTGGTGGAAACCCTGAAGGAAGCCAACCTCGAGCCCGTCGTACTTGACGTCAAACCCTTCGCGGGGCTGCGCACCGTGGAGGACTACCTCAACGGCGGCGGCAACGAGGGCAACGAACCCATCACGGTCTTCCTCGAGGTGGGTGCCGAGTCCTCCTCGCTGGTCCTCACGCGCGGCAGCCGCTTGCTCATGAACCGCAACCTCAACATCTCGGGCAACGACTTCACCGAGGCCATCTCCAAGTCCTTCGGCCTCGATTTTTCGAGTGCCGAGGAGGTCAAGCGCGACTTCGGCTTGGCCACGATCCCCACGGAGGACGAAGAGTCGCTGCTCGACTTCGACGCCGAGCGCGAGCGCTTCAACCCCGCCCGCATGTACGACGCCATCCGCCCGGTCCTGGTCGACTTCACCACCGAGCTGCGCCGCAGCCTCGAGTTCTTCCGGGTCCAGGTGGGGGACATCCACATCGACAAGGGCTACATCTCCGGCG
>JALSIA010000077.1 GCA_026981865.1 Thermaceae bacterium
CTGAACGGTGTCCACGTCATGACGGCGCACCACGAAGGGCGCTACAGCGCCGCGCTGGTGACCTTCGTGACCCAGGTCTCGATCGAGCCCCCGCTCTACGCGGTAGGGGTGCGCAAGGACTCGGGGCTGTACGAAATCCTGCAGCGTAGCGGGCGCGCCGTCCTGCACCCGCTGGCGAAGAGCCAGCAGGACCGGGCCCCGGCCTTCTTCAAGGCCACGGTCGTCGAAGAGAGCCGGCTGAACGGGCTGCCTTTCCGCGTGGAGGAGGGGCTCCCGGTGCTCGAGCCCCTGCCCTGGTACTTCGTGCTCGCGACCGAGGGCTGGCACCCCGGCGGCGACCACGCCGTCTGGATCGCAAGGGTCACCGGCGTAGGCGCCAACGACGTGCCCGAGGCCGAGGAAGAGCCCCTGTGCATGCGCGACACGCCCTGGAGCTACGGCGGATAGCCCAACGTGCGCGGGCCCCTACGGGGCCCGCGTTCCCTGACGAAACAGCCCGGCGCGCTAGACCAGCTCGACGGCCACCGCGGTGGCGCCGCCGGTGCCGTGGCAGAGGGCCGCGAGGCCGCGCCGTCCGCCCTTCGCCTGCAGGGCGGTGAGCAGGGTGCCGACGATGCGCGCGCCGCTCGCGCCGATGGGGTGGCCCAGGGCGATGGCCCCGCCCAGGACGTTCATCTTTTCGTAGGGGATGCCGAGCATGCGGTGGAAGAGGACGCTGTTCACCGCGAAGGCCTCGTTGTTCTCGATCAGGTCGAAGTCGTCCAGGCTCATGCCCAGCTTGTCGAGCAGCTTCTTCACCGCCGGAACCGGCGCCTCGGGGAAGCGCCAGGTGGGACCGGCCGCCCAGCTGCCGCCCAGGATGCGGGCCACGGGTTTCAGCCCGTGCTTTTCGACCGCTTCAGCGCTCGCGATCACCAGGGCCGCCGCACCGTCGGAGATCTGGCTGGAGTTGCCGGCGGTGAGGACGCCGTCCTTCTGGAAGGCGGGGCGCAGCGCCGCCAGCGAGTCGAGGGTCGTCTCCGGACGGATGCCCTCGTCGGCCTCGAGGGTGAAGGTACCCTTGCGGGTCTTGAGCTCGAAGGGGGCGATCTCTTGTTTGAAGACGCCCGCCTCGGTGGCCTCGGCGGCGCGCCGGTGCGACGCGTAGGCCACCTCGTCGAGCTCGCCGCGGGTGATCCCGTGCTCGGCGACGAGGCGCTCGGTCTCCTCGCCCATGGCCTCACCGGTGACCGGGTCGGTGAGCCCGTCGTAGAGGAGCAGGTCCTTGACCTCCTCGGGGTTGCCGAGCAGGAACTTGTACCCCCAACGGGCCCGCGCCGAGAGCGCGAAGGCCGCCTGCGACATCGACTCCATCCCACCGGCGAGGACCAGGTCGGCCTCGCCCGCGCGAACCGCCATGGCCGCGTTCATCACCGCCATCATGCCGCTCGAGCAGACCATGTCCACCGCGTACCCGTCGACCTGCTCGGGAATGCCCGCGGCCAGGGCCGCCTGGCGCGGCAACAACTGGCCGTGTCCGGCACGCAGGACGTTGCCGAAGATGTAGAGGTCGAGGTCGGATCCCGAAACCCCGGCGCGTTCGAGCGCCGCTTTCATGGCGTGGGCCCCCAGCTGCGTGGGGGGCGTCTCCTTGAACGCGCCGCCGAAGCGGCCGATCGGGGTCCGCGCCCAGGATGCGATGTACACGTCTTGACTCATGTGCACCTCCGAACCCCATCCTAAACCCGCCTGCCCTCCCCTACGCACCCCTGTGGTAGCCTGTGGCCTAGGTCATGGAGCTTCCCCCTGATTTGCAACCGTTCCATTCCATGGTGACTGCGCTGCACGACGCGGAGGAGGCCTTCGTCGTCCTCAGGATGCACGACGACGACTTCGAGTTCGTTCACGCAAACCGGGCCTTCGTCCAGCGCAGCGGCTTCGAACCCCGCTTCGACCGGCCGCTGCCGGGGAGCCGAGTCTACGCCAACCCGGACCATCGCAGCGCCATTGTGGCGCGTCTGCGCTCGGGGAAACGCTGCCAGCTGCGGCTGCCCCTGACCCTGGAGGGGCGGCCGCGCACGGTCCACAGCGTCTTCTTTCCCCTGAAGCCGCCGTATTACGCGGGACTGTTGCGCGAGCTGGCCCCGGAACAGCAGATGGTGCAGGTCTTCCGCTCGCTCGAGCGGGTCAAGGAAGCGCTGGACCGCACGCCCGCCGAGTTCTACGCTGCGGTGCTGACCTCGGCGCTCGAATCCGTGCCCGGCGCCGACGCCGGCAGCCTCTGGGTCCTCCAGGGCGACCGCTTCGTCTGCACCGCTCAGGTGGGGCACACTCCCGAGCTGATCGACTTCTCCGTCTCCTTCGAAACCGAGCTGCGCTGGTACGGCCAAGGCGAGGCCGCGATGCGCCAAGGCACGCCCCGGATCATCACCCGGCGCACGATCGAAGCCATCAACAGCGAGACGGAGATCGCCTCACTGAACAGCGAAAGGCCCCTGCAGGCCAACCTGCTCATCCCCATCGTGCGCGGGGGCGAGGTCTACGGCACCTTCAACCTTGACAGCCTCCGCAGCGAAAACGCTTTCACCATCGAGTCGATCGAAGCGGGTCGGCTCTTCGCCGAGGAGATCCTGGGCTTCCTGGAGACCGAACGCCGCGAACAGCGGCTGCGCGGGCGGCTGGCCCTGCTCGAACGCATCGTCGAGATCAACCGCATCGCCCGCCGCGCCCGCAGCCAGGGCCAGCTCTATCTGGAGACCCTCACCGCACTGAGGCGCTACATCGGCTCCAGCCACGTCAGCGTCTTCCTGCTCGAAGAGGACGGCCAGGTTCTGCGCGTCGTCGCCTCCACCACGCCCGATCTGACCGCCGGCATGCGCATTCCCCGCGACCGCGGGGCGAGCTGGATCGCGGTCGAGGAGCGGCGCGCGGTGCACGTCCCCGACATCTACAAGGACCCGCGCGTCTTCCACTTCGGAGAGCGCCGCCAGGGCCCGGTAGCCCTGCTCGCCGCGCCCTTGATCGACGGCTCGGGCGAAGTGGTGGGGGTGATCAGCGCCAACAGCCGCCCCCACCAGGGGTTCGGCGAGGGCGAGCTCGCCTTCTTCGAGGCCTCCGCCGAGGCCATCGGCATGGCTACGGAACGCCTCAAGGCCCTGGGCGAGGCCACCCGCCGCGCCGAGGCCTACCGCAAGCTGATCGTGCTCTCCACCGAGATCGAGGTGCTCGAGAACCCCGCCGAGATCGCCGAGCGCGCCCTGCGTACCATCCTCGAGCTCACCCCCTTCGAGGCCGGGGTCTTCTACACC
>JALSIA010000078.1 GCA_026981865.1 Thermaceae bacterium
CGGCCAGTCGCGGTAGGTGTAGAGGCTCATGTCGGCCAGGTCGGGGAACCGGTCCTCCTCGAGCAACGCGTTGATGAGCCCCTGGGTGTAGGCCCAGTCGAGCCGCCCGCCGGGGGTGAAGCGCGACTCCATGTAGGTGGCCACGCCTTCCACGAACCACGCCGGCGGCATCGGGGCCGAAAGCTCGGTCACCAGCCCCAGCCGCAGCGGACGCTTGCCCCCCGGAAGCTCCCGGAAGGTGAGTTGACGCGTGTGCGTCAGCTCGTGCACCAGCAGCAGGTAGCCGACGCTGGGGCTGCGCAGGTCAATGACCGCGCCTGCGGGCACCGGGGCGAGCAGCTCCACCGTGCGCCGCGGCACTGGGGTGGCGTAGGCGTTGAAGAGGTCGACGGTGTCGTTGAGGCGCAACACCACCCGCCCCGAACGCGGCCCAAAGAGCGGCTCGAGCACGTCGAGCGCCGCCTCCGCCTCGCGCGCCACCCGCTCGGCGTACGCTGCCAGCTCGGGCCGCGGGTAGAGCACCCGCACCCGCTCACTCTCGACCTGCCCCCACCCGGCCCCCATCGCGGCGGCCAGCATCCAACCCAGCAGCACCAGCCTTTTCATGCACTCAGTTTACCTTTCACGACTTCCACACCCCCGCAGGGATAATGGGGGCGTGAACGGACGTTTCGCCCGACGCTTCAACCTGCGCGGACCCCTGGCCTGGGCGGCCTTCGTCTTGGCCGCGCTGCTGGGCCTCGTACTCACCGTCTGGGTGCTGGTCACCGCTTTCGTCTACATCGCCATCCTCGCGCTGGCGGGCTGGGTCTACTACGCCTGGCTGCGCCTGAGGTACAGGAACCGCCGGCTCCCGCCCGGCTTCTAGGCTGGGTGGAAAGCGCGCCATCTCCATACGAACCAGGCCACGAATTCCGCGGCGAGCGGCAGGCCCCACGTCAGCTGCCGCAACCCGAGCAGGAAATCAAGCTGGAAACCCAGCAGGTAGGACCCAGCGAGGAGCAGCAGCACGCCCCCCAGCCAAGCAAAGCCGCGCCCGGCCAGGCGGAGTCCGCGCAGCACCCCCTCCTTGCCCATCCCCACGACCCAGCCCACTGCCGCCAGAACGCCGGCCATGCCCAGGCCGTAGGCCAGGAGCACGGCGAGCCCTCCCGGACCGCGCGACAGGGCCAGCCCCGCCACCGCTAAAAAGACCGGGAGCGTGCACCCCAGACTGGCGAGGCCGTAGGCGATACCGAAGAGCACGAACTCCGCCAGGCTCCCTTCCCGGCCCGCGGGACCCCGAATCGCTAGCGAGGGCGGGCGTCCTAACAGGCTGCGAAAGCCGAGCGCAATCAGGCCAACCCCCAGCAACGAGTTGACGTACGGCAGGTAGGCGCCCAGCGCGGTGCCAATCAGGGCGACCAAAGCGCCCACCCCAGCGAAGGTGGCGAAGACCCCCAGCCCCATGAGCAACCCTACGGCCAGCCCTGCGCTCCCTCCACGGCGCCGGTTCGCCAAGAACCGCCCCAGCGCCGCAGGTAGCAACGAGAAGCCGCAGGGGTTCAGGGTCGCCAGGGCGCCCGCCGCGAACGCGTAGCTCACCCGTTCCATGCCGCCCTCCTCCTAAGCGCAGCACGAGAGCCGGTGCACGTCCTGATCGAGTGCCTGGGCCACGAGGCGCACCCCCTCGGACAGCGTCAGGTAGGGGTGGTAGCGCGCGATGAGGTCGCGGTAGCCGCTTCTGGACTGCACCGCGATCACCCCTTCCTCGATGACCTCGCCGGCTTCCGGAGCCAGGACGTGCAGGCCCAGGACGGTACCGTCCCTGTCCACCACGATCTTGAGGAACCCGCGGGGGTCGAAGGCGGCCAGCGCCCGGGGCAGGTCCTGGAGGTCGAGCCGGGCGCTCCGCACCCCCTCGCCGAACCGGGCCCGGGCCTCGATCTCGGTGAGGCCCACGCCGGCGATCGCGGGGTCGGTGAAGGTGACCCGGGGCACCGCCCGCAGATCGAGCCGCTCGTTCGCGCCCAGGGCGTTCCCCGCCGCCAGCCGGCCCGACTGGGCGGCAACGTAGACGAACTGGGGAAGCCCGGCCACGTCGCCAGCGGCGTAGATCCGGGGGTTGCTGGTGGCCAGGCGCTCATCGACCCGCACAAAACCCTGTTCGTCGAGGGCGACGCCGGCGGCGTCCAGCCCGAGGTCTCCGGTCCGGGGACGGCGGCCGGCGGCGACCAGCAGCCGCTCGGCCTCGAAGTCTCCTTCCGGGGTGCGGACGCAAAACCCCCCGTCGTGCTCCACCCGCTCAACCCGCACCCCGGTGCGGATCCGGATCCCCTCGGCCTCGAGGTACGCCTGCAGCGCCCCGGCGAGCTCGGCGTCTTCGGCGGGGAGGATGCGGGGCTGGGCCTCGAGCACGGTCACCCGGCTTCCCAGCCGCCGGTAGGCCTGGGCAAGCTCCAGCCCCACCGCTCCAGCCCCGATCACCAGGAGGCTTTCGGGAAGCTCCCGGGCGGTGGCGGCCTCCCGGTAGGTCCAGACCCGGTCCGCAGCCAGACCGGGGACGGGCGGCAGGCGCGGCTCCGCCCCGGTGGCGAGCAGGAAGGCCCGGGCGGCGACGGGTTCACCGTCGACCACGAGGGTCCGGCCGTCCGTGAACCGGGCCCGGCCCCGAACCAGCCTCACCCCGGCCGCGGCCAGCACGTCTTCGTATTTCTCCTTTCGCAGGGTGGCCACCAGCCGGTCGCGGGCGGCGGCCACCGCCGGAAAGTCGACCTCCACCCCGAGCGGCCGGACTCCGGGAAAGGAGGTGCGCCGGGCCCGCTCGGCGGCCTCGCCGGCCCTGAGCAGCGTCTTGGAGGGCACGCAGCCCACGTTGACGCAGGTCCCGCCCAGGGCACCGGACTCGACGACCCAAACCCGTGCACCCCGGCCCGCGGCTTCCAGCGCCGCCGCCACCCCCGCCGACCCACTGCCGATCACCACCAGGTCAGGGCTCGGGGATTCGTTTTTCACGGCCGCTGCCGGTTCGCCCGCTTCTTCCAGCCGGGCCTCGTAGCCCGCCGCGCGCACCGCGGCGATCAGGTCCCCGGGGTCGGCGTCGCCCCAGACCTCGGCCAGCGCCGCTTCGTAGTCGACCGCCACCCTGCGCACCCCGGGCACGGCCGCGAGCGCCCGGTCCACGGCCTCGGCGCAGTCGGCGCAGGTCATGCCGAAGAGCTCGAGTCGGATCATCCCCCACCTCCTGGGTCCAGCCTAGACCCT
>JALSIA010000079.1 GCA_026981865.1 Thermaceae bacterium
TTTGAAGGACGACCTGGAGCTCAAGGCCGAGCGGGCCGCGCGGGCGCTCGCGGAGGCCTACCGGCGGGAGGGCGACCCCGAAGGCGCCCGCGAGGCGCTGCGCACGCTCGAGCGGATGCGCGCCGCCCTGGAGGACCCGGGCGACCCCTTCGGCGACCTCGTGCGGCTCCAGCGGCGTTGGGTACGGTTGATGGCGGCCGTAGAACGGCCCGGGCTGCGTCGCGCGCTGGTGCGGGCGATCACCCGGCCGTAAGCGGGCGCGATCGCCGCCTTTGCAGCTTCCGCGGCTGTGCGGTAGAATGGATCTCCATGAAACAAAAGGGGCTTTGGGTAAGCTTCACCGCCGCCGCTCTGATGCTGGCGGGATGCGTTCCCGCGGAAGGCCGCACACCCCCGAGCCATGAGCTCCTCCTGGGCGTCCACGCCGCCGAAACGTACACGGCCGCCGACTACGCGGCCAAGCTGGACCGGGCCGCGGCCCTGGGGCTGGCGGTGGTGCGGGTGCCCGTCGACTGGGCCCAGCTCGAGCCCGACGCGCCCGGCGCGTTCGACGCCGCTTACCTTGACGAGCTCAAAACCCGCGTGGCGGACGCCCGGGAACGAGGGTTGGGGGTCGTGGTCCTCTTCGCCCAGAGCCCCGCCTGGGCCAGCGGCCACCCCGAGGAACCCGGCTATCCGCCGGACGCCGGCCACCTGGAAGACTACGCCCGGGCGCTGGTGCGCCTGGCGGGCGAGCTGGAAAGCGCGGGACCGGTGCTCGCCTGGGAGGTGTGGAACGAGCCCAACAGCACCGGGTTCTGGCCGGCCTACGTTGGGCGCGAACGCGCGGATAGCTTCGTGCTGGTGCCGCTCGAGGCCGCCGCCGAGTACGCCGCGCTGCTGGAGGCCGCCTACACCGCCATGAAACGGACCCACCCGCAGGCCGTGGTGCTGGGCGGGTCGCTGGCAAGTGCCGACGTCGCCTACCTGGAGGCGCTCTGGCGGGCCTTCGGCGATACCGTGCCGATGGATGCCCTCTCGCTGCACCCCTACGCCCGGGTCGACGAGCGCGCGGGGCCCCACTACGGCTACGCCCAGTACCCGGACCAGTGCAACGAGGACATCGACGACCTCTCGCCGCCCTGGTGCTTCGAGCGGGGGCTCGAGATCGTGCGCGACTTCCTGAAGGCCCAGGGGTTCGACCGGCCCCTCTGGCTCACCGAGTTCGGGGTCTCCAGCGCCGACGCCTGGGGCGACGCGGGAAGCGAGGCGGAGCAGGCCAAACACCTGGAGATCGCGTTGGACATCCTGGACCGCCGCGCCGGACCCGACGACCTGAACGTGGCCGCCGCGTTCTGGTACCGCCTCGACGACGAGGACGGCGACCTTTTCGGGCTCTACCGCGAAGATGGATCCCTCAAGCCCGCCGGCGAGCGGTTGCGCGAGCGCGCAGGGCCTTAGGGGCGCGGGTCCGTTCGTTGTGTCGGGTGCGCCGCGCACCGTCTGCACGTAGGGGCAGCCGAATGCCTTCGTAGAACACCACCCGCGAGACCTCGAATCTCGCTCCACTCGTCCGACGTGACAAGCGGAGGGGGTGGGCAATGGTTGCACAACAAACCCGCCGCTCCGGACCAGCAGGTCACAAGCCCTGCGCAAACTCGGATCATGTCCGTCACAGGCGTGGAACCCCCGCTGCCGCCGTAACCCTGCGCGGGGTCGGTCCCGTTATCCTATCTGCGCCCCAAAGGCAGGAAGCGCGGCCCCTTAGGCTGGGCCGGCTTTCCCCCTGGGCGCATCTCCGCGGCGTCCGTACGCCGCGGCCCGGCGGCCGTTATCCGCGGCGGGAAACGCACCCTTGCGCCCGATGTAGAGCAGGTGGTCGCTCGCGCCCCAGAGCGCGGGGTCCCGGCCCAGACGGTAGTTGAGGTCCACCCAGCGGGTCCAGGCCTCGCCCGTGAGGGCGTTGACCTCGCCTTCGTGCCCGGCCACCACCCCCTCGCAGCCGAGCAACCCCAACGTGGCGAACCCCTGCGCCTCCATGAAGGGCGCGACCTCGTTCGGGTGCGCGAAGTAGGCCGCGGTGAACCCCTCCCCGGAGTCGTGCACCCCCGTGCGCCAGAGGCGCTCGACGTAGTCCGGCTGCCCGAGCAAGCCGGCCGGGTCGCGCGCCGCCAGGTCGCGCAGCGGCGCAAAGCGGGTGATGAAGGCGGCGAAGATCACGCCGCCCGGTCGCAGGCACCGGCGTGCCTCCAGGACCGCGCCCCGGCGCGCCGCTTCCGAAAGCAGGTGGTAGAGCGGCCCCATCAAGAGGACCGCGTCGTAGGCGGCGTCGGAAAGGCGGCCGAGGTCGAGGGCGTTGGCCTGGACCAAGCCTTCGAGCTCCACGCCCGCCTCATCCGCCCTGCGGCGGGCCAGCTCCAGGTTGGCAGCGGCCAGGTCCACCAGCGTGACCCGGTAGCCCCGCCGGGTCAGCTCGATGGCGTAGCGTCCGGGCCCGCCGCCCACGTCGAGCACCGCGGCCGGCGGCGGCGGCAGGTGGTCCTCAAGCGCCCGCAGCGTCACCGCGAACTCGGTCCGGTGGCGCTCCAGCCGCGCCCACTCCGCCTCGGCGTTCGCGTCGTAGAAGGACTGGACTTCGCGCGTCTCGCCGGCGTCGTTCTCGAAATCGTGCGTCATGGCGCCCCCAGCCTACGCGGCGATCAGCCCGTTCGCACCACCCGACGCGCCGCATCCAGCCGCCTGGCGATCGAGGGATGGTCGTGCAGCCAGAACTCGATCCACGCCGGCGGTTCGGGGTCCGACAGGTTCTGCCGGGCCAGGGTGACGAAGGTGCGCTCGAAGGCCTGCAGGTCGGGCACCCGCTCGAGGGCGTAGCGGTCGGCGGCGAACTCACGCGAACGCATGAAGGCGTTCATCGCCACCTGGGCCACCAGCAGCCAGGCGTTCAGAATCAGCAGCAAGAGCGGCAGCGTCGCCGGGTCGCCGGTGCCGGCCAGCCCCCAGCGGCCGGCCGTCCAGGCGAGCGCCGCGTGCGCCAGCGCGATGCCGACCACGAAGAGCAGGCCGTAGAGGCCCAGCATCCAGGGCCAGTCCTTGTGGGCGCGGTGGCCCAGCTCGTGGGCGACCACGAACTCGAGCCCCTCGGGTCCGATCTCCTCCAGCAGGGTGTCGAAAACCACCACCTCGAATCGGCCGCCCCGGGGCACCAGCGCGGCGTTGCCCTTCGCGGTCTTCTCTCCCGCCCGCAGCACGCGCACGCC
>JALSIA010000080.1 GCA_026981865.1 Thermaceae bacterium
GCCGCATTGTTGGGGTATCTGGCCCTGGAAGGCGCGACCGAGCGCGCCGAGCTGGCCGCCCTGCTGTGGGAGAGCCCCACCGCGGCGGGCAACCTGCGCGCCGAGCTCTTTCGCATCGAGCGCCGTTACCCCGGATTGCTGCGCCGCGAGGGCACGCGGGTGGCGCTCGCGGCGGGGAGCGACGTGCAGCGTTTCTTGCAGATGGTCCTGGATGACGATCCGGAGGAGGCGGTGCGCCTTTACCGCGGCCCCTTCCTGGAGGGGGTGCAGCCCCCGGCGGCGGCCGAGTTCGAAGACTGGCTCCTGCTGAGCCGCAACCGCCTCGAGGAGCGCTACCTCGATGCGCTGGTGCGTCTCGCGGACCGAAAGGCCGAGGACGACCCCGCGGCGGCGCTGGAGCTGCACCGCCAGGTGCTGGCGCGCGATCCGGTGCGCGAGTCTTCCTGCCGGGCGGTGATGCGCCTCTACGCGCGCCAGGGCGAAGTGCAGCGGGCGCTGGCCTACTACGCCGAGTACGCCGCCTTCCTCGAGCGCGAGCTGGGGGTGGCGCCGGTCCAGGCGACCCGGGCCCTGGCCGACGAGCTGCGCAGCGGGCGGGCGCGGACGCAGCGCTGGAAGCGCGCCGAGCTGGCCGGGCGGGATGCGGAGGTCCGGCAGGCCCTTGAGGCCCTGGAAGCGGGGCGGCACGTGATCCTGACCGGCGAACCGGGGATCGGGAAGACGCGCCTGATCCACGAGCTCGCCGCCGTACAGGGCCGCCGGCCGCTCTTGATGCGGGGCCGCCCCGAAGACCGGCGGGTCCCCCTGGCCACGGCGGTGCGGGCCCTGCGCGCCGCACTGGCCGAGGCTGAGGCGCAGGAGGGGTGGGTGCTGCGCGAGCTGGCCCGGTTGCTCCCCGAGCTGGGCGATCCGCCTGCGGAAGAGGCGCCCCACCGCTTCCTGGCCGCGATCGGGGAGGTGCTGCGCGCGCTCGACAGCGAGAAGTGGCTCTGGGGGGTGGACGACCTGCAGTTCTTCGACGACGCCAGCCTGGACCTGCTGGGTCAGCTGGCGAGCCAGCGCATCCGCCGGCCGCTGGTGCTGGCCTACCGCACCGGAACCCTGGAGAGGCGCGCCGAGGTGTGGGTTCAGAGCCTGATCGAGCGCGACGGGGCCGAGCCGATCGAGCTGGGCCCGCTCGAAGAGGCGGACGTGGGCGCTTTGGTGCCCGACGGGGTCGAGCTGACCGGGGAATGGCGTACGGCGCTGCACCGCTACACCGGGGGCAACCCCTTCTTCGTCTTGCAGGCGGTCGAGGCGTGGCGCGAAGAAGGCCGTTTCGGCCGGGCCGAGCCGTGCCCCGAACTGAGCGAACGCCTCTTCACCCTGCTGCGGCAGCGCATCGCTGTGCTTCCCGTTTTTGAACGCAGCCTCCTGCGCCTGGCCGCGGTGGCGGGCGAAGCCTACTGCCCCCTGCTGGCGGCCCGGGTGCTCGAAGCCACGCCGCTGGCCGTGGCCGAGGCCGCCGACGAACTCGAGTACCAGGGCCTGTTCCGCCGCGGCCGTTTGGCGCACGACCTGGTGCGGGAGGCGGTGCTGCGCACGCTGGACGAGGCCACCGTGCGGGCGTTGCACGAACAGGTGGCCGAGCGGATCGTCGGGGAGCTGCCCCCGGGGCTGGTGGCCGCCCACTTCGAGGCCGCGGGGCGGTTGGGACGGGCGGCGGCGTTCCGGCTCCGGGCCGCGGAGGATGCGGTGCAGGGGTTCGCGTACCGCGAGGCGCTCGAGCAGTACCACCAGGCCTTCGCGCTGGCGCCCGAACCGGAGCGCTCGAGGCTGCTCGGGCGCACCCTGATCACCCGCTACCGCATCGCCGTGGCCCTGGCCGACCGGGAACGCCTGCGCTTCGAGCTGGACGCGACCGAAAAGGCTGCGGCCGAGCTGGGCGACGCCTACCTGCAGCGCAACGTGGCCGTGGGCCGGCTCGATGCCCTGTTCCGCGCGAACGCGTTCGACCGGGCGCTGGCCGAGGGGCGGCGCCTGCTCGAGGACGAAGGGCTGGCCCCCGACCAGAGGGCCATGGCCACCTACGTGGTGGCGCAGTCGTTGCTCTACAAGGAACCGCGGCGCTCGGGTGAGGCGGCCCGGCTCTGCGAGGAGGCTCTAGGGTACGTGGACGAAGGCTGGTACATGTGGGGTTGGGCGCACAACACCCTGGCGCTCTGCCGCCTTCACCGGGGCGACCTGGACGCGGCCGAGGCGGTCAACGGAAGGGCCTTCGAGCACTTTCGAGCGCGTCGCGACCTGCCGGGCCAGGCCAACAGCCACCGCATCCAGGCGCTGATCCACTGGCGTCGTGGCGAGCTCGACGCCGCGCGCACCCGCTTCGGCGAGGCGCTCGCCCTGGCCCGCAAGGCGGGGTTCCGGACCATCCTCACCCTGGTCCACGACTGGGCGACGGCGTTTTACGAGGCCGAGGGCCCGGCAGCGGCCCTGCGGGAGCTGCGTGCGACGGAGGAGGACTACGGCCTGGCGGGCCGCCGGCGGCTTTTGGACCTTCCGCTCGAAGCGTTCACTTGATCGCGGGCGAAGCGCGGGAAGCGGACGTTGCCCCTTCCCGCGCCTTTGCGCGGAGGCAGCACCCCGCGCCAGGCCACCCGTATGGTCCGCGCTTCGTCGCCGGCCGGGGCGGTCCGCTAGCGCACGTAGAGGACGCGGAAGCTGGTGTCGGTGAGCGTCCCGGCGGCGTCCCGGCACTCCACCAGGATCCGGACGTCGGGGCTCGTTACCGATTCGTTCTTGACGCTCCAGGCTTCGCAGCGAACGCCGGTGTTGTCGCGCGTGCTGGCTACGGCGGTTCCGAACGGGGTGCCGGTAGCGGCCAGGTCGAGGAAGTCCACCTGGTACGTCCCCGTGCCTGTTCGTGCGGGAACGATCCCTGCCCCGGACGAGTTGAAGGACCAGTCGTTGTCGAGCGACACGGAGCCGCCCCCGTTCCAGCGCACCAGCGCCCGGCCCATGGCGCCGTCCTGGCTCGCCAGCGCCTTTTGCCCCGGGCCGACGGCGCTGAGTTTGTCCTCCAGCGTTGCCACCTTCGCCTCCAGCGTGTCCACCGCGTTCTTCAGCGCCTGGAAGTTCTCGTTCATCTTGCTCGAGCTCACCACGTCGCCGTCTGCAAAGGTGTTGGGGATGGTCACGGCCAGGCCCCACAGGCCCAAAGCGCTCAG
>JALSIA010000081.1 GCA_026981865.1 Thermaceae bacterium
TCTCGGGGCATGTGCGGGCGTTGCCGGGCGGGCGCTACGAGGCCGTGGGGTAGGCGGCTGGGGCATGTTCCCCGACCCACCCGAGCCCCGCGCGCCCGCGGGCCGATCCGGGGCCCCGCCCCAGGTGCGGGAAAGGCTTAGTACAATGCACCCGTGAGCCTGCGCGTCTACCTCGCCAAGCCCCGCGGCTTCTGCGCCGGCGTGGTGATGGCCATCCGCGCCGTGGAGAAGGCCGCCGAGGAACTTGCGGAGGAAGGCGACCTGGTCGTCTACCACTCGATCGTGCACAACGACGTGGTGGTGAACCGGCTGCGCGAGCAGCGCGGGGTCCACTTCGTCGAAGACCTCGCCGAGATCGCCGACCTGGAGCGCCGCCACAAGCTGGCGCGGACCGTGGTCTTCTCGGCCCACGGCATTCCGCCCCAGGTACGCGAGCAGGTGCGCGCCATGGGCTGGGGCTACATCGACGCCACCTGCCCGCTGGTGACCAAGGTGCACACCGAGGCCCGCCGCTACGCCGAAATGGGCTACACCGTGCTGCTCATCGGCGACTCGGCCGACCATCAGGAGGTGAGGGGCACCTACGGCGAGGCGCCCGAGCACACCGTGCTGGTGGCCGTGCACACCCACGTGGGGCGCGACCCGCGCCTCGCCGACCCCCGCACCGTCGAGGTGCCCGACCCCGACCGCGTCGTCGTCCTTACCCAGACGACGCTGAGCGTCGACGACACCGACCGGACGATCGAGATCCTGAAGCGGCGCTTCCCCAACCTGGTGCTCCCCAGCCGCGACGACCTCTGCTACGCCACCAAGAACCGCCAGGACCAGGTGAAGCGCCTCGCCCCGCACGTGGACCTCTTTTTGGTGCTGACGAGCTCGTACTCCTCCAACGGCATGCGGCTCTACGAGATCGCCCGCAGCATGACGCGCGCCGAGCGCATCGACACCGCCGCCGACCTGCGGCCCGAGTGGTTCGAGGGCGTGGGCGCGGTGGGCATCACCTCGGCGGCCAGCACCCCCGAGGACCTGGTGCAGGACGT
Source organism: Thermaceae bacterium (assembly GCA_026981865.1). Lineage (GTDB taxonomy): Bacteria > Deinococcota > Deinococci > Deinococcales > Marinithermaceae > Oceanithermus. The sequence goes on from JALSIA010000081.1 coordinate 1,041, forward strand.
GCTCGCCTATCTGCGCGGGCGGGACCCCGACCTGGAGGTCTTCGAAGAGGGCGAGTGGGAGCGGATCCGCTTCCGCGAGCCCGCCCGGGTCGCCCCGGGTGTGGGCGGGGTGTGAGATGAGCGCGTGGCGGCTCGCGCTGGCGCCGATGATGGAGCGCACGGACCGGCACTTCCGGTTCCTGATGCGGCTCGTCACCCGCCGCACCCGGCTGTACAGCGAGATGGTGGTCGACCGCACCCTGATCCACGGCGACCCCCCGCGGCACCTGGACTTCCACCCCGCCGAGCACCCCGTCGCCCTGCAGCTCGGCACGGCCGACCCGCGGCTGGCGGCCCGTGCGGTGGCCATCGCCCGCCCCTGGGGCTACGACGAGGTGAACCTGAACGTCGGCTGCCCCTCGCCGCGGGTGCAGGCGGGCGGCTTCGGGGTGGTGCTGATGCGCCGGCCCGAGCGGGTGGCCGAGATCGTGCGGGCCGTCTACGAGGAAACCGGCGTGCGGGTGACGGTCAAGCACCGCGTGGGACTGGACGAACAGGGCGACTACGCCTTCCTGGCGCGCTTCGTAGAGACCGCGGCCGCCGCGGGGGTGCGCGTCTTCCTCGTGCACGCGCGCAAGGCCTGGACCGAGGGGCTCGACCCGAAGGCCAACCGAACCGTACCGCCGCTCGAGCACGCCAAGGTCTACCGCTTGAAGCGCGACTTTCCCGAGCTCACGATCGTCACCAACGGCGGGGTCGCGGCCCCCGAGGAGGCCCGCGTCCACCTGGAGCACGTCGACGGGGTGATGGTGGGCCGGGCGATGTGGGACCGCCCCTGGCGCTGGGCCGCGGCCGACCGGCTGCTTTGGGGCGACGCCGGCGTCCCCGACCGCCGCGCAGTGCTCGAGCGCTACGAGGCCTACCTGCACGAGCGGCTCGCCGAGGGGGTGCCGCTGCGGGCGCTGGTGCGGCCGCTCTTCAACCTCTTCAAGGGCGAACCCGGCGGCCGGCGCTGGCGACGAACGCTCGACGCGGCGCTGCGGGCGGGCCGCCCCCCCGCCGGCGGCCTGGCGGCGCAGGCGCCCCTGGAGGCCCCGGCGTGAAGACCCAGGACGCACGCTCCCTCGCCCTGGCGCGCTGGAGCGTGGCCGTCGGCCTCGGGGTCTTTGGGATCAAGTGGCTGGCCTGGGAGCTGACCGGCTCCGTGGCCATCTACTCGGACGCGCTCGAGTCGATCGTCAACATCGTCGCCGCGGTGGGCGCGCTCGTGGCCCTGGCCGTCGCCGTCCGCCCCGCCGACGCCACCCACCCCTTCGGCCACACCAAGGCCGAGTACTTCTCGGCGGTGGCCGAGGGAGCGCTGATCCTCTTCGCCGCCTTCGAGATGCTGCGCGCCGCGTGGGGCCGCTTCCTGCACCCGCAGCCCTTCACCGAGCCGGCGCTGGGGCTGGGGCTCGTGGCCCTGGCGGGGGGGATCACCGCCGGCTGGGCCTTCCTGCTCCTGGCTCAGGGGCGGCGCGTGCGCTCGCCGGCGCTGGTGGCCGACGCCCAGCACCTGCTCACCGACGTGGCCTCCACCGTGGGCGTGCTCTTCGGGGCGGGCCTCGCCTGGCGGCTGGGTTGGTGGTGGCTCGACCCCTTGGTGGCCGCGGGGGTGGCCCTCAACATCCTGGTCGTCGGCCTGCGGTTGGTCCGCCGCTCGGTGGGCGGGCTGATGGACGAGGCGCTGCCGCCGGATCAGGTTGAGCGCATCCAGCGGACGATTGCGGCGAACCTCGACGGCGCCCTCGAGTACCACGACCTGCGCACCCGCGCCAGCGGGCCGCGCGCCTTCGTGGAGTTCCACCTGGTGGTGCCCGCCACCATGACCGTCGAGGAGGCGCACGCGATCACCGACCGGCTCGAGCGCGCCCTGGAAGAAGCCCTCCCCGGGGCCGAGACGGTGATCCACGTCGAGCCCGAGAGCGAGGCCAAGCACGGCGGCTGGCGCGCCTGAACCCGCGCCGGCGGGACAAAGGTACCGTACTCGACGCGTTTTTTTCTATATAACCGTTTACAAGATGTGATAAAATCTATCCGTTAGGAAAAGGAGGTACCTATGAAGCGGTTCTGGAAGAGCGGTGTTCTCGCAGCGGCCCTGGCGTTGTTCGGCGGGGCCTTCGCCTTTAGCCCCGGCAACGTGGAGTGCATCGCCCCGGCCAACCCCGGCGGCGGCTGGGACTTCACCTGCCGCACCGGCGGCAAACTGCTCTACGATCTGGGGATCGTCCCCCGGCCGGTCAAGGTGACGAACATGCCCGGCGGCGGCGGCGGCGTGGCCTTCGCCCACGTGGTGACCCAGCGCAAGGGCGACGCCAACCTGATCGTCGCGGCCTCGCCGGCCACCACCCTGCGCCTCGCCCAGGGCAAGTACGGCAATTTCACCGCCGACGACGTGCGCTGGCTGGCCGCCATCGGCGCCGACTTCGGCGTGATCGCCGTCAAGGCCGACGCCCCCTGGAAGACCCTCGACGACCTGATCGCCGACCTGCGCAAGGACCCGACCAAGATCGCCATCGGCGGCGGCAGCGCCGTGGGCGGGCAGGACCACATGAAGGTGCTGCTGCTGGCCAAGGCCGCGGGGATCGACCCCAAGGCGCTCAAGTACGTCCCCTTCGACGGCGGCGGCGAGGCGCTCACGGCCATGCTGGGCGGCTTCGTCCAGGTCTTCCCGGGCGACGCCTCCGAGTCGATCGGCCAGATGCAGGCGGGCAAGATCCGCATCCTGGCGGTGCTCAGCGAAAAGCGCCTGGGCGGGGACTTCGCCGACATCCCCACGGCGCGCGAGCTGGGGTACGACGCGGTCTGGGCGGTGTGGCGCGGCTTCTATATGCCGCCGGGGGTGCCCGACGACGCCTACGCCTTCTGGGTGGACGCCATGAAGAAGGTGGAGGCCTCCCCCGAGTGGGCCAAGATCCGTGACGAAAGCGGCCTCGGCCCCTTCTTCAAGGGCGGCGCCGACTTCGAAGCCTTCGTCAAGAAGCAGGTCGCCGACTTCAAGGAGCTCTCCCGGGCTCTGGGGCTGATCAAGTAGCCGTGGGAACCGGCAGCCGGCGCAGCGACCGCATCGCAGGTGGACTCCTGCTGCTCTTGAGCGTCGGCTACGGCCTGGAGGCGGGTCGCCTCCAGGCCGACTTTCTCGCCGACCCCCTGGGCCCGCGTGCGTTTCCGCTGCTGCTGGCCGTGAGCCTCGGGGTGTTCTCGCTCTACCTGATCGTGCGCCCCGACCCCGACCCCGCCTGGCCGCCGGCGCACGTGCTCGGCGGCCAGCTGGGCATGCTGCTGAGCTTCGTCGTCTACAGCTACGCGCTGGCGCCCCTGGGCTTCCTGCTCGCCACCACCCTGGAGATGGCCTGGCTCTCGCGCCTCTTCGGGGCCAGCTGGCGCACCGGTCTGCTGGGGGGCCTGGGGCTCGCGGCCGCACTCTATGCGATCTTCGTCTTCGGGCTGGGCATCCCCCTGCCCCTGGGCCGCTGGTGGCCCGCTTAGGAGGCGCGGTGGACGTTTTTGCACAACTGGCCCACGGGTTCGAGGTCGCCCTCGCCCCCCTCAACCTCTTCCTCGCCTTCGCCGGCGCCTTTCTGGGCACGCTGATCGGGGCCCTGCCCGGCATCGGCCCGGTCAACGGCGTGGCCATCCTCATCCCCATCGCCTACGCCCTCAAGCTGCCGCCCGAGTCGGCGCTGATCCTGCTCGCCGGGGTCTACTACGGCGCCGAGTACGGCGGGCGCATCTCGAGCATCCTCCTCAACGTCCCCGGCGACGCCGGGGCGGTGATCACCACCCTGGACGGCTACCCCATGGCCCAAAAGGGCAAGGCCGGCGAGGCGCTGGCGCTTTCGGCGCTCAGCTCCTTCATTGGCGGCACCCTGGCGGTGATCGGCCTCACCCTCTTCGCCCCCTACCTGGCCGAGTGGGCGATCCGCTTTGGGCCCGCTGAGTACTTTGCGCTGATGGTCTTTGCCTTCACCACCCTGGCCAGCTTGGCCGGGAAGAACCCGGTCAAGGCGTTGATCGCCAGCGTGTTCGGCCTGATGCTGGCCACCGTGGGCATCGACCCCGGCAGCGGGGTCCCGCGCTTCACCTTCGGCGAACTCAAGCTCTACGACGGGGTGGACTTCTTGGTGGTGGCCATCGGCCTCTTCGCCATCAGCGAGGTGCTGACGCTGATGGAGCACACCTTCCTGGGCACGGCCACCCGGGTCAAGGTGGAAACCGCGCTGGTCTCGATGAAGACCTTCCTGGGCTCGCTGTGGACGATCCTGCGCAGCTCGCTGATCGGCTTCTTCATCGGGGTGCTGCCGGGGGCAGGGGCCTCGATCGCCAGCGCCGTGGCCTACACCACCGAAAAGCGCCTCGTGGACCGCGACGGCACCTTCGGGACCGGTGACCCCCGGGGTGTGGCCGCCCCCGAGGCCGCCAACAACGCCGCCTCGGGCGGGGCGATGGTGCCGATGCTGACCCTGGGCGTGCCGGGCAGCGGAACCACTGCGGTGCTGCTGGGCGCCCTGATGATGTTCAACGTCACCCCGGGCCCGCTGATCTTCGAGCAGCGGCCCGAGATCGTCTGGGGCCTGATCGCCTCGATGTACATCGGCAACGTAATGCTGCTCGTGCTCAACCTGCCGCTGGTGGGCTGGTTCGCGCGCATCCTGACGGTGCCCCGCTGGTTTCTGGTCCCCGCGATCGCCTCCCTAAGTTTCATCGGCGTCTATGCGGTGAACAACAGCGCCTTCGACCTGCTCTTCATGACCGGGATCGGCGTCGTCGGCTACCTGATGCGCAAGGCGGGGTTCCCGCTGGCGCCGGTCATTCTGGGCCTGGTCCTGGGGCGGTTGATGGAGATCAACCTGCGCCGCGCGCTGGCCATCAGCGGCGGCGACTACACGATCCTCTACGCCAGCCCGCTTTCCAAGGTGCTCTGGGCGCTGGCGCTTTTGAGCCTGCTCTTCCCGGTCATCGCCGCCCGCTTCGGGGCCCGCAGGGTGCCCGAGGGCGAGTGAAGTGATCCATCCCCCATTTGGGGGTTCCGTGTAAAAACCCCGTTAACTTAAACTCTTTTCGAGGAGGTCTGCCTTGACGGCCCTTTTGATTTTACTGATCCTCGTCGCCATTGTCGGCGCATTTATGGTTCTTACCTACAACACCCTCATTGCCCGCAAGAACCAGATCGACTACGCCCAGGGCGCGATCGACGCCCTGCTCAAGAAACGCTACGACCTGATCCCCAACCTGGTGGCCACGGTGAAGGGGTACGCCAAACACGAGCGCGAACTTCTCGAGAAGGTGACCGAACTGCGCGCACGCATCGGCCAGGCGCGCTCGGACGACGAACGGCTGGGGCTGGAGGGCCAGATGTCCGGCCTCCTGGGCCGGCTGCTCGTCCAGCTCGAGGCCTACCCCGACCTCAAGGCCAACCAGAACTTCCTGCAGCTGCAGGCGGCCCTCAACGAGATCGAGGAGCAGATCTCGGCGGCCCGACGCGCCTTCAACGCCGCGGTGGTCGAGTTCAACAACGCCATCGAGATGTTCCCCTCGAACCTGGTGGCCGGGTGGATGGGCCTGAAGCGCCGCCGCGTCTTCGAGGTGGCCGAGTCGGAATCCGAGACCCCGAACGTCGGCCGCCTCTTCGGCAATTAGACGATGTCCACCTCCCCGGGTCCACTGCGCGCCTACTACCGGCTCGTGCCCCGCATCCGCGGGCTCGAGCCCGAACGGCGTCGGACCTGGGTCAGCCTGATCGCTGCCTGGGCAGGGCTGGTGATCCCGGGGCTGCTGCTGGGGATCTGGCTCTGGCGCCTGGGCGGGGGCTGGTTCCACCTGATCGCGCCGCCGCTGGCCGCGGCGGCGCTGGCCGCCTGGCTCTCGCCCAGCCTGATCTACCCCTTCAAGCACGAGTTCAAGCGCAAGGTCATCCGGCCGATGATGCGCGAGCTGCTGCGGGACGTCGACTACGCGCCGCTGGGCTCGGTGAGCGCGCTCGACCTGGAGGCCAGCCTGCTCTTCTCCGAGCCGCTCACCGGGGTCGAGGGCGAGGACCTGGTGATCGGGCACCACGAGGACGTGGACGTAAAGTTTTCCGAGGTGGTGGCCTACCGCGAGGTCGAGACGCAGGGAGCGGCCACCCCCCTGGCGCCCCGCAGCGGACAGAAGCTTCGGACCAAGCAGGTGGTCTTCCGCGGCCTCTTCTTCGTCGCCGAGTTCAACAAACCCACCCGCGGGCAGGTCGTGGTGTACCCCGACCGCCTGGAGCCGCACCTGGGGCCGATCGCCGCCGCGCTGCAGCCGCGGCGCGACGGCGCGGGGCTGGTGCACGTGCGCATGGAGGACCCCCGCTTCGAGCGCCACTACGTCGTCTACGCCTCGAGCTCCGAAACCGCGCACTACGCGCTCACGCCGGCGCTGATGGAGCAGCTGGCCGAGTTCCGCGAGCGGGTGGGGGCGCCGGTGGCGTTTTCGATCCACTACGGCAAGCTCTACATGGCCGTGGCCACGCGCAAGAACATGCTTGAGCCCCCGCTTTTCGGCCCCCTGGCGAGCCCACGGGTCTTCCGCGGCTACCTGGAGGACGTGGAGCTCTTCCTCGCGCTGGTCGAATCCCTGGGCCTCAACCGCAGGATCTGGGGTGAGGGGACGTGGCCCTAGAAGCCGGCACGCCGCGGCTCGACCTGGACGACCTGATCCGCCGCGCGCAGGGGCTCGAAGCCGACCGGCGACGCGCGCGCGCCGCGGTGGCGCACGTCTGGCTCTCCGCCGCCGCTGGCGCGGCGGCGGTCTACCTCCTCAGCGGCCTGCTGCTCGGTTCTTTCGGCGGGTTCGTCTTCCTGGTGGCCGCCTTCGCCCTGCTCGTCTGGGCGCTGCTGCGCCACCAGACGGTCACCAAACCCTACCGCGAGGCCTACAAGCGGCGGGTGCTCGCCCCCCTGGTCGAGGCGGTGCTGCCCGGCTTCCACTACGAACCCGACGCGGGGCTGCCCCAGGAGGTGTACCTGGCAAGCCGCCTCTTCCCGACCCGCCCGGACCGCTACGCCAGCGAGGACCGTTTCAGCGGCGAGGTCGCAGGGGTGCCCCTTACCTTCGCCGAGGTGCACGCCGAACGCAAGCACGAGGACTGCGACAAGAACGGCTGCCGCACTGAGTACGTGACGATCTTCAAGGGGCTGTTGGCGGTGGCCGAGTTTCCCAAGGCGTTTTCGGGCACCGTCCTCGTCTACCCCGACCGCAGCGAACGCCTGCTGGGCCCGCTTTCCCAAAGCCTGCAGCGGCTGGGCGGACGCACCCGGGGGCTCGAGCTGATCCGGCTGGAAGACCCCGAGTTCGAACGGCGCTTCGTCGTCTTCGCCGATGACCCGGTCACCGCCCGCTACGTGCTCAGCACCCGCTTCATGCAGGCCCTGCGCGGCTACCGCGACCGCCACGGCCCGCTTTACGCGGCGGTGATCGACGGCACCCTCTACCTCGCCCTCCCCACCCGCGCCGACCTCTTCGAGCCGCCGCCGCTGTGGCGCCGGGGCGTTGACGTGCGCAGGCTGGAGCGCTACGCCGGCGCGCTCGCCACCATGCGCGCGGTGGTTCGCGAGCTGGACCTCGATGTGCGCATCTGGGGCGATCGCGCCCTCAGTTCAAGGAAACCAAAGTAGCGCCGCCCAGGCGTCGGCCTGCCCCGCGTTTGCGGCGAAGAAGCTGCCGTAGTTGACCCCCGCGAGCCACACGCCGCCTCCGGGACCCAGCCCCGGGGCCCGCGCCTCGTCCCGCGCCGGCGTGCCCGCCTGCCAGCCCCACGCGGGGCGGCCCGCGGGGTCGAGGCGAGCCAGGAAGGCGTCGAACCCGCCGGCGGAGACCGCGAAGAGGGCGCCCGCCGTGGACCCGGCGGCCCAGAGCGTCCCGTCCGTGTCGCGCGCGAGCGCGTAAGGCAGGTCGGCCATGGGGCTGCCCCACTGCACGCCCCCGGCCGGAGCGCCGTCGGCGGTCAGCCGCAACACGAAGGCGTCGCGACCGCCTGCGAAGTCGCCGTAGAGCGATCCGCCGGTCTAGCCCAGCACCCAGACCCCCTCACCGTCCGCCGCCAGCGCCACGGGCCGCGAAGCGACGTCGAGGCCCCAGCGGTAGGCCCAGGCCAGCTCGCCGGTCGGCCCGTAGCGGAGCACGAAGCCGCGCTCGCTGACGCGGCGGCAGTCCTCGTCGACGTCGCTGTAGCCGGCCAGGTAGACGCCGCCCGCACCGTCGGGGGCGGCAGCGGTAAGCACGTCGTCGTCGTCCTTGCCCCACTGCGCACCCCAGATCCGCCGGCCGTCCGCGGCAAAGCGGGCTACGAAGACGTCGCGCCCCCGGCGCCGGGTCCGAAGACGCGGCCCTCGCCGAACCCGGCCAGGTAAACGCCGCCTTCGGGGGCCGGGGCCAGGGCGCGGGCCTCGTCGGTGAGCCGGCCACCCACCCGCGCCTGCCAGACGAAACGGCCATCGTCGTCAAGGCGGGCCAGCCAGGCGTCGGTCTGGGCGCGCATGGCGTCCCGGTCGCCGGGGCCGGTGGTTCCTGCCAGGTAGAGCCCACCGTCGGGGGCTGGCTGCAGCGCGTAGGCGCGCTCGAGCCCCGCCAGCTGCGACTGCCAGGGCCGCGGCTCAGGGCCGTCGAACCGGACCACGAAAGCGTCCACGTCCCGGACCGGCTCGAAAAGGTCGCCCGCGGTCCATCCGGCCACCGCCCCCAGAGACACGGCGAAGGCCCCTTCCCAGGCCGGCGTGCCCCACTGCCAACCTTGCACCGCCGCTCCGGAGCCAAGCGCGGACGACCCCGCCAGCAATAGTGCGGTGGCCACGGCCCAACGGATACCCAGCATGGGTATCAGGTTACCGCACCCGCGCGCAACCGGTTAGCGGTTCACCCACCAGTAGGCGAGCAGAATGAGCGCGATCCAGATGAGCCAGCGGTTGCGCCAGCTGAAGAGCGCGCCCGCGCGCGGCCGCCTCGTGGGCAGCACCGCGCCCGGCACCTGCTCCTCGCGCGGCCGCAGCCGCATCTTCTGGGCCTTCTTGAGCAGGCGCACCATGCGGTCGATGCGGCCGCGGCGCTTTTCCAGCGCCGCCATGCCCTGGTAGACCTCGGGGTAGTTCTCGTTGGCTTTCACCGCCTCGGCGTAGGCGGCCTCGGCGGCGTCGTGGTTGCCCAGCTCGAGCTCGGCGTTGCCCAGGTTGGTCCAGGCGCGCCAGTGCTGGCGGTCGCGCCGCGCGGCCTCGGTGAAGGCGTCGCGCGCGGCCTCCAGCCGCCCCTCGGCCACGTCCAGCAGCCCCTTCTGCACCCAGGCCTCGGCACCCACCACGGGGTGCGCCAGCCAGGCCTCGAAGCGCTCCTCGGCCAGGTCGGCGAGCGCCCGTTCCAGCTCCTCGACGTCGACGAGCTCGGCAAGGGTCTCGCGCGCGGCCTCGGCCGCGGCCCGCGCCCCTTCCACGTCGCGCATGCGCAGCGCCAGCCGGATGCGCTCGAGCGCCTCCAGCGCCTCTCGGGGGCCCTCGCCGGAAAGGCGCACCCGCGCCAGCGCCTCGGCGATCCGCCCCTCGGCGACGAGCGTCTGCAGTTCTTCGTTCACGAAACCGCCTCCTCGTAGAGCTCCCGGTAGGCCTGCGCCCGCCGGCCCCAGGAGAAGTCGCGCGCCATGCCCGCGCGCGCCAGGGTTTCGGCGTCGAGCTCGAGGGTTCGCCGCACCCCCGCGAGTACCCCCTCGCCGCTCGCCTCCTCGAAGAGCACCCCGGTCCCACCGTCCTCGACGGTGTCGGCCAGGCCGCCGGTGGCGCGGGCGATGGGGGGCGTGCCGTAGCGCATCGCGATCATCTGCGCCAGCCCGCAGGGCTCGTAGCGCGAGGGCATGAGGAAGTAGTCGGCGCCGCCGTAGATGCGGTGGGCGCGCGCTTCGTCGAAGGCCGCGTGGAAGGCCACCCGCCGGGGGTAGCGGCGCGCCGCCTCGGCAAAACCCCGCTCCAGCTCGGCCTCGCCCGTGCCCAGCAGTACGAAGTTGACCCCCAGGTCGAGGATCCGGGGCAGAACCTCGAGCACCAGGTCGAACCCCTTCTGCCAGGTAAGCCGGGTCACCGCGCCCACGGCCGGCAGCCCCGGATCGAGGCGCAGGCTGGCCAGCAGGGTCATGCGGTTGCGGCGCTTGCGCTCCAGGTGATCGGCGTCGTACTTCTGCGGCAGGAAGCGGTCGGTGGCGGGGTTCCAGTAGTCGGTGTCGAGGCCGTTGAGGATGCCGCTAAGCTTGCCGCGGATGCCGCGCAGCACCGCGTCGAGCCCCATGCCGTACTCGGGGGTCTGGATCTCGCGGGCGTAGGTGGGGCTGACGGTGGTCACCCGGTCGGCCGCGAGCAGCGCCCCCTTCATGAGGTTGACCCGCCCCTCGTGCAGCAGGTCCGCCTCCGGCGCCTCGCCGGTGAGGCGTTCGAAGCGGTCGGGCTCGAGCGCGCCCTGGAAGGCGAGGTTGTGGATCGTGAAAACGCTGGGGCGGCGGGCGCGCCGCACCACGTAAGCGGCGTGCCAGTCGTGGGCGTGCACCAGGTCGGGCCGCTCGGTTTCGATCCAGGCGGCCGCGGCCAGGGTGAAGGCCAGGTAGCGCGCGTCCTCCGGGGGCTCGTAGGGGGCGGTCCAGTCCCGGTCCACCTCGAGGAAGCGGTAGGCCACGCCGCCCGTACCCGCGCCCCAGACACGGGCGCGCCGCACCCCACCGCAGCAGCGGTAGGCCACCTCGCCCAGGGGCTCGAGCGGCTCTGCGATTTCGCGGTAGCGCGGCAGCAGCACCGTAGAACGAACCCCGCTGGCGGCCAGCGCCCGCGGCAGGCTGCCCAGCACGTCGGCAAGCCCCCCCACCTTGACGAAGGGGAGGGCCTCGGCGGCGACGTGAACGACGTGCATGGCTCAGATGGGCTGCCCCGGGGTGCTCCAGCTGGTGTAGGCGTAGAAGCGCCCCACCTCGTGGGTCTCCAGGTAGTGGAGCAGCGGCTCGGCCAGAGGAAGGTGGGTGCTCAGGCGCTCGGCCACCTCCTCGGCGCCGAAGAAGCGGGCCTCGACGATGTGGCCGTCGGGGTCGCGGGGGTTGAGGAGGCCGTCCCAGCTCGCGGTAAAGGCCATGGCGATGGTGCGCTCGCGCTTGCGCCGGTCCTCCACCTGGGCCACGTAGGCCAGCCGGTCCACGCTCTGCACCACCAGGCCGGTCTCCTCGCGCACCTCGCGCACCAGCGCGTCGGGAATCGTCTCGCCCGGCTCGACCATGCCCCCGGGCAGGGTGTAGCGCACCCGCCCGCGGCGGCCCCAGTCGTTGGCGACGAGCAGCACCCGACCGCGGGCGTCCTGGAGGATCGCCGCGGCGACGAGCAGCTCGCGCCTAAGCGTTCTGGGCCTGTCCGCTGAGTTCTTCAAGCATCCTCTCCTGGTCGGCCTTCTTGAGGGCTTCGGTCAGTTCGTCCAGCTCGCCGGCGAGCACGCCTTCGAGGTTGTGGGTGGTGAAGTGGATGCGGTGGTCGGTGACCCGCGACTGCGGGAAGTTGTAGGTGCGGATCTTCTCGCTGCGCTCGCCGGTGCCGATCTGGGCCAGGCGGCTGGTGCGCAGGGCCGCCTCCTCCTCGGCGCGCTTCATTTCGAGCAGGCGGCTGCGCAGGATCGCGAGCGCCTTCTCGCGGTTCTTGATCTGGCTGCGCGAGTCCTGGATGGTGATGATGATGCCGGTGGGCTCGTGCACCACCCGCACCGCGCTGTCGGTGGTGTTCACCCCCTGGCCGCCGGGACCGGAGGCGCGCATCACGTCGATGCGGACCTCGCTCATGTCGAGCTCCACGTCGCTCTCCTCGGCCTCGGGCAGCACGGCCACGGTCGCGGTGGAGGTGTGGATGCGCCCCTGGGTCTCGGTCGCGGGCACCCGCTGCACCCGGTGCACCCCCGACTCGTACTTGAAGGTGCCGTAGGCGCCGGGCCCCTTGACCATGAAGCTGACCTTGGAGAAGCCGCCCAGGTCGGTGGGGTGGCTCTCCAGCATCTCCACCTGGTAGCCCAGCCGCTCGGCGTAGCGGGTGTACATCTCGAAGAGGTCGCCGGCAAACAGCGCCGCCTCCTGGCCACCGGTGCCGGCGCGGATCTCGACGATGGCGTTACGAACGTCGGCCGGGTCGCGCGGCAGCAGCAGCAGCTCCAGCTTCTTCTCGAGCTCGGCCAGCTTCTGCTCCAGCTCCGCCGCTTCCTCGCGGGCCATCTCGCCCAGCTCGGGGTCGGCGGCGAGCTCGCGGGCCTGCTCGAGCTCGTCCTGCACCTTGCGGTAGGCGCGGAACGTCTCGATTACCTCGCCCAGCTCGGCGTAGCGGCGGCTCTTCTCCCGAAAGCGGGCGGCGTCGGCGAGCACCTCGGGGTCGCCCAGTTCGCGCTCGAGCGCCCGGTATTCTTCTTCCAGTTTTTTCAATTTATCCAGCATTGCACGTCCCTACCCCTGAGGATACCACCCGGGGCTTGCGGATTGGTTTAGGCAGGTCTAAACTATTATACCAGGAGTTTTAGGTATGACTAAATCCCACCGCGCCCACCTCTCGGAAGCCCAGGAAGACTACCTCAAGCAGGTCCTGCTGCTTTCGGGCGAGGAGCCGGTGACCACCCAGGCCCTGGCCGAGCGCATGGGGGTGCGCCCGGCCTCGGTGACGGGCATGCTCAAGAAGCTGGCCTCGCTGGGCCTCGTCGACTACGCCCCCTACCGCGGGGTGACCCTCACCGAAGCGGGGCGGGCGGTGGCGCTCGAGGTGCTGCGCCACCACCGCCTGATCGAGACCTACCTGGCCGAGGCCCTGGGGTACGACTGGGACGAGGTCCACGAGGAGGCCGAGCGGCTCGAGCACCACATCTCCGAAGCCTTCGAGGCGCGCATCGCCGAGTGGCTGGGCCACCCCGAGCGCGACCCCCACGGCGACCCCATCCCCACCGCGGGCCTGGCCCTGCCTCACGGCGAGGGCCCGCGGATGAGCGAGAGCCGGCCGGGCCGCTACCGGCTGCTGCGCGTGCGCGCCCAGGACGAGGGCACCCTGGCGCTGCTGGCGCGGCTGGGGCTGGTGCCGGGGGCGCGTTTCGAGCTGATGGAGTGCGGGGCCGAGGGGGCCCGCATCGAGCTGGCCGAGGGGCGCTTCCTGCTGCCGCCGGAGCTGGCGGCGGCGCTCGAGGTGGAGGAGGCGACGTGAAGGCCGCGCGCGTTCGCTTCCAGCGCCCCTTCTGGTTCTACCTGGGCCCCGCCTTCCTGGTCTCCGTAGGGTACATGGACCCGGGCAACTGGGCCACCAGCCTCGAGGCCGGCAGCCGCTACGGCTACGCGCTGCTCTGGATCGTCACCCTCTCCTCGGCCATCGCCGTGCTCATGCAGGTCCTCGCCGCCAAGCTGGGCATCGCCACCGGCATGGACCTGGCCCAGGCCATGCGGGCGCGCTATTCGCCCCCGGTGGCCAAGTTCCTCTTCGTCACCGCCTTCCTGGCCATGATGGCCACCGACCTGGCCGAGTTCATGGGGGTGGCGCTGGCGCTCAACCTGCTCTTCGGCATCCCCCTCACCTGGGCGGTGGTCCTCACCGTTTTCGACGTTCTGCTCATCCTTTGGCTCGAACGCTTCGGCTTCCGCTGGGTCGAGATGGTGATCCTGGCCTTCGTGGCGACGATCGGGGGCGCCTACGTGATCGAGATCTTCTTCGCCCACCCGGCACCGGGTGCGGTGGCCTGGAACGCCTTCGTGCCCAACGGCACCGTTTTCGAAAGCACGACGGCCCTCTTCATCGCCATGGGCATCCTGGGGGCGACGGTCATGCCCCACAACCTCTACCTGCACTCGGCCCAGGTAAAGACGCGCACCCGTAACAACCCCGAGAGCAAGCGGCGCGTCTTTTTCTGGAGCGTGGTCGACACCGTCACCGCCCTCTCCGCCGCCTGGCTGGTCAACGGCGCCATCCTGGTCATGGCCGCGGCCGTCTTCCACGAGAACGGCCTCCTCGTCACCGAGATCGACCAGGCCTACCTGACCCTGAAACCGCTGCTGGGCCAGGCCGCCGCCCTGACCTTCGCCATCGCCCTGCTCGCCTCGGGGATCTCCAGCTCCACCACCGGCACCCTCGCGGGCCAGGTCGTCTTCGAGGGCTTCTTGAACGTGCGCGTCCGCAACGTCGCGGCACTGCGCCTCTTCGTGCGCCTGCTCACCATGGCCCCGGCGCTCGTGGCCGTCTGGTTCTCGGTGCGCCCCGTGACCCTGCTGGTCCTCAGCCAGGTGATCCTCTCGATGCAGCTGCCCTTCTCGGTGATTCCACTCGTCCTCTTCACCTCCGACCGGCGGCTGATGGGCGGCCTCGCCAACCCGCCCCTGCTGCGCGCCCTGGCCTGGATCAGCACCGGCGTCATCGTGGTGCTGAACCTCCTGCTGCTCGCCTTCGCCGCCCTGGGGGTCTGAGGTGTTCGAAGGTCTGCAAGGCTACCATCCCGCGCTGCTGGCGCTCCTCGCCGGTCTGTTTACCTGGGGCATGACCGCGCTGGGCGCGGCGTCGGTGCTGCTGGCGCGCGACCTGCCCCGGGTCTGGCTCGACGCCATGCTGGGCTTCGCCGCCGGGGTGATGATCGCCGCCAGCGTCTGGTCGCTGCTGCTGCCCGCCATCGACCTGGCCGAGGCCGCGGGCAAGCCCCCCTGGCTGCCCGCGGCGGTGGGCTTCCTGCTCGGCGGCGGCTTCCTGCGCCTGGTGGACATGTACCTGCCGCACCTGCACCTCTTCCAGCCCGACGAGGCGGCCGAGGGCGTGAGCACCACCTGGCGGCGCACCACCCTGCTGATCCTGGCCATCACCTTGCACAACCTGCCCGAGGGGCTGGCCGTGGGCGTGGCCTTCGGCGCCGCCCACGTGCTGGGCGGGGGCGAGGAAGCGGCGGCGCTGCTCGCGGGCGCGGTCACCCTGGCCATCGGCATCGGGCTGCAAAACCTGCCCGAGGGCGCGGCGGTGAGCATGCCGCTCCGGCGCGAAGGCCTCTCGCCGGGCAAGAGCTTCTTCTACGGCCAGGTCTCGGGCATCGTCGAGCCCATCGGCGCGGTGCTCGGTGCGGTGGGGGTGCTGCTGGTGCAGCCGCTCTTGCCCTACGCGCTCGCCTTCGCCGCGGGGGCGATGATCTTCGTGGTGGTGGAGGAGATCATCCCCGAGTCGCAGTCGTCGGGCCACGGCGACGTGGCCACCTTCGGGGTGATGGTGGGATTCACGGTGATGATGGTGCTGGACGTGGCGCTGGGGTAGCGGCCGCATATCCCAACCAAACCTGGGCCGGCGAATCTTTGTACGCGCGACCCTATGGCCGCTAATCGGGGGCTGCTTCCCGCAACAACGCCACGGGGCGATGGGCACGATAGAGCGCGTAGCCCACGAAGGCAACCGCGACAAGCAGCCAAAACAGCTTTGCCCTGAACAGCTCGGTGTCGGTATAGAACGAATAGAGCGGGAAAAGTTCAACGGCCCCTAGCGCCCAACCCGACGCCTTTAGAACCAGAAAGGCCCCGAACACGAACGAGCTCGCCGCCATGGCGGCGGTTTGGCTGCCGGTGTGGGTCAACGCCGCTGTGGCCAGAGCCAGACCGACGAAACCCGAAACGGCGAAGCTAAGGGTCAACAAACCCATGCTGCGGCCCGGATCGGACCAAAGGAGCAGCGAAGCAACCCACGACGAAACCACAAGCCAGGCGGCCAGTGCGAGCTGCATGCGCACGAACAGGACGCCGGCCAACCCGGGACTGCGCGCGCCGATCATCTCAGCGGTTCGCCCCCGCAACTCGGGTGTGAGCAGCTGAACGCCCAGCATCGCCCCAATCACATACGCCACGACTTCCAGAAGGCGTGCGGCGAGATAGCCGCTAGCACCGGTGCTGTAGAGCACGACCGGGTTGATCCAAAGACCGGCGACGAGCCCTAAAATCAAGGCTGCGAAGGGCTGCGGGGATAGCGAAAGCTCCGTCCAGAGCCTCTTCATCTGACCCTCTCTCTCTCGGCAATCACCCTTGCGATCAGGCCTATGATCGCGTCGCGATCCTGCCGGCGCCACCGGTCCAAGGCTTCGCCTACGCTGCCTCCTGCGGTCGCAAACTCCGCCCCAATGGCCCCGCTCCGCTGCAACGCTTCATGGACCGGCAGCCCCGTTCGCAGCCTGTCCCAAAGGCGCAGCTCTTTTGCGAGCGCGTCGTCTCCCAAAAGCTGTTTCGTGGCGTACCACGCGGCCAGAAGCCGGACGACCCGAACACGCTCGGCCTCGTTCAGCCTGCGCTTGAGGGTCTGCCAGTCGGTCGCGCGTGCATCCTCCCCGCGCGCCAGGTGTCGGCGGACGTTGGGGGTCGGAATCAGGAGGTCCACGGCCTCGCGGATAGCGCTACGCTCGCACCACGGTCCTTCGCGGAACCGGTAACGCTCAGGCAACAGCAAAACCCCGCCCTTTACGGTCGCCGAAGTGCGGTAGGGGGCCTCAGCTGCGGATGCTACCCGGTCCTTCACCCCGAAAAGGGTCAAGGTTTTAAGGTAGCGGTCCATGAAGGCGAGCTGGCATTTTGCCAGCGGGGCGAACGCCGCCACTCTGAGCACACGATCCCCCGCGCGGTAGGTGAACGTCTTGTAGAAAAGATCACTTGCGGGGACAGCCCCCGATCCGGCGAGCGTAGCCAGCGCGGTCCACTCCTCCCGATTTCTCTCAACCCAAGCGCTCTGCGGGGGTTGCTTCATTAAGACCAGGGCAAGCGCCAGCGTCGCGAAAAGAAAAAGGAGGCTGAAAAAGCCGGCTACGGGATCCCTTGGGCGTCTGCGCCGGCTCACGAAATAAACTGCCGCGAAAAACAGGGCACCGGCGAACGCCAATGCGTAGGCCTTCTGCAGGTAGATTACGGGTGCGAAAAATCCGAACCCTACGAATTCCGATACGAGCCGGCTAGTAGGCGTGAAGAGGGGAAGAAGGTAGGCCGGGCGCTCGGGGCTGGATAATACAAGCGCCAACAAGAAGAATGCGGTCGCCAGACCGTAGGCGACGACGCGGTTACGTACGAGTGCCGCAAGAAAAAACAGGAGGGCGAGACCGAACGCCACCGAGGGCAGGCTAAATAATGCTGTTTTGACCAGGAGCCAGGGCAGGACCGGTCCTGATTTTTGAGTGGCCAGCATGGCCACCAGCGCAAGCGCGACCACGCACGCCCAGATCCCGAAACCTACGAGCAGCAGCGCGAGGGCTTTGGCCGCGAGCTGGCGGAGCGTTCGGGCCTTCCTGGGCCAGGTGAGCTCGCGCTGGGCATCGGACCGGAACCACCCGTAAGCTAGCACTGTGGGAAAGAAAGCCAAGTAGAACCAAAGGGCCATCCAGCTTCCCGCGATAAGACCCACCGACGCCCAGCCGTTGGAGGCCTGTCTGGTTTCGCCCATCACGTAGGTGGCGCTGGCCAGCGCGGCAAGAGCGAGCGGAAACCATGCCCTGAGGAGGGGTTTGAGCTCCGCAACGACGAGCGGTCCCATCTTTAAGCCTCCTGCGGTTCCCCCCCGGACGATGCCTCGTGCAGGAGGTAGAAGTAGCCGTCTTCGGCGCTCGGCTCGACAAATGCTCCATCTTGCGGCGCACTCTCGCCGTTCCACAACGCTCGCACGATCGCCTCACCGCCGTCGTATCTCACGGCAACGACCTTGTGGTTGCGGCGCAGTTCGTCTACAGTAGCGGCGGGCAGCCGTAACTCGACGACCTTTCCCTTGACCCGCGCCGCCAGCTCCTGGGGCGTACCCACGAAGCGAATTCTTCCCTCCATAAGTATGGCCATTCGATTGCAGACCGCTTCGACGTCTGGAAGGATGTGCGTCGAGAGCAAAACGGTACGCTCTTCTCCAAGCGCACTCAGTACGTTGCGCACCTCGATCCGGCCTTCGGGGTCCAAGCCCGCAGTGGGTTCGTCCACGATCACGACCCTGGGGTCGTGGACCAGCGCTGCAGCGAGCCCCAGCCGTCTCTTCATCCCGCCCGAAAACCCGCCCACGCGCCTGTCTACAGCTCCGGAAAGCCCTACGAGTGCCAGCAGCTCGCGAAGTCGTTCCGGGCGGGGGGCCACGTCGGAAAGCAGGCTGAAGTACTCCAGGGTCTCGAAAGCCGTTAGGGAAGGGTAAAAATCGACGTGCTGGGGTAGATAACCCAGTATTTTACGGACCTCCTCCACCCGGTCGACCGGCACGCCCTCCACTTCAGCGACCCCTGAGGTAGGCGGGAGCAAGGTTGCTAAAATGCGCATCAAGGTGGTCTTGCCCGCTCCGTTCGGACCCACCAACCCGAACGCGCCGGAAGCTTCGAAGCTAACCCCGTTGAGGGCATGCACGCCGTTTGGGTACACGTGCGTCAGCCCATCAACTCTAATGCCCATGCTCTTCCCCCTTCCAATGGTCGATAAGGTGGCCAAGCTCCGCCAGCAGAACGTTTTCTCCCGCCCGAACTTTCATGCCCCTTTGGACATACCTAATGATTTTTCCGTCGTCCACGACCGCATAACTGGGAACCGCGCCGATGCGCAGTCGATGCCGGCTTTCGCGCAGGCCCGGATCCCTCAACCAGACGAGCCTTCCTGGGTAGGCGGGGAAACGGCTGGGTTTTGCGTGCTCGTCGGCCACGACAACGACGCGCAGGGGCGCTTCGGGGTTTTTGTCCATCCAATCCAGCAACGCTCGCAGCTCTTCCGGGCAGGCCTCACAGGTCGGGGTATAAAAAACGATCAGGGTTAGCCCCGAGGAAAGCAGGGTGCTGTGCAGACCGACCTCACCACGTCCCCCCCATAACGCAACGTCGGGAAGCGGCTTCCCGACCGCCAGTGCTCCCACACGGCTCAAAGCCTGACCTGCGTGCGCGTACCAGGAATAAGCGGATGCGGCCATCAACACGAGGGCGAGCGCGAGCGTCATCCAGGCGACGGGGTTTGGCCGCC
>JALSIA010000082.1 GCA_026981865.1 Thermaceae bacterium
CGGCGCGGTCTACCAGATGGTGGCCCACGGCGTGATCACCGGCCTGATGTTCCTGATGGTCGGCCTGCTGGCCGACCGCACCCACACCCGCGAGATCGCGGCGATGAAGGGCGTGTACAACGCCGCGCCCGTCCTCGGCGGCGTTCTTTGGCTGGCCCTCCTCGGGGGCCTCGGCCTCCCCGGCCTGGCGGGCTTCCTGGGTGAGTTCCAGAGCCTTTGGGGCGGCTTCCTGGCCGACGTGACCCGACCCTACGTCTGGGTCGCCGTCTTCGGGATCGTCATCCTCGCCGGCGCCATGCTCTGGACGATCCAGCGGGTGCTCCTGGGCAAGTCCGAGGGGGCGCTCGACGACCTGAACCCGGTCGAGGTGGCCGCGGCGGCGCCGCTCGTCTTCCTGGCGGTGCTCCTCGGCCTGGTTCCGGCGGCGCTGACGCCCTGGATCGACGCGGGGGTCCAGCCCCTGCTCACCCTGGTGCAGGAGGTGCTGAAATGACGCTCGCGGTCATCGTTCTGCTCGCCTTCGGGGGGCTGGTGCTGGCGCTTTTGGCCCCCAACTTCGACGACCGCCCCGCGGCCATCGGGGCGATCAGCGGCACCGTCTTCGGCGCCACCCTGCTCCTGGGTTTGCTCGCGGGCCAGGAGTCGGGGGTGCTCTTCGGTGCCGTCAACCTGGGGCCGCTCACGGCCGCGTCGATCGTCCTCCTCAGCCTGGTGGGGTTGCTCGTCGCCGCCGGGGCGACGATTCGCGGGGGCGGTTTCGCCCTGGGCAGCGGTGAAGTGCACGCGCTGGTGATGTGGGGGGTGCTCGGCGGGATTCTGCTCGTGGGTTCGGCGCACCTGCTGATCTTCTACCTGGCGCTCGAGCTCTCCGCCTACGCGACCTACGTGCTCGTGGGCTACGACCGCGAGCGCCGCTTCGGCACCGAGGCCGCGGCCAAGTACATGATCCTCGGCTCCGTGGGCTCGGCACTGCTGCTCTTCGGCATGGCCTTGGTCTACGCCGAAACGGGCAGCCTGGGGTACGGCGGCCTCGCCGCCGGCCTCGCCTACCAGACCAGCGGCCTGGCCTTGGGCGGTCTGGCGCTGATGCTCGTGGGGTTGGGCTTCAAGCTCGCCTGGGTGCCCTTCCACGCCTGGGCGCCCGACGCCTACCAAGGTTCCTTTCCGCTGATGGCCGGCTTCCTCAGCACCGCGCCCAAGACCGCGCTGGCGCTGGGGCTGGCGGTGCTGCTCGCCCGCGCCTTCGGCGGCGCGGGCTCGGTGGTGGCCGGCTGGATCGGGGGCCTCGCCCTGGTCTCGGTGGTGCTCGGCAGCCTCTGGGCGCTTTTGCAGACCGACCTGAAGCGGCTCCTTGCCTATTCCACCATCGTGCATATGGGCTTCTTGGGCCTGGCGCTCTCCACTGCCTCGCTGACCGGCTTCACCGCGGTGGGCTACTACCTGGTTGCCTACATCGTCACCAGCCTGGGGCTCTTCTTCGTGCTCGAGGCGCTCGAGGCCGGGGGGCTGCCCTCCACGCTCGAAGCCTGGAAAGGGCTGGGCCGCCGCAACGCCCTCGTGGGCGTGCTCGTGGCCGTCTTCGTGCTCTCGCTGGCGGGGGTGCCGCTGCTCGCGGGCTTTCTCGCCAAGCTCTACGTCTTCGCGGCGCTGGCGCAAGCGGGCGCGTGGGCGGCGCTGGTGGTGGCCGTGGTGATGGTCGTCTTCGGCTACTACTTCTACTTCCGGGTGCTGGCGGCCGTTTTTCTGGAAGAGCCCGCAGAGGACGCGGAGGCCCTGGACTTCTCGCCCACCGCGCTCAGCCTGGTGGTGCTGCTGGCGCTGGCCGTGGTGGTGTTGGGGGTCTGGCCGCAGCCGGTGCTCGACTGGCTGCAGACGGCGATCGCCGGCCTCGTTTAACCCCCGTGTGAGCGTCGTCCGAGCCGGGCTTCGGCCCGGCTTTAACTTGGTTTCACGCCCTTCACCCGCCCGCCCGGTAGGCTGGGGCCATGAAACGCGCCGGGCTGCTCCTTCCGTTGCTGGTCCTGCTGGCCGCGGCCAGGTTCGCCGCGCTCTCGATCGAGCCTTACGGCGACCAGGTCTTCGACCTGGCCACCGGGGTGACGACCCTGCCGCAGGGCGGCGTGATCCGCGACAACGCCAACGACCTGAGCATCGACGCCGAGTACGTCGAGTACAAGGAGGACGTCTACGTGCTCGCGCGCAAAGCCAAGAGCGAGGCGGGGAAGGTGCGCTTCGCGGCCGAACAGCTGCGCTACGAGCTGCCCCAGGACCGGGTGCGCCTCGAGGGGGGCGTCGTCCTCGACACCCCCCAGGTCAAGGCGCTGGAGGCGCGCAGCGCCTGGATCTTCCTGGGCGACGGGGTGGCCGTGCTCGAGGGCGGGGTGCGGGCGTTGAGCCCCGAGCTGGAAGCGGAGGCGATGGTCAGCGACTACCGCGGCGGCGCGGCGCTCTTGATCGCGCCCTACCGCTACCGCGACGCGGCGCTGGGGGTGACGCTCAGCGGCAAGAACCCCGACAAGCCCCTCTACCTGCAGTTCGACGCCGAGACCGGCGCGGTGCGGGCGAGCAGCCAGCCTCCGGAGGCGGTGCGCACCCGTTTGCTGGGCTTCGTAAAGCGCGCCGGGGAACAAGAAGCCCCGTAGAATAGGCGGCGTGAAGCTGCGGCGCTGGGGGGTGGCGGTCTTCTTCGCGGCCGGGCTGGCCTGGGCGGGGCCCTGCCGGGACGCCGACGTGGTGCTCGAGGTGGAGCGTCCCCCGGCGGTGCTGGGGGGTGCCGAGTTCGCCCTCGACGGCGACGTCCTGACGTTTTCCGAGGGCGCCTGCCTGGAGGCGGACGGCGCGGAGCTGACCGCGGCGCGGATCGTCTACGACCGCAGCGCGGGAACGCTGCGCGCCGAGGCCGTTTCGGGCAGCTTCGCGGGGTGGGCGGTGCGCGCCCCGCGCCTCTCCGGAGCGGGGACGGAGCTCCGGCTCGACGAGGCCGTCTTCGAGCGCGGCGACGCGGCGGTGCGGGCCCGCACCGCCCGCTTCGAAGGGGCGCAGGCGCGGCTCGAGGGCGTACGGGCGCGCACCCCGCGCTACCGCTTCCGCGCCGCGCGCGGCCGGCTCGAGGGCGAGGTTTTCGAGGCCGAGGAGGTCTGGAGCAGCCCCTGCAAGTGCGGCAACGCGCTGGAGCTCGCCGCCCGCCGCGCCGTCTTTCGCTTCCAGGAAGACGAGCTCGTCCTGCAGCAGGGCACGTTCCGGCTATACGGCGCCGCCTTGGCGCGCCCCGAGCGGCTGCGCCTCGAGCTGGACCGGCCGCTCGACCTGCGGTTCCCGTTGCGCCTCAGCTACGGGTCGGGCTGGAACTTCGGCGTGGAGGGGCTTCCGTTGCCCGCCCCGGACGAGGCCTTCGGGCGCTGGAGCACGCGGCTGACGCTCCTGGCCGAGGGCGTGGGCGGTGCGCCGGTCGCGGGCAAGACCGAGGCGCTGCGCCTTGCCGTCGATTACGCCTCCGGTGGGCGCAGCCTGCGCTTCGGCCTGCGGCCGGCGCGCACCTGGGACGGCGCGTCCTGGCGCGAGCGGGTCGAGCCCGACGTGCGCCTTGCGGACGGCCCGCTCGACTTCCGCATCGGCTGGTCGCGCAGCCTGAACCGCTCCGTGGCGTCGTTTACGCTCGCGCGGACCCTCGACCTGGGCGGGTTGCGGCTGCGCCCCTTCGCGCGGCTGGCCCACGAGGAGCGGACCGGTCTGGCCGCGGGCGCGGCGGGAGCGGTAACGGCCTTCGAGCGGCGTGCGGGTTCGTTTTCCACCCGCCTGGAGCTGCCCTTCGCTGCGGCGGTCTACCCCGACGCCGCCCCCTACGCCTGGGGCGGCGGACGGCTCGAGCTCGCTTACGGCGACGGGCTGAAGCTTCGTCTCGAGGCCTACGACGCCTACGGGCTGCCCCGGTACGGCTACGAGGCGCGCGGGGCGCGGCAGCGGGTCGCGTTCGAGGCCGGGCGCGCGCTCCGGGTGGCCGTCGGCTTCCGGCGCGAGCTGCGCTACGACCTGGCCGCGGGCGCGGTGAGCCGCGACGACCGGGTCTACTCCGCCCGGCTGGGCTACGGCGGTGCCGCGGCGTCCTGGCGGCTCGAGCAGAGGCGCGACCCCGGAGGGGCGCTGCAGCGCGCCGACGAGCGGTGGACGCTCGCGGCGGCGCGCGCAGGGAACGAGCTGGAGCTCGCCTGGTGGCGCGGTTGGGACGCCGCTTGGAGCCCCGCCTACAGCGAGCTGCGCCTCGCCTACCGGCCGGCCGCCCCCGACTGCGTCGGCGGCTGGACGCTCGCGCCCTCGCTGGGCTGGGACCTGCTGCGCGGTCAGCTAAGCCGGGCGGGACTCGAGCTCACCCTGAACGACTGTTGCTTTGCCTGGACGCTGGGCTACCAGGGGGTCTTCGCGCCCCAGTTGCCGGGGGAGGCTGCGGGCCACCAGCTGCGCTTCGGCGTCAGGCTTCGTTAGCGGGTTCGAGGCGGTGCACCCGCGGCCGCGGGTCGAAGCGGCCGTCCTCGGGCAGGAGCCGCCGTTTCTTGGCGCGCGCGTAGGCGCGGTCCCAGAGCTTGCAGTGGGCGCAGACCGCGCCGGTGGTGACCTGGCCGCAGCGCTCGCAGCGGCGCAGCTCCACCTCGCCCTCGGCGAGGCCCTCTTGCAGCACCGGCTGCACCTTCTTCAGGTACTGCTCGAGGAAGACCTGTTTGGTGCCGGGCATGCGCGTCTCGAGCCGGTTCAGCACGTCCTTGTAGAGCAGGCTCTTGGCCCCCTCGGCGTGGGGGCACTCCTCGTGCTGGTATTCGATCCCCGCCAGGAAGGCGTAGGCGGCCACCTCGCGCTCGGTGAAGGTGTAGAGCGGCTTAACGCGCCGGGCCAGGCCCTCGCGGCCTTCCAGCATCGGCCCCTGGCGCACCAGCGCGTCGAGCTGCCAGTGGCTCACGTTGCCCAGCAGGGTGGCGGCCTCGTCGTCGAGGTTGTGGCCGGTCGCCACGACGTCGAAGCCTTCTTCCTCGGCGACCCGGTTCATCAGGTAGCGCTTGGAGAGGCCGCAGCCGCTGCAGGCCTTGCGGCCGGTCACCTCCGCCAGCTGGGGGACGGTCAGGCCGAAGCTCTCGCGCACGTCCACCACGATCAGCTCGAGCCCGCGTTCGCGAGCGAAGGCCTCGGTCGTCACGAGCGCCCGCTCGGAGTAGCCGCCGATGCCCAGCTGGATGTGAAACCCCGTCGCCGGGTGGCCCAGCTTGGCGAGCGTGTCCCAGAGCACCAGCGAGTCCTTGCCGCCGCTCACCGCGACGAGCACCCGGTCCCCGGGCCGGATCATCCGGTGCCGCCCCAGGTTGCGCCGGGTCTCGCCGACGAACCACGCGCGGTAGTGCTCCGCGCAAAAGGCCCGGTTGCGCCGGCGCACCTCCACCTGCGCGGGGGCGCCGCAGACCGAGCAGTTCACGCCCCGCCCCCGGAGATGGCGCGGATGACCTCGACGGTGTCGCCGTCCTCCACCCGCGCGTCGAGGGTGAGCAGCTCCCGGCCGCGGGCGACGATCACCCCCTCGGGGTCCAGGTCGAGGCGCTCGAGCAGTTCGCGCACCGTCATCGGCCCCGCCAGCTCGCGTTCTTCCTTGTGCGGCGTGCGCAAAATCACCTTCACGGCCGTACCTTAGCACAGCGACGACGGCGGAAATGAAAGCGGACGCGCCACGGACCTCACCCCGGCTCCCGATATACTTAGCCATGGATTCCGAGACGTACCGGCACCTGCTGGCGGTGGCGCGCGGCGACGCCGAGCCCGATCGGGTGCTCGCGAACGCACGCGTTGTCGACGTCTTCAGCGGACGCGTCCGGGAGGGGGCCGTGGCCCTCGCGGGCGGACGCATCGCCGGCGTGGGCGACTACGCCGGCCGGCGCACCGAAGACCTGGAAGGCCGCTACCTGGCCCCGGGTCTGATCGACGCCCACGTGCACCTGGAGTCGAGCATGGTGCGCCCCGCGGAGTACGCGCGGGCGGTGGTGCCGCGCGGCACCACCACGGTGGTCAGCGACCCCCACGAGATCGCCAACGTGGCCGGCGCCGCCGGCATCCGCTACCTGCTCGAGGCCAGCGAGGGGCTGCCCCTCGACGTCCTCGTCAACCTCCCCAGCTGCGTGCCCGCTTCGCACCTTTCCTCGAGCGGCGCCCGGCTGGCCGCCGCCGACCTGCTGCCCTATTTGGAGCACCCGCGGGTGCTCGGCCTCGCCGAGTTCATGAACGTGCCCGGGGCGGTGAACGGCGAAGCCGATGCGGTGGAGAAGCTGCTGGCCTTCCGGGGCCGGCCCATCGACGGCCACGCCCCGGGCGTGCGGGGGCGGACGCTCGCCGCCTACGCGGCCGCGGGGCCCTGGGCCGACCACGAGTCGGTGGCCCCGGACGAGGCGCTCGAAAAGCTGGCCGTGGGGCTTTTCGTCTTCCTGCGCGAGGGTACGGCGGCGCGCAACCTCGAGGACCTGCTGCCGGCGGTGAACCCGGCCACGGCGCCGCGGCTGGCGTTTTGTTCCGACGACCGCCACCCCGCCGAGCTCCTGGGCGAGGGGCACGTGGACCACATGCTGCGCCGGGCGGTGGCCGGCGGGGTGGACCCGTTGCTGGCCCTGCGCATGGCCACCCTGAGCGCGGCGGAGGCCTTCGGGCTGCGCGACCGCGGCGCGGTGGCGCCGGGGCGCTGGGCCGACCTGGTGGCCTTCGACGATCTGGAGGGGTTCGCGGTGCACGCCGTCTGGTTCCGCGGCCGCAAGGTGGCCGAAAGGGGGCGGGCGCTGTTTTCGGGCGGGCCGCAGGCGGACGAGTCGGCGGTGCGCGGCACCGTAGCGGTGGACCTCGCGCGCCTGGACCTGGCCGTGCCCGCCCGCGGCGGCCGGATGCGGGTGATCGTGGCCCGCGAAGGGCAGCTGATCACCGAAGAGGCGCGGCTCGAGCCCCGGGTCGAGGGCGGCCGGGCCGTGGCCGACCCGGGGCGCGACCTCGCCAAGCTGGCGGTGCTCGAGCGCCACGGGAACGGCGGCCGCTACGCGGTCGGCTTCGTGCAGGGTCTTGGCCTCGAGCGCGGCGCCATCGCCGGCAGCGTGGGTCACGACAGCCACAACCTCACGGTGGCGGGCATGGACGACGCCTCGATGCGCACCGCCCTGGAGGCGGTGGCGCGCGCCGAAGGCGGCTACGCGGCGGCGCTGGGGGACGAGGTGCTGGCGGTGGTGCCGCTGCCGATCGCGGGGCTGATCTCCGACGAGCCCATCGAGGTCGTGCACGCGCAGATGGAGGCCCTGCTCGGCAGAACCCACGAACGGCTGGGGGCGCGCTCGCGCGACCCCTTCATGCAGCTGGCCTTCCTGCCGCTCGAGGTGATCCCCCACCTCAAGCTCACCGATCGGGGCCTGGTGGACGTGGACCGTTTCGAGCTCGTGGACCTCTGGGTCTAGATCGAGCGCCTGAGGGGCGCCAGCGCCTCGAGCACGTCGGCCTCCTCGAAGGGTTTGCGGACGTGCTGGACCCGCTGGCTGCGCACCCAGAGACCGCGCGGGGGCTGCTCGCTGACCACCCATAGCGGAACGTACTTGCCGGCGGCGCTGGCGCGCACCTGGCGCACGCGTTCGGGCAGCTGGTCGCCCTCGATCAGGACCGCGGAGGGGCGTTTGCGCTCGATCATGCGCAGGGCGCCCTGCGCGTCCGGGGCGATCAGGGTGCGGAAGCGTTCGCGTTCGAGCAGCACGAAGAGCAGCCGCCGCACCAGGCTCGACTCGGCCCAGATGAGGACGAGCGGGTCCTCGGGGGCGACGGTGGCCGGGCGCAGCAGCCCCCGGCTCTTGAGCTCGTAGAGCAGGTGGAAGGCGTGCTCCTCCGACAGCCCCGCTTCGACGGCGAGGCTGCGGGCGCGGTGGGCGCCGTCGGCGATCTCGAGCAGCTGCCAGGCTTCGCGCGGCAGCGAGTGCCGGGTGGGGTCGCCGGCGAGGACGAGCACCTCGTCGGGCTCGACGCTGCCGCGGTGCCACTCGTCGAGGCGGCGCGCCGCCTCGAGCACGGCGGCGCGGGTCTCGAGGGTGTGCGGCAGCGGCACCTGCGAGGCGTTCTCGTCGGCCCCCTCGGCCACGAAGGTGCCCTCCTTCCAGCCCAGCATGGTGGCGATCGCCTCGATCACCTGGTAAAAGAGGGCCTCGCGCAGGTCCTGCTCGGTGATCATCTTGCGGCTGAGCGCCAGCTGCCCCAGGGGGGTGCCCGGGTTCTCGTTGCGCTGCAGCAGCACCAGGTCCTGCACCTCCTTGAGGCTCACGTAGCCGAGGCGCACCAGGTACTCGCCCAGGTGCGGCCCCGGCTCGGTGCGGGCGTAGACCATGCGGCCGATGTTCAGGTGGATGCGGCCCCAGCCCTCGCGCGCCTTGACCGTGACGATCGCCGAACGTTTGGCGGCCTCGAGCGCCTTGAGCAGCTCGCCGAGGTCCAGCTCCGTCAGCGTTCCCTTGATCATGCGTCCTCGAACAAGCCCCGCGGACCCTCGGGCGGGGGCAGGCCCAGGTGCGCGTAGGCGCGCGCGGTAGCCACCCGCCCCCGCGGGGTGCGCTGGATCAGGCCCAGCTGGATCAGGTAGGGTTCGTGCACCTCCTCCAGCGTCGCCGGGTCTTCGTGCATGGCGGTGGCCAGGGTTTCGAGCCCCACCGGGCCGCCCGCGAACTTGACGATCATCGTTTCCAGGATGCGGCGGTCGCGGGCCTCCAGCCCCAGCTCGTCGAGGCCCAAGGCGTCGAGGGCTTGGCGGGCGCGCTCGAGCGTCACCGTTCCCTCGCCGGCCACCTCGGCGTAGTCGCGCACCCGGCGGAAGAGGCGTTTGGCCACGCGCATGGTGCCGCGGCTGCGGCGGCCGATCTCGAGCGCCGCCTCGCGCTCGACGGCGATGCCCGTCAGCCGGGCGTCGCGCTGGACCCCCTGGGCCAGCTCCTCTTCGGAGTAGAACTCCAGGTGCTCCACGATCCCGAAGCGGCTGCGCAGCGGCCCCGAGATCAGCCCCGGGCGGGTGGTGGCCCCGATCAGGGTGAAGCGCGGCAGGTCGAGCCGGATGGTGCGCGCCGCCGGCCCCTGACCGATGACGATGTCGATCTTGAAGTCCTCCATCGCCGGGTAGAGGTGCTCCTCGGCGGTGCGGCTGAGCCGGTGGATCTCGTCGATGAAGAGGACGTCGCCCTCTTCCAGGCTGTTGGTGAGGATGGCCGCCAGGTCGCCCGGTTTTTCGATGGCCGGGCCCGAGGTGACGCGGATGTTCACCCCCAGCTCGGCGGCGATCACGTGGGCCAGCGTGGTCTTGCCCAGCCCCGGCGGGCCGAAGAGGAGCAGGTGGTCCAGCGGCTCGCCCCGTTGTTTGGCGGCCTGCAAATAGACGGCCATCTTGGCCTTGAGCCGCTCCTGGCCGACGTAGTCGTCCAGGCGCTCGGGGCGCAGGGTCAGGTCGAGCTCCACGGACCCATGATACCCGCCTTCCCGCAGCTGAACCCAACCGCCCCACGGCGGTCGCTATACTTGGCTTATGTCCAACCCTCTGCGGGCGTACCTGCGCGACCTCACGCAGACCCTAAAGCAGGGCGACGCGCGCGAGGAGTCCTTCTACCCGGCGTTGGAACGTCTGTTGGAGGCGATGGGTCCCGAGCTGGGGCACCCTAAGCTCGACGTGACGACCCTGCCCAAGAAGACCGAGGCCGGCAACCCCGACTTTCGCGTATGGGACGGCGCGGGAAAGATCATCGGTTACGTAGAGGCCAAGAAGCCCGGGGAGAACCTGGACGCGGTAGCCCAGTCGGAGCAGCTGCGGCGCTATCGCGGCACCTTTCCCAACGTAGTCCTGACCGACTTTTTCACCTTCGTTCTCTACCGCGAAGGTCAGGAAATCGCGCGGGCCACCCTGGCGCAGCTGCCTCCGGCGCTCATGGGGCGCACGCCGCCGTTGCACGATGAAGAGGGCTTTTTAGACCTGCTCCGTCGCTTTTTCGACTACGCCCTGCCAGAAAAGATAGGGGCGAGGCCGCTGGCCGGGCGGCTGGCGCGGCTCACCCGCTTCTTGCGCGACCAGGTGATCGCCACCGAGCTGGCCGAGGGCAAAAAGAGCCCGCTCTACGGCTTCCTCGAGGTTTTCAAGAAGACCCTGATCGCCGACCTGAAGGCCGAGCAGTTTGCCGATCTTTTTGCTCAGACCCTTACCTATGGCATGTTCGCCGCCCGCATTCGGGCCCGTGAACAGTTCAACCGCAAGCTGGCCTACGACTACATACCCCACACCCTGGGCGTCTTGCGCGAGGTCTTCAGGTACATCTCGCTGGCCGACCTGCCCAAGCACCTGGAGGTGACGCTCGACGAGATCGCCGCCGTGTTGCAGGCGGCCGACGTTGCGGGAATTCTCGAAGAGTACCAGAAGACCCACCACAGCACCGACCCCATCGTTCACTTCTACGAAACGTTTCTGGCCGAGTACGACCCGACGCTTCGTGAGCGCCGGGGCGTTTACTACACCCCGGAGCCGGTGGTGCGCTACATCGTGGAGAGTGTGCACCACATCCTCAAAACCCGCTTCGGTGCGCCTTTGGGTCTGGCGGACGGCGAGCGCCCGGTGACGTTGCTGGACCCGGCGGCGGGAACCCTCACCTTTCCGGCCATGGCGGTGGAGCGAGCGGCCGAAGAGTACCGCGATACCTGGGGAAGCGCGGGCGTAAAGGACTTGATCAAGCACCACGTGCTGCCTCGGTTCTTCGCCTTCGAGCTGATGATGGCGCCCTACGCCGTGGGCCACCTGAAGATCGGCCTGGTGCTCGAGGCGCTGGGCTACGAGCTGGCCGAAGAGGAGCGCTTCAACCTGTACCTGACCAACACACTGGAGATGGAAACCCTGCCCGGCAGCAGCGACCCCATTCTCAGCGCACTTTCGGTCGAAAGTAAACTGGCCGGTGAGGTCAAGCAAGAAAAGCCAATACTGGTCATTCTCGGTAACCCGCCCTACTCGGGCCACTCGGCCAACAAGAACAAATGGACCGAGGAGCTGCTCAAGAAAGACCATCCGGGCGCACCCAGCTATTACAAGGTCGACGGCAAACCTCTGGGCGAGAAAAACCCCAAATGGTTGCAGGACGACTACGTCAAGTTCCTGCGCTTCGCCCAGTGGAAGATCGCCCGGCACGGCGAGGGCGTGGTGGCCATGATTACCAACCACTCGTATCTGGACAACCCCACCTTCCACGGCATGCGGCAGAGCCTGCTCGAAACCTTTGACGAAATTTACATCCTAAACCTGCACGGCAACAGCAAGAAAAAGGAAAAAGCGCCGGACGGCGGGCCCGACGAAAACGTGTTCGACATTCAGCAGGGCGTGGCCATCGGCTTGTTCGTCAAGAGCGGCCAGGCCGGCGAGAAAAAGGTCCGTTACGCCGATTTGTGGGGCCGCCGTAACGAAAAATACGGCTGGTTGAACGACCACAGCCTGGAGAACACCAGCTTTACCGAGCTTGCACCAAAATCACCCGGTTACTTTTTTGTTCTCCGGCATACGGTGGGCCTCGAGCACTACGAGGGCTGGCCTCGTGCCGATGAACTCATGCCTGCCAGTAGCGTAGGAATCGTCACCGCGCGTGATAAGCTTGCCATCGCCAACGACAAAAACACAATGCAACAACGCTTGATTCAGATAGAGAACTTGGACCCCGAAACGGTTAAGATGGCCTTCAAACTGAGTGACAAAGGTTATGCCGACGTGGTCAAGGATATTCAAAAAGGGTGGAATGAAAACCGCCTCACACCCATATTGTATCGGCCGTTTGACTTGCGCTGGACGTATTACTCGTCGGGTGGATTTCTCGAGCGCCCACGCGAAGGGGTCATGCGCCACATGCTGGCGGGGCCGAATCTGGGTTTGCTGTTGTCGCGCCAGGTAAAAACCGGTAAGTCATGGCAGCATACTTTGATAACGAATACCATCTCTGATCATAGTGCTGTGTCCAACCGGACTTCCGAAATAGCAAAGCATTTCCCCCTCCACCTCTACGAAGAACCCGCCGCCGACCTGTTTGGCCAGGAGCCCCTGCCCCGGCTGGATGCATCGAGCGCCGCGGATTTGTATCTGAACTACCTCGTCCACCTGGCCTGGCGGGCCTGGCGCACGCCGCTGGGGCACCTGGTGGAGCTGAAACCCGGCCACTTCTTCCGTCTTGTGGCAGGCGGCGCGAGCAAGGGCTTCGTGGACGGCGCAGACGGTGCGGCCGAGGCCCGGGCCCGGCTTGCCGAGGGGGGCGTGGACTTTGCCCAGTTGCGCGGTTACGAGCGCGGGCGCGCGCGGCGGCTGCACCTGCTGCCCGAGCTGCTCACGCATCCCGACTGCATACTGCGCGACACGCATAAGCCCGGTATCTGGCTTTATGCGCGCAAGCTCAACGATCGCGACGACCTGGTAGCGGTCTTCAAAGAGCTGGACGAAGGGCGTTTGGGCCTGGTGTCGTTCCACCCCAAGAAGCGCCGCAAGCTCAGCGGCGAGCGTTACGAGGTGCAATGGACACCCGCAGACCCCTCCTGGCCTGCGGGTAGTACCGGGCTCGGCGGTGAGGAGGCACCATCGCCCGGTAACTCCAATACGTATTATAGCACGCGCTGGGCTATCCGCCGGCCCAACCTGGACGAGGGCATTTGGCTGCGCCTTCTGCAAACGCTGGCTGCCGAGGTGAGCCCCGAAGACTTCCTGGCCTACGTTTACGCGGTGCTCTACACCCCGGCCTACCGGGAAAAGTACGCCGAGTTCCTGCGGGTGGAGTTTCCCCGCATCCCTCTGCCCCAAAACTACGAAACGTTCGCCGCCTTTGCCAAGTGGGGCCGGCGGCTGATCGAGCTGCACACCCTCGAAGCGGCCGACCTGGTTCCACCGCGCGCCAAGTTCTACGGCGAGGGTTTGGGCATCGTCGAAAAGCCGCGCTACGACGAAGAATCGCGACGTGTCTACATCAACAAGACGCAGTATTTCGAGCCCGTCAGCCCCGAGGCCTGGCGCTACCGCATCGGCGGCTATCAGGTGCTGGAGAAGTGGCTCAAGGACCGCAAGGGCGCGGAGTTAAAGGACGCACAAACCTACATGAAGATCGTCACGGCCATTGAAAAGACGCTGGAGGTCCAGGCCGAGCTGGATCGCCTTTGGCCCTTGCTGGAGGCGGAGGCCCTGCCCCAGGCCTAGTGAGTGTGCTCGTCTACCTCGACCAGAACTACGCCTCGCGGATCGCCAAGCACCTGCTGGCGCTGCCGGGGCAGGAGGCCTTCGGCGAGGTCTGGGTGGCTTTGCGGGCGTTGGGGGAGCGGGCGGTCGTGCCGCCCAGTCCGTTTCACGTACTGGAGCTGCACGGCGGCTACCTGCTGCCCACCTTCCGGCGGATGTTCGCCCTCGTGAGCGGCGGCTTTTGGGTGCGCCCCTGGCCCGACGTGGTGCGGCGGCAGGTGGGGCGCGGCGGCCTGGAGCCGGAGGACTTCCTCTGGCGCCGGGGGAGCTGGGAGGAGCCCGCGGACCTGGCGCCGCTTTGGGGTCTGCTGGACCTCGATCTCGAGGGCGATTTCTACCAAAGGGCGGCCGCGGCGCGCGCCTGGGCGCGCCGGCGGCTGGGGCTCGGGCGGGCGGCCGAGGCCGCGCCCTTCTTCCAGATTCTGGGCCGGTTGGTGGCCTTCCGCTCGCTCGAGCGCGGCCGCGAGGAACGGGCCAGCGACCTGGTGGACGTGGTCATGGCGGCCGCCGTGGTTCCCTACGCCGACGTGCTGGCCACCGACCGCTACCTGCGCGAGGCGCTGGTGCGGGTAGGCGCGGAGGTGCGGGTCTGGTCGGGGCGCTCGGGCGAGGTGCGGGCGTTGGCGCGTTGGCTGCGGGCCCGGGCGGGTTGAGGGACGGGGCGTTCGCCCGTGGCCGCGATGCCGGGGCGGGCCTAGCCTGGAGGCGTGCCCAGGCGGGGCTGGCTTCAGGCTGTGCTGCGTGAGTGGATGCTCGCCGGCTCCGTGGCGGGCTGGCTGCTCACCTCGCTCGTCTTGCGGCGTTGGCCCCGCTACGACGCGAGCGACGCGGGGGTGCTGCTCGCGCTCGGGGTGCTGATGGTGGTTACCCGCGGGCTCGAACGCCAGGGCCTGACCGCCTGGCTTGCGCACCGGCTGCAAACCGGGCGGCACGCCGGGTTCCGGCTGGTGTTCGGCACCCTGGTGCTCTCGGCCCTCCTGACCAACGACGTGACGCTTCTGGCGCTGGTGCCCCTGGCGCTCCGTCTGCCGTCGGCGTTTACGGAAGAGCGCGTGGTGCTGATGGCCCTCGCGGCCAACGTGGGGTCGGCGCTGGCCCCCTTCGGCAACCCGCAAAACCTCTTTCTCTACTGGCACTACGGGGTCTCGGCAGCGGCCTTCCTGCACACCGTGGCGCCGCTGGCCTGGCTGGCCCTGCCGCTGCTCGCCCTGGCGCTGTGGACCGACCGTGCCGGGTCCAAGGCGCAAGCCGCGGAGCCCGATGCCCCCGCCCTCAAGGGCGGGGCGCTGGCGTTCGCCGGGTTGCTAGGTTTGACCGTGGTCGTGGTGCTGCACCTGCTGCCCCTCCCGGTGCTGGGGGCCGTCGTGCTCCTTGCCGCCGCGTTGGACCTCGGCAGCCTGCGCGTAGACGTTGGCTTGCTCGCCACCTTCGCCGCCTTCTTCGGGCTCACCGACCAGCTGCGCTACGCGCTGCAGGCTACGATCGCCCACCCCCAGCACGTCTTCCTCGGTGCTGCGCTGCTGAGCCAGGCGATCGGCAACGTGCCCGCGGCGCTCCTGCTCGCCGACTTCACCGCCGACTGGCATGCCCTCGTCTGGGGCGTGAGCGTGGGCGGGTTCGGCACCCTAATAGCCTCGCTGGCCAACGTGATCGCCTACCGCGTCTACGCCCGGAGCCGGCCGCGGCGCGCGCGGGCGCTGGCGCTCAAGATGCAGCTCGCGGGTGCGGGAATGTGGGTGCTGGGGGCTGGGCTCTACTTCGCGGTTCACGGGGGTTGGTGATCAGCGTTCCCCCTCCCACTCGGCCAGGAACCGTTGCACGAACCGTTCCATGAAGGCGTGGCGCTCCTCGGCGATCGCCCGTGCCGTTGGGGTGTGCAGCCGTTCCTTGAGCAAAAAGAGCTTTTCGTAGAAGTGCATCAGTGAGCTGGAGTTCGTCTTCTTGTAGTCCTCGAAGCGGGCGTGCAGCTCGGGGGTTTCGGCCGGGTCGTAGAGGAGCCGTCCTCTGGCCCCGCCGTAGGCGAAGGCGCGGGCAACGCCGATGGCCCCGATGGCGTCGAGTCGGTCGGCGTCCTGAACCACCCGGCCCTCCAGCGTGGGCATGGCGTCGGGCACGCCGGCACCCTTGAAGCTGACGCGCCGGGCGATGGCCACCACCGCCTCCGCGGTGGCCGCGTCGGCGCCGGCCTCCGCGAGCCAAGCCGCGAGGGTGCCCTCGGTGCGGCCCAGCTTGTGGTCCTCCACGTCGTGGCCGAGCGCCGCCAGCTCCACGAGGAGCGGATCGGCGCCTTCGGCCGCGGCGATGCGCCGCGCCAGCCGCCACACCCGCCAGACGTGCCACCAGTCGTGGCCGCTTTCATCGCTCGAGAAGGCCGACTCCACCCTGCGGCCGAAGGCCTGCACCCGGGGGTCGTCGTGCTCGAAAGGCATGGGGCGAGTATAAGGTCACTCAAGGCCGCTGAAGGTGAACCGTCCGGCCGCCTTGCTGCTTTTCGCCGCGTAGAGTTTGCGATCGGCTTCGCGGTAGACCTCGTCAAAGCTGCGCCCATCGGCCGCGACCCAGCCGGCCGCGACCCAGGGGAAACGGGCGCCGAGCCGTTCGATGAGGTCGCGCGGGTGCTCCAGGCCGAGGTGCAGCCCCACGAACTCGTCCCCGCCGATGCGGTAGTAGCGGTCGTGTGCGCGGGTGTGTTGCCGCAGCAGGTCCGCGAAACGGACAAGGGCTTGGTCGCCGGCTTCGTGACCGCGGGTGTCGTTGATGATTTTCAGATCGTTGATGTCCCAGAAAGTGAGGCGCAACGACCGATTCTCGCGCTCGGCAAGGTCCTGGTAGGCGGCGTAGTCGCGCTCGAGGGCGCGGCGGTTTCCCAAACCCGTGAGCGGGTCGCTGAGCGCACCGGCTTCGAGCTCGGCCTGCAGACGGGCGATGCGCTGCGAAACGCGGTGGTATCCGTAGCCGATGACGCCCGATATGAACCAGAAAAGCCCGAAAATCTGGGCCCGGCTCCCTTCGTAACCCAGGCCCCAACCCCAGGCGGCCACCCAGGTATAACCCAAAACCAAGCCCACGAGTCCCAACATGGCGGCGCTGCTGTAAACCGCAAAGGAGCTGAAGATGGCGAAAATCAGGAAGCCGTCTTCGAGGTCGGGGGAGGCGTGGGATACGTACCAGGCTAGAAAGACCACCACCAGCAGGCTATGGGCCACCCGCGCGTGCAAAGGCCGCCAGAGACTGAGGAGGAACCCCGCCGCGCTGATCACAAAGAACCCCGCGGCGGCCTGCAGGTCGGCGGGCCTGCGCTCGAGAAGGCTTGAAATCAGCAGGAACGCGACCGCAGCCACCATGACGCCCCAGTAGTACCCGTTCCATGGCTGGTTGATTTGCGTGAGGTGATCGGCGTGTGCGTTTTCTTTCATCGAGGCCCCTGCGACGGCGCTAACGATTATATGCCCAACCAAGGCCATCGCTCGAGCGCCCTCGGGCCGACTAAACTGAGGGCGTGGGCAAGCTCAACGTACTCGAACTGAAATCGCGCAAAGGCCCGGGAGCCATCGTCATGCTCACGGCCTACGACTACCCGACGGCCAAGCTGGCCGCCGAGGCGGGCGTGGACGTGCTGCTCGTCGGCGACTCGCTGGGGATGGTGGTGCTGGGCTACGACAGCACCGTGCCGGTGACCCTGGAGGAGGTGCTGCACCACACCAAGGCGGCGCGCAGAGGCGCGCCGGAGGTGCACCTCGTCACCGACCTGCCCTTCCTCGCCGACGCCACCCCCGAGCGGGCGCTGGCCGCGGCCGAGCGGCTCGTCAAGGAGGGCGGCGCCGACTCGGTGAAGCTCGAAGGCGCCAAGCTCGAAGCGGTGCGGGCGCTGGTGAGCGCGGGGGTACCGGTGCTGGGCCACGTGGGGCTGACCCCCCAGACCGCGTCCAGCCTGGGCGGGTACAGGGTGCAGGGCAAGACCCCGGCGGCCGCCAAGAAGTTGCTCGAAGACGCCTTGGCTCTGGAGGCGGCGGGGGTGTGGGGGGTGGTGCTCGAGATGGTGCCCGTGCCCCTGGCGAGGCTCGTCAGCGAGCAGCTGAGCGTGCCCACGATCGGCATCGGCGCTGGCGCCGGAACCGACGGTCAGGTACTGGTCTTCCACGACCTGATCGGCGTATTCGACCGCTTCAAGCCCAAGTTCGTGCGCCGCTACCTGGAGGGCGGGGCGCTGATCCGCGACGCGATCGCGGCTTACGCCGCCGACGTGCGTTCGGGGGCGTTCCCCGCGGACGAGCACGGCTACGCGATGGACGAATCCGCACTGGAGGGGCTCTACGGTAAGGAATCCTGAGTTCGAGGTGACGGTGGTGGGGCCGGGGGCGCTCGGCCGCGTCTTTGCCGCGCGCCTGAGCCGCGTTGCGCCCACCGCGCTGGTGGCGCGTTCGCGGGAGCGTGCCGCGGCGCTCGCGGAAGGCTACGAGCTGGTGCTGCCCGCGGGGCGGCACGAGCGCGTGCGCCTCCCGGTCTTCGGCCCTGAAGAAGCGCCCCCGGCGCGCTGGGCGGTCGTGCTCGTCAAAGGACCCGACACCGAGGCGGCCGCACGGGTGGCGGGCGCGGTGGCCGTGGAGGGCGTGCTCAGCCTGCAGAACGGCTGGGTGCGGGAGCGGCTGCGGGCCGCGGTCGCAGGCCGGGTGCCGGCCGACCAGGGGGCCACGACGGCCGCGGCCATGCGCGAGGAGGGGCGCACCGTCTGGGTGGCCGCGGGGGAGACCTGGCTGCCCCCCGCGTTCGCGCCGCTCGCGGCGCGGCTAACCGCTGCGGGTCTGCCGGCCGAGGCCACGCCCGAAGCGGCGGCGCGGCGGCTCGAGAAGCTGGCCGTGAACCTGGTCGTCAACCCGCTCACCGCGGTGCTGGACCTGCCCAACGGCGGCCTCCTGGACCCCGAGCTCTGGGCGACGGTTCGCGACCTGGTGCTGGAGATGCATCCGGTGCTGGCGGCGCGCGGCCCGCTGCCCGATGCGGAGGAACTGCTCGCTCGAATCCGCGCGGTCCTGACCGCGACCGCGGCCAACACCAGCAGCATGCGCGCCGACGTGCGCGCCGGCCGGCCCAGCGAGATCGAGGAGCTGACCGGGGTGCTCCTGGCCTGGGCGCGCGCGGGCGGGCGGGCGCTGCCGCGCCACGAGGCGCTCTACCGCATGGTGCGCGCCCTAGAGCAGGTTCACCGAGGTGAGCCGCTCGAGGAGTGAGCCGGCGGCGCTGCCGCGGCCCAGGTCGAGGCTCGTGACCACGACCCGGCGCACCGCGGCGGTGGCCTCGCCCCCGTTCTCCGGCCGCCTGTAGGCCCAGAAGGCGTGCACCGCGTGGTGGCAGCCCTCCACCTCCCCCAGGTAGAGCATCACGTGGCCGGGCATGCACAGGATGGCCGGACCGGTGCCGAGGTCGGCCAGCTTGCGCGCCCGCACCTCGTGGGGTTCGGCGGCGTCGAAGGTGAGCGCCGGGCGGGTGGCGCGGCACTGCGCCGAGGCGTCGCGCGGCAGGCGGTAGCCGAAGACCTTGAAGACGTCCTGAACGAAGCGCGAGCAGTCGAGGGCCGGCCCCGCGGGCGTGAGGCCGCCCCAACCGTAGGGCCGTCCCAGCGGGGCGAGGGCGCGGGCGAAGAAGGCGGCGGGGGTGAGGGCGGGGGGTTCGCCGGCGAGCTCGGGGGCGCCGGCGAGGCGGGCCTTGCTCCAGAGCAGCTCGCCGTGTTCGTCCCGGGCGGGGTAGGCGAGCATGCCGCCGCGCAGCCCGGGAAGCCGGCTGCCCATTTGCAGCGTAGTCCTGCCCGTAGCGGTTTCCAGGTCGGCCGTGGGGGAGAGCAGGACCGGCCCCGGCTGCGCCAGCAGGTTGGCGATCTCGCCGGGCAGCTCGGTCCAGGCCAACTCGCGGGCACGGACCCAGCCGCGGTAGTCGGGGGCCTGGACGAACCACCAGGCCCCGTCGCGGCTGGGGTGGAGCAGCGCCAGCGGGG
This sequence comes from Thermaceae bacterium, assembly GCA_026981865.1. GTDB lineage: Bacteria > Deinococcota > Deinococci > Deinococcales > Marinithermaceae > Oceanithermus. Next base: position 19,251 of record JALSIA010000082.1, read on the forward strand.
TGAGGGGCTCGAGCGCGGTGTGCTGCAGGCGGTCGAAGCCGTCCTCGTCGCGCGGTTTGTGGCCGCGCGCGTCGGTAGGCAGGGCGCGCAGGTTGGCGCGCACGAGGGCGATTCCGTAGCGATCGCCCTTGAAGGGACGCAGGCCCGCGAGGTTCAACCGCGCGTAGGCCTCGGCCCGCGTCCTTTCGTCCACGGGGCGGCCGTCCAGGACCGCCCACCAATCGTCGGGGACCCGGGCCGCCTCGATCCATTCCCCGATCCGGTCAGCAGGTAGCGGCCCCAGTTCGAGCGGGTTCCACAGCGCCTGCGAACGCTCCGCCAGGCGCGGATTCACCGCCTCCGGGGGTCCCGGGTCGAACCGCCCCCGCCAGCGCCCGCCCCAGAACCCCGGGTCCGCGAGCTGCGCACCGGCGAGCGGCGAGAGGACGTGCGGCATTGGCCCATTCTACTTGGGGGCTCTCACTCGCGGCGGCTATGATGGTTGGGTGAAGGTGCAGGGATCCCACGTCTTCGAAGCCGCGGGCGAGCGCCTGGATCAGGCGCTGGCGCGGGCGTTGGGGGTGAGCCGTGCCCGCGCGCAGGCCTGGATCAGCGGCGGCCACGTGCGCGTGGCCGGTGAGGTGGTCACCAAGCCGGCCCGCCGCCTCGCCGGCGAGCGGGTGGAGGTGGAGGTGCCACCCGAACCCAGCGCGCGCGTCGAGGCCGAGGCCCTGACCGTC
>JALSIA010000083.1 GCA_026981865.1 Thermaceae bacterium
CCCCCCTGATCCTTACGCTGGGCGACCGGCGCGTCGAGCTGGACGACCGCGGTGATGCCCAGGTCGAGCTTCCCGCTGGGCGCTACCCGGTGACCGTACAGGTGCCCGGGGCACGCGTGCGGGTTCCGGCGGAAGTGGTCGTAACCGAGGGCGGCACGGCGCGGCTCGATGTGAGGGTCGAACCGCTTCTTAAGATGCACCTGAGCGCCGAGCCCGCCGCGGCGACGGTGGGCGACGGGGTCCGGGTTGTCGCGCAGCTCGAAACCGACTACCCGTACCGCCTGCCCGCCGAGCTGCGGCTTGCTGCTCCCTCTGGCCTGCGCTTTGCGGGGAACCCTGCGGTCAAGGGCTCGGTCCAGGCCGGGCGGCCGCTCGTGCTCGAGACCGTGGCGCATGCGGAGGCCGCAGGCAGCTACCCGCTGCGCGCCCAGAGCCGCCCCTGCGCGGCTGCGGCCAGCACCGTGGTACAGGTGCGCGCACCCGCGGCCTTTACGCTGCGCAAACAGGCCCTTACTCCGGAGGTGCCGCTCGGCGGTACCGCGCGCTTCCGGATCGAGGTCACCAACACCGGCGAACAGAGCGGACGGGTGCAGCTTCGAGACGTCCTGCCCGTCGGGTTGGAAGGTGAGGATCTGGACACCGCTCTCGTGATCGAACCCGGCGCGAGCCGCATCTTCGACTACGCCGCCCGGGTCACCGGAGCAGCGGGCTCCGAACTCGTGAACACGGCGGCGATCTACGACGACACCGGCCAGGAACTTGCGCGCTCGAGTGCTCGGGTGCATGTGCTTGTACCCGATGTCGAGCTCACACGCTCGCTCGACAAGCGCGTCGTCGTCCCCGGTGAAGAGGTCAAGGTCTGCCTGCAGGTCGCCAACACCGGTTCCACCCCGCTGACTTACGCCCTGAGCGACCGCGCGCCCGAATGGCTCGAGCCGGCAACGGAGCCGCGGTTCGAGGGCGCGCTCGATTCCGGTACCGGCGCGGAGCACTGCTACCCCGCCAAGGTACGCTTCGGGCCCGAAGCGGAGGGGAGCTTCCGGGCGCTCTTGAGTTCCGAAGCCGGTGAGCGGCGCGCCGACGACACGATCCGGCGCGTTCTCCTGGGCCTAGAAAAACGCGTGGTCCCGGAGCAGATCTTCCTTGGCCGCACCGCCGAGTTCACGGTGACCGTCACCAACCCCGCCGACCACGCGCTCACCGTGCGTCTGCAGGAGACGCCCGACGCCGAGCTGGGCATGGAGGCCGGCAGCCAAACGCTCACGTTGGAACCGGGGGAGCGCCGTGAGCTGCGTTATCCCGCCCGACCCAACGCCGCGGGCCGCTTCACCAACCAGGTTTCCGCCTACGTAGGCGGCGCCCCGGCGGCCTTCCCGGCGAGGGCGGAGCTCGAGGTTCGCCCCGAGCTGACCCCCCGGCGCGTTTCCGAGGTGCGCCTCCCCTTCCAGGTGGAGGGCGAGGGCGACGGCCTGCTCGTCGCCCACCGTCCGCCCGAGGGGGCGCGCTACCGCCTGGGCAGCAGCCGCCTGGGCGGCCTGCCTACGGCCGAACCGCGCCTTGCCAAAGACGGCCGCCTGATCTGGAAGCTGCCGTTTGCGCGCGAGGGCGTGCTCAGCTACACCCTTGAGCACGAAGGCCCGTTGCCGGCGCTCCCCGAACCCGCGCTCACGCTGCTGGCGGGTGACCGCGAGCTGCCGCTCGAGGGCCAGGTCGGCCTCGACGACTACGAGCGCGCCCGGCCGCTTGAGGCGAAAAGGCGCGAGGGCATGATCCGCGAGCCCGCACCGGGCAGCGTGCTGCGCGATTCCGACGCGCTCAAGATCTTCGTCGAGGCGCCCTACGGGGAGGACGTTCAGGTCTTCGTGAACGGCGATCCCGTTGGGTCCGATCGGCTCGGCGAGGCCACCTACGACGCCGGCCGCGGCGTCCAGGAGCTCCGCTACTACGGCGTGCCCCTTGCCGTTGGCGCCAACCGCATTGAGGTGCGCGCCGGCGATCGGCGCGACGTCGTCGAGGTCTTCCGCGCCGGCCGCCCCGTTGAGCTGGTGGCGCGGCCGATCGGCGCCGTCGCCGACGGCCGCAGCCCGGTGCGTGTGCGCATCGAGGCGCGCGACGCGGCGGGCCTGACCGCGGGTTCGGGTTTCGTCACCGTGACGAGCGACCCCGAACCCCTCAGCCCCGACGCCAACCCCGCCGAGGCGGGCTACCAGGTGCTGTTGCGCGACGGCGCGGCCGAGATCGAGCTGGCGCCGATGGTGCGCCCCGGAGAAGTGCGCGTGCGCATGGCCAAGGACGCGCTCGAGTCCGAAAGCCGCTTCTACGTTGCCGGGGCCGAACGCCCCTTCTGGCTCGCCCAGGGCAGCGTCACCGCACGCTACGGCGGCGGCTTCGAGCTGGGTGGTCTGGGCCGGGCCTACGGCGAGCTGCCCCTCGCGGGCGGCACCCTGCAAGCGGCACTGGGAGCGAACACGGCCGTTGACGCTGGGGGCGTGCACTACCGCCCGGACCTCGCGGGCCGCGAGGACCCGAACGACCGCTTCCCGCTTACCGGAGCCGGCGAGGAGGCCGAACTTCCCCTGACCTCCGAAGACGGCGTGGCCCTACGCTACGACCGAGAGGACTTCACCGCCGGCTACCACCGCACCGCGCTCGCCCTGCCCGGCGTCCGCGGTCTGCCGAGCGCCACGGCGCTCTACGCGAAGACGCGCGGGCCGCTCGAAGCGGGCGGCTTCCTCGCCCTGCTGCCGGCCGGGGAGGTGAGCGAGGTCCTCGTTCCCGACGGCACCCGCACTTACCTGCTCAGCCAGCCGGTCGAACCCGGCAGCGAAACCGTGGAACTGATCACCGGGTCTCGAACCACCCGCCTCGTGCCGTTGCGCGACTACGTGCTCGACGCCCCCAGCGGCGTGCTTACGCTGGCGCGGCCTTTGTGGTCCGCCGAGCGCAACCTCGAACCCGTCCGCCTGCGCGTGACCTACGCTCCGGCGGCTGCCGCGCGCAGCGTCGTTGCTTTCGGTGCGGGCGGTCGCTACCGCAGCGGCCCCTTTAGCGTCGGCGTAGGTGCCGCCAGTCTGGACCGCGGCGCCACCTGGAAGTTCGGTGTCGAGGCCGCTTACCGTGACGCCGGCGTCTCCGTCGCGCTCGGCTACGGCCTCGACGCGGGCCGATCGGTATTCACCCTGCGCGCGAGCGGCCGTCAGGGACGTGTGGAGGCCGCAGGCGACCTGCGCTACGACGGAGTCCTGCAGGGCCGCCTGCGCGTGGCCGGACATCTGTCCGAGCGCGACGCGGTCGTCTTCGAACACCGCGGCACGACCGGCGACCAGCGCAGCGACGTCCTCTACGAGCGCCGCTTCGATCGGCTCACCGGTGGGCTCGGTCTCGGGTACGACTGGAGCCGAGCCGCTCTCGAAGGCGTGGGCCGCATCGGATACCGCAGCGAGCGCGCCGAGGCGACGCTGACCCACCGCCAGAGCTTCTCGGCTGCGCCCTCGCTCAGCGTGCTCGCGGTCCGCTACGGCTTCGACGCCAACCTCGTGGCCGAAGCCGAGCTGGCCCAGACCTGGGGCGTGGGCACGAGCGGCACCGTGGGCCTCAAGCAGCGCTTCGGCCCTGCCAACCTGGGGCTCAGCTACCGGCTTCCCGGCGCCAGCGGCGAAGGCAACCGGGCCCGCTTCGGCATCGACGTTCCCCTCCCGCTCGGCGAGCGCACCACGCTCGACTTCAGCGCGGGGTACGAGAAGAGCTTCGCCAGCGGCGACCAGCAGCTCGCCGCCGGTGTTGGCGCGCGCTACCGCACCGATCGGCTCACGGCCTCTGCCGGGGTGGAGGGCGCCGCCGGCACCCGGGGCGGCAAGTTGACGCTGCGCAGCGGCGCCACCGGCCAGCTCGACGAGCGGCAAACGGTCTCGTTCGACGCCAACTACGTACTCGCCGCCGAGACCCGCGGGCGCTTCACCCTGGCCTACGCCTTCCGCGGCGAGGCGCTGCAGTTCCTCACCTACCACCGCCTGGTGCAAGCGGCTACGGCCACGACGCTCGAGGGCGAGTTCGCTCCGGTCTGGCATCCGAACCTCGCCTTCCAGCTCCGCCCCAGCGCCGCCTACCGGGTGGCCCTCGGCGACCCCGGCGGCAGCCTCTACCAGCTGGGCCTGGGCGCCAACTACTACTTCACGCCGCGCCTCGGCCTGGGCGCCGGGCTGCTGGCGCTGTGGCAGCCGGGCGTGGGGGCGTCGCGCGCCGCCTTCAACCTCGAGGGCAGCTTCCGTGTCGCCGACCCGGTCTGGATCAACCTGGGCTACACCTTCGGCGGCTTCCAGGGCCTGACCCCGGAAGCCCGCCCGGGCCTCTACCTCAGGCTCGATCTCTTCGGTGGATCCGAGGATTCGCAGCAACGGGGGGGTAACCAATGAGCCGGACCATGAAGAACCGTGTCCTCGCCCGCTTGGGCTGGATCCTGATGATCTTCGTCCTCTGGATCCACACGGGGGCCGTGGAGGCGCAGACGATCCGCAACTTCCAGCGGGAGTACACGAACGCCGGCAGCGAGTTCCGCGGCAACCTGCTCTCGATCGGCAACGCGCTGGTGACCTGTTCAAGTTGCAGTCCGAACGTGGGCGGTACGGCCAACAATCGCCAGACGATGGTCTATGTGGACGTCGACAGCGACGGCAGCACCACGAGCTCCTCGCGGGCGACGCTCACGTTGCCCGTCGGCAGCCAGGTCGAGTACGCCGCGCTCGTGTGGGGGGCGCGCACGACTCAGGCTTCGGGCAGCAAGACGCTCAAGTTCAAGCTGCCCGGAAGCTCCAGCTACCCCGCCGTAACGTCCGACTGGGCCGAGTACCTGACCGTTTACAGCCCCGCCGCCTACGCCGCCTACGCCGACGTCACCGGGCTGCTGCAGGGCCTCGCCGACCCCAGCGGCGACTACTGGGCCGCCGACATCGACGCCGTCGTCGGCAACGGCGACGGCCTGGGCTACTACGGCGGCTGGGCGCTGCTCGTCGTCTACTCCAGCCCCAGCGAAACCTACCGTACGATCACCGTCGACGCCGGCTACGCCAGGCTGATAAGCGGTTCCATCGACATCGACATCGCCAACCTCGACACCCCGGTGACCGGAAGCTACCTCTTCCGCCTCGCGGCGATCGTCTGGGAAGGCGACGACGGCATCAACGGCGACCAGTTGCTCGTGGGACCCGTGCCCGGGACGCTGAGCAACGTTTCCGACACCCAGAATCCCTCGAACAACTTCTGGAACTCGAGCATCAGCCACCTGGGGGCTCGGTTCACCGATAAGAACCCCGACTACGTAAACCAGCTGGGTTTCGACGCCGACACGGTCGAGCTGGGCAACCTGCCGCCCGGCGTCGACACCATCCGCACCCGTTACACCACCAGCGGAGACCACTTTTTCCCGCAGGTCTTGGCCACCTCCACCGGCCTCGCGATCATCAAGGGTGCGGTCTATGAGGACGTCAACGGCGACGGCAACCTCGCCGACGCGGTGGCCGTGCCGAACGTCACGGTCACCCTCTACCAGGACGACGGCGACGGCGTGCCCGACGCCGGCGATACTCAGGTGCCGGGCCAGACCGTGAGTACGACCGCCCAAGGCGAGTACTCCTTCCAGAACATTCCCGACGGCGATTACTGGGTCGTCGTCGATTCGCGCAGCGTGGCGCCGAACGGCGGGTTCAACTCGGGTTTTGCCCAGGGCGACGTCTGGGCCGAGCAGACCTACGGGGCCGGAGGCGCCTGGGGCGGCGCGCTCTGCGACGCCGACGCCGACGGCAGCACCGCCGCCGTGGCGCGCGCCTCGAACGGCGTCTGCTTCGGCGGTCGCCGCGGACACCGCTCCGACGACGCCTCGGCTCTGGAAAGCGCCGAACACGTGGCCAAGGTGGGCGTGCACAACGGCGTCGTCCGGGGTGTTGACTTCGGCTTTTCCTTCAACGTCGTGACCAACACCAACGACCAAGACGACGACCCCGCCGAGAACCGCAGCGCCCAGGGCTCGCTTCGTCAGTTCCTCCAGAACGCCGACGCGGTCGTGGGAGCCAACGCCATGCGCTTTACGCCCGCCGTGCCCGTGAACGGCGGAAGCTGGTGGACCGTGACCGTGGAATCCGGCAATCCGCTGCCGGCGATCACCGACGACGCCACCACCGTCGACGGTGCGGCCTACGACCACGCCGACGGCACCTCGGTTCGTGACGCCAATGGGGGAAGCGTCTCCGCTCCGGGCCCCGTTGGGGTATCGCAGATCGCACTCGGCGACTACGCCAGGCCGGAGCTGGAGGTTAACGTCAACGACGCGGGCGTTGGGCTGACGGTTGCCGCGAGCAACACCAAAATCGCCCGCTTGGCGCTTTACAACAGCGAGGCCGTTCCCAGCGCGGCCCTCATTCAGGTGACGTCGGGGAGCGGCAACGAGGTGCGCGACAGCTTCCTCGGCGCCCGTGCGAACGGAAGCGATCCTCAGGGCGACGACCGCGCGCGCGTCGGGGTGACCGTAGACAGCGGCGCCGCCATGGACGTCGTCCACAACTACGTGGCCCACCTTTACAACACCGGCGTCGAACTGATGGGTACTGGTGTCGTCGAGAAGAACTTCGTCGAACACCTGGGGATGACGAACGTCTGCGGCGACGGGGTGTCGTTCGAGGGCGGACCGCCACGCAGCCGCTCCGATGTCGTGGTGCGGCGCAACTACATTCGCGACGTCGCGGCTTACGGCGTCGAGTCCTGGAGGGCCCCCGGAGCCTACTCGATTCTGCAAAACACCATCACCGATACCGGGAAAGGGGATCGGAACGGCGCGTATTGCGGCGGCAACGGCGCCATCAACACCAGCGAACGCGGCGGCATCCGCATCTTCGGGAGCGGCAGCCTGGTGAGCGGTAACGTGATCCACGACGTCCCGGGGCACGCCGTGGTGGTGGAAGCCATCGACGCCAACACCCCCTCGCTGCAAAACGCCATCTCGCAGAACAGCATGTACCGCAACGGGGGCCTTTCGATCGACCTGGATCAAGGGGACGGGTCGGGCAACCCCAACGGCGACGGGGTGACGGCGAACGACGGGCAGACCAGCGCCCAGGAGCAGAACAACGGCCTGGACTACCCGGTTTTTACCAAGGTGGAGCTTGACGGCAGCAACCTGACCCTCGAAGGCTTCATCGGCACCCCGACCGCCCAACTCCAACCCGCAAGCGGGGCGACCTGGACCCTCGAGCTCTACCTCGCCGACGACGACGGCAACAACGACGGCGAGGTCTTCCTGGGTGACGGCGCGAGCGAGCCGCACGGCGAAGGGAAGACCTACGTGCTCAGCGTGCCGCTGCAAAGCGGCGACTTCGTTGGCGGAAGCTTTTCGAAGACGCTGACCGTCAGCGGAGTGAGCGCCGGAGAGGCGGTGACCGCGATCGTCATCGACGACCAGGGCAACACCTCGGAGTTCGGCGCCAACGCTCGGGTGCGGCCACCGGGCATTCCCGTGACGGGGGGGCTCTACCACGATCTCGAGCCCAACAGCCAGCGCAACGGTGCGGATCCGGCCGTCGGCCCGACGGACCTCGATTCGGCGAACCCGCCCGCACTTTACGTCAAGCGTTTTGCAGACCCCGACGGCGACTGCACGAACGGCTTCCCCACCCCCGCCGAAGAGGCGGCGGCCGTCGATGGGGCGGGCGGCTACGGTTTCACGGCCGTGCGCGCCGGAACCTACTGCCTGGTGCTTTCGGAGAACAACGATCCGAACGACGCCGCGCCCTACGACCCGCAGACCGAGGGTTGGCTCTACGTCAACCCGCCAGCGGGGGTGCTTCCGCTCGTCGTTGCGCCGGGGCAGGTGCAGGCGCAGACCCCCTCGGGCGGTCACGACTTCGGCCTCTTCCACGGATCGAAGGTAACCGGCACCGTCTTCTACGACACCGGTGACGCCGCAGGGGTGCCCAACAACGCCGTGCAGGACGGCAGTGAACCGGGTGTACCCTCCGTTTCCGTCGTTGCGAGCGACGGCAGCAACGCGCGCACGGTACCGACGGACGCCAACGGCGACTACACGATCTACGTGCCGGCCGACTGGGGTTCCGTGAGCCTGTACCACGACGAACGTCCCGCCAGCGGGTACAACTTCCCGGGCACCATCCAGCTGGCCGCCGACTGGGCCGACGCAACCGCCGCGACCGATGCCGACCACACGGCTTTCAACCAGTTGCTGGGCGCCGCCGCCGCCCTCGCTGGCCAGGAGCTGCCGGAGCGCAACTTCGGAATTGTTCGCTACGGCGAGTTCCGTTCCGACCAGCAGGGCACGGCCACCAGCCCCGGCGCCGCAACCTACGCACACACCTACAAACCCGGCACCCAGGGGACGGTGACCCTGAAGCGCACAGGCGGCGACTACGTTTACCAGGTGCGCGTGGACGCGGACTGCAGCGGTGGCTTCGACGCTTCGGAGCCCTGGCGGACCCTTTCGGCCACCGAGCAGCTCAGCTTCGGCGTAACCGACGCCTGGCCCCGCGAGCCCGACGGCTCCTTCCGTGCCTGCACGGTCGAGGTGCGCGTGCTCGTGCCCGACGGCGAGCCCGAGGGGGCCTTGGACATCGCGCAGGTGAGCGCCGAGATGGCCTGGGACCAGAACCCCGGCGTCCTCGAGGCGGACGTCGTGATCGACACCACCACGGTGCGCGTGCAGGGCGGTTTGGCCCTGGAGAAACAGGTGCGCAACGTGACCCAGAACGTACCGGCGGCAGGGTACGGGACGGCGGTCGCGGCGCGCCCCGGCGACGTGCTCGAGTACTGCATCGACTACGTCAACGACGGTACCGATTCCGTTCAAAGCGTGGAGATCAACGACCCGGTACCCTTCTTTGCCGACGTCATCGCGGACGCCTACGATAGCGATCCCGGGGCCGACGAGACCCTGCTCTGGACCGATGCCTCCGGTACGGTGCACCGACTCAGCGCGGCCGCCGATGCCGACGCCGGTGAGTGGGTGGCGGGTTTGGTGACGCTTAGGGCCGAAACCCTGCTGCAACCCGGCGCCGGCGGAGCGGTCTGCTACCGGGTGCGGGTGCGCTAGCGATCGCGATCAGGCTCCACCGGCGTGGGGCAACGCCGGCCAGACCATTAGGGTCTGGCCGGCGTTCAGTTCGTGCATGATCAGCTGGCCCGTGCCGAGGAGGAGGAGGCCGCCGAGGTTCTCGGCGCCCCGCACCGGGAGGCTGAGGGTGCGGTTGTCCACCCGTACGTGCACGTGGTCGAAGCGGCCGTAGTGGAGCCGCCAGGCGCTGAGCAGCAGCTCGTCGAGGTGGGCGTAGGGGGGCAGCGGGTCCTTGATGGCGAGCGTGAGGCGGGCGGTGTGGGGGGCGCGGTGCTCCACCTCGATCACGCCGAGGCGGGCGAGGTGGCCCAGCGTGGTCATGACCGTGCGCAGCGGCTTCTCGCTGGCCACGGCCAAGTCGAGGACCGAGATCGGCTTGCTCAGGTGGGTGAAGAGGGCCAGCTCGTCGGGGTTGAGGGTCAAGTGCCCCACGCGGCCGCCCTGGCCGAACTTGACCCGGTCGAAGGGGCTGACCTCGACGCGGTCGTCGAGGCGACGGATGGCCTGGAGCAGGTAGTGGTCCAGGTCGCGCTCGAGCGTCACCTCGTCGGCCTCGGCGCCCTCGATGAAGCGAAAACGGCCCTCCTTGAGCAAGAGGAGCCGCATCATCGCCTCCTCGCCCACGACCCCGCCCCAGTGCGCGTGGGTGACGCGGCTGCCGTACAGGTAGACGGCCCCCTTGCCCGAGGGGGCGAGGGTCTGGAACACCCCTTTCTTCCCACCGCGGGCGAGGAGCTGCAGCAGGTCGAGCGGTCCGAGCAGGGCAAAGGTGCCTTCCATGGCGCCCGTTCATTTTACGCTATAGGAAACCGTAGTGCCGCAGCACCCGACGCACCCCAGCAAGGTAGCCCGAACCGAAGAAATGTACGTGCACCAGCAGAAAGTAGAGCTGGTAGGCGGGCAGCGCCTCGCGCACCTCCGGCGGCACGGGCCGCACCGCTTCGTAGGCGGCCCAGAAGGCCTCGGGGAAGCCACCGAAGAGCCGCATCATCGCCAGGTCCACGGCGCGCTCGCCGTGCCAGGCCGAGGGGTCGATCAGCGCCGGACCCTCGGCAGCCATTAGCACGTTGCCGCTCCAGAGGTCGCCGTGGACCAGCACCGGCCCCTCGGCGGGCCAGGCGAAGCCGCGCACGAAACGCTCCAGCGGCCCGGCCAGTTCCCCCAGGCGCTCGCGGGAGGCGTCCAGGAGCGGCTGGAGGCGCCCGCGGGTCCAGAACTCCCGCCAATCGGTGCTGCGCTCCACCGGCAGCTCGAAGCGCCCGAGGAAGACCGGCCGGTCCGTGCCGTAGCCGGTCGCCGGCCGGGTGTGCAGTCCGGCGATCATGCGCGCCAGCGCCGCCCAGTCGTCCGCACCCGGCGGCAGGTATTCGAGCACGATCCCCTCCTCGCCTACCCAGTGCACCCGGGGGACGCGCACGCCCGCTGCGGCCAGCGCGTCGAGGCCCCGGGCCTCGGCGGGGAAGAGGCCTCGCGGCGGGTTCGGATCGGTCTTGACGACGTAAGGCCCCAGCCGCCAAACGCGCCCCATGTCGCCGCCGGCCAGCGGTTCGGCCCGGCCCTCGGGGGGCAACCCGGCGCGGTTAAGCAGTTCCCTGGGGTCCATCCTCGCCGTTCGACCAGCGCTCGAGCCAACGGCCCACCAGGTCCTCGAGTTCGAGGTAGGTCTGCTCGCAGGCCCAGGCGCTCTCGTAGTAGGGGTCCGTGACGCGGCCGCCGCCCCAGGGCTCGGTGACGAGCGCGATGCGCGCCGCGCCGCCCGGCGGGGCCATGCGCTGGAGGTCGCGTAGGTTTTCCTCGTCCATGCCCAGGATCCAATCGAAGGCGCGGTAGTCCTCCGCGGAGATGCGGCGGGCGGTGTGCGGGAAGAGCGCGTCGTGGGCCGCAAGCACCTGCCGCACGCGCGGATCGTAGGGCTCGCCTTCGTGGTAGCCGGCGGTGCCCGCGGAGTCGAAGCGGAAGCGGTCTTCCAGGCCGCGCTCGCGCACGAGCTTGCGCGCCGCACCCTCGGCGAGGGGGCTGCGGCAGATGTTGCCCAGGCAGACGAAAAGGATGCGGGTCGGTGGCATGGGTTCTCCGGTTCAGCGGATGCGCTTCAGGAAGTCCTCCAGGGCGGCGCGGCTGAGCTCGCCGGTCTTGCGTGCCACCAGCACCCCATCGCGGTTGAAAAAGAAGGTCGTAGGGTAGCCGATCACGTTCAACCGGGGAACGAGCCGCTGGCCTGGGTCCAGGAGCATGTGGTTGAAGAACAACCCTTCCTCGTCGAGAAAGGCGCGCACCTGGGCCTCGGTTTCGCCGCTGTTGACGAAGACGAAGGCGACCCCGGGGTTCTCCGCCTCGGCCTGGGCCAGCATCGGCATCTCCCGGCGGCAGGGGGGGCACCAGGTCGCCCAGACGTTGATCACCACGGGCTGGCCGCGGTAGTCGGCGAGGTTGCGCGGCGCGCCCGCGAGGGTCGTCAGGGTCAGGTCGGGCAGCTCGGCCTGTTCGGGCACCTTGACTGCGGCGATGCCGAAGAGCGCCGCGGCGACGAGGGCGCCGCCCGCCGCCGGCCAGAGGACGAGGCGCAGCTCCCCCAGGCGTCCGCGGAACGCTGCGAGGGTGTAGGCGAGCCCCCCCACCAGGCCCCACAGCGGGGCGAAGCCGCCTTGCCAGAAGTAGAGCACGCTGAGCAGGTCCTCGCGGTAGACGGGCCAGTGGCCGGCGACGTAGCCCAACCGCGCGGCGATCAGGCCTGCGAAGACGGCGTTCCAAGCCCAGTTGGAAAGGAAGGGGCGCTTGAGCCGGCGCGCCATCAGTTCGGCGGTGGCAAGGAAGCCGGCGAGGGCCAACAGGGTGAAGAGGCGGTCCAGCGGCATCACGAAGGGGCCCAGCGAAACGGCGTCCATCAGCGTTCTCCTCCGGGTTCGAGCAGGCGCTCGAGGTAGCGGGCGAGCTGCTCGGCCAGCAGCGGTCCCTGGTGCACGAAGCGGATGCGGCCGCCTGTGTCGATGAAGAAGGTCGTGGGCAGGCCGGTGACCCGGTAGGCCCAGGCGACGTCGGCGCCGCCGTCCTGCACCACCGGGAAGCTGAGCCCGTAGCGCTCCACGAAGGCGCGGGCGCTCTCGCTCGGGTCCTGGACGTTGACGCTCACGAAGGCGACGCGGCCGGCGAACTCGCGAAAGAAGCGCTCGAGCACCTCGGCCTCCCGGTGGCAGGGGCCACACCAGCTGGCCCAGAAGTTGAGCACCAACGGGGTCTGCCCCAGGTAGGCCTTGAGGTCGAACCGGCCGCCGCCGAGCAGCGGGCCGCTGAAGGGGATCGCCTCGCTGGGCGGGCGGTACGGGGGAACGGGCGTGGCCAAGGCCACGCCGACGAGCAACAGCCCCACCCCCAGGAGTCCGATTCGCCTCATTCCGGACTTGATGATACCAGCGTCAAGATGGGACACGTTAACCCTCCGGCGTCCCGATGAGAGCGCGCAAAATGGCCTCGAGCCGCTCGGGCTCGAGGGGGCCCGTCCACACCCGCACGACCCGCCCTTCGGCGTCGATGAAGACGGTGGTGGGGATGCCGCCGACACGGTAGCGCCGCGCCACGGCACCCCGGGGATCACGAACGTTGGGGAAGGTCCAGAAGAAAGTCTCCATGAAGGCTTGCGCGCCCTTCTGGGTGTCCTGCAGGTTGACCCCCACGAAGAGCACTCGATCCCGGTAGCGCCGTTCGGCGTCGCGCAGCACCGGGGCCTCGACCCGGCAGGGAACGCACCAGCTGGCCCAGAAGTTGAGCACGACCGGCCGACGCCCCAGCGTTTCGGCCAGGTCCAACACCGCCCCCGGCCGGTCCAGCCGCTCGGCGGCGAACGTCGGAGCGGGCCACGACGTGGAGCCGGGCACGGCAGCCACAGCCAGGCCGAACAGGGCGAGAGCGAGCGGCAAGAGAAGGCGGCCGGTTGGCATGCTTTACCCTAGGCCGGGGTCATGAGAAAAGAACTAACCCTCCCCGGGAGGGGTGGGTTATACTGGACGCGGGAGGACGAACGATGATCAAACTCAAGGTCGAAGGCATGACGTGCAACCACTGCGTGATGGCGGTCAAGAAGGCGCTCGCGAAGGTAGGCGGCGTCGAGGAAGTGGTCGAGGTCAGCCTCGAGCGCGGCGAGGCGCTGGTCCGGGGTCAGGCCGATCCCGCCCAGCTGGTGGCCGCGATCGAGGAGGAAGGGTACCGCGCCCAGCCGCTCGGGTAGGCTGGGGGCATGAAGACCCGCGTGCACCTGCACCTGGATCCCGGCACCCGCGCCGAGGCACAGCGGCGGCTCAAGAGCGTGCGCGGCCACGTCGAGGGCATCCTGCGCATGCTCGACGAGGAGGGCGTCTACTGCGTGGACGTGCTCAAGCAGATCAAGGCGGTGGAGGGGGCGCTCGACAAGGTGGGCGAGCTGATCCTCAAGAGCCATTTGCGCGATCACGTGGTCACCGCCGCTCAGCGCGGCGACACCGACCAGATCGTCGACGAGCTGATGGAAGTCCTCAAGTACCGCTAGGGGCGCCAGGCCAGCAACCGGAGCAGGTCCTGCTCGAACGCGGCCGCGTTCGCGTAGGGCCCCGGATGGTAGCCCACCACGGTGCCGTTCGTTCCGACGAAGACCGTGGTGGGCTTCCCCGTGACCCGGTAGGCCGCGGCCACGGCGGCGGTGCCGTCCTGCACGTTGGGAAAGGTCCAGCCGTACTTGGCCACGAACTCCCGGGCCAGCGTGGGGATGTCCTGCACGTTCACCCCGACGATGAGCAGGCGGTCGCCGTAGGCCTGCTGCGCCTGCGCCCAGTAGGGGGGCTTCGAGGCGGCAGGGTGGGCAGTTGCTCGCCCAGAAGTGCAGCACGATGGGCTTCTGACCCAGGTGCGCCGCCAGGTCGAAGCGGGTCCCGTCCAGGGTCGTGGCCTGGAAGCTCGGGGCCGGCCGGTCCAGGGGCCCGCCGGCCCAGGCCGCGAAGGCGAGCAGCACCAGGGCGACGGCGGCCGCGCGTTTCGTCGGCCTCACTTGGCTTGGTTGGCGGCGACGAGCAGCGGGTCCCAGACCGGGCTGAAGGGCGGCGCGTAGGCCAGGTCGAGGGCCCGCAGGTCCTCGACGGTGCCGCCTCGGTGCAGCAGCGCCGCCACCACGTCGATGCGCAGCGCGTCGTTTTTGTGCCCCACCAGCTGCGCCCCCAGGAGCCGGCCCGACCCGCGCTCGTAGACGAGCTTGACGTGGAGGGGGTGGGGGTCGGGGTAGTAGTGGGCGCGGTCGGCCGACCGGATCCAGACGCTTCCCGCGTCGAAGCCGGCCTTGCGGGCGTCCGCCTCGCTGAGACCGGTGAAGGCGACGGCGAGGTCGAAGATCTTGGTGACGGCGCTGCCGACGACGCCCCTAAAGCGCGCGCGACCGCCGGCGATCACGGTGCCGGCGGTGCGGCCGTGCTTGTTGGCCACGTCGCCCAACGGCAGCCAGTAGGGCTCGCCGGTAACGAGGTGCACGCTCTCGGCCACGTCGCCCGCGGCCCAGACGTTCGGAAGGTTGGTGCGCAGCTGCTCGTCCACGGCGATCGCGCCGGTGGGCCCCGTCTGCACCCCGAACGAGGTGGCCAGCCCCACGTTGGGGCGGATGCCCACGGCCAGCAGCACCAGGTCGGCGGGGATCTCGAAGGCGCTCGTCTGCACCGCCTGCACCCGGCCCAGGCCGGTGAGGCTTTCCACCTCGGTGCCGGTGACGACCTGGACGCCGTTCTTGGTGAGCTCCTCGTGCACCAGGGCGCTCACCTCGGGGTCGGCAGCGGGCAGCACGCGCTCGGCGAGCTCGACGACGGTGACCTGCTTGCCGCGGGCGCGGAAGGCCTCGGCCACCTCGAGCCCCACGTAACCGGCGCCAACGATGACCGTGCGCTGTGCCCGGTGCAGCGCGCTCGCGATGGCCTCGCCGTCCTCGAGCTGGCGCAGGGTGAAGACGCCGGGGAGGTGCACTCCCTCGATCGGGGGCAGCACGGGCTGCGCCCCGGTGCTGACGACCAGGTAGTCGAAGGGTTCCCAGAACTCGCGGCCGCCGTCGAGGTCGGCCACTTTGACGCGCCGGCCCTCGTAGTCGACCTCGACGACCTCGTGGCGCACCAGCGCCTTTACCCCTTGCTTGGCGAACTTTTCGGGGGTGCGGGCCACGAGTTTCTCCACGTCGTCGATCCACCCGGCCAGGTAGTAGGGCAGGCCGCAGGCGCCGTAGGAAACGTAGCGCGACTTTTCAAAGGCGACGACCTCCAGGTCGGGGTTGCTGCGTTTGGCCTTGGCCGCGGCGCTCATGCCCGCGGCCACACCGCCGATGACGACGAGTCGCTTGCTCATGTCCCCAGTCTACCGACTGGCCCTCCCGATTTCGTCCCGCAGCGCCGCCAGCGTGGGCGGCAGCCCGGCCTCGAGCGGCCTGGGGGCGTAGCCCAGTTCGGAGCGGGCCTTGGCGTTCGCGGCCGTGTAACTGGTGGCGGCGACCCGCAGCCCCTCGGAGGTGTAGCTGGGCGGCAGCCAGCGGTCGAAGGGGCGCGCCGGGTAGCTTAGGGCCTGCAGCAGGGCGTTTGGCAGAGGGACGAGGGGCGATCGCGAACCCGCCAGCCTGCGGGCCAGGCGCAGGGCGTCCAGAAGGCGGGCCGGTTCGCCGGCCGTGATGTACTCTCGCCCACTCGGCCCCGCTCCATGGCCAGGCGGTGGGCCAGGGCGGCGTCGTCCACATGGCTCCAGCAGTAGCGGGTGGCCGCCGGCAGCAGCAGCGGGCGGTTCCGCACCACATCGCGCAAAAGCCCTCCGATCGGGCCGTGGTCGCCGGGACCGTAGACGAGTCCGGGCAGCACGATCACCAGCGGCAGGCCCCGGTCTACGAGCGACCGGGCCACCTCGTAGTGGGCGATCCATTTGCTGCGGTCGTAGGCACTGGCCCAGCCCCGCTTGCGCCCGTCGTAGAAGTAGGTTTCGTCCACGAGCCGCCCGCGGGTGTCGCCGTAGACGGCGATCGTGGAGGTGTACACCACCTTGGGCACCTTCCGCTCGAGCGCCGCCTCCAGCACCACCCGGGTCCCCTCGACGTTGGTGCGTTCGCCTTCCCGGGCGAAACCGGAGCCGATCGCGTACCAGCCGGCGACGTGGAAGACGCCGTCGGCTCCGTCCATGGCCGTGCGCACCCGCGCGGCGTCGCCGATTTCACCCGCAAAGATCCGGGCACCGGCGGCCTCGAGTGCCCGGGCGCGGGCGGGGTTGCGGGCCAGGACCCGCACCCGGTGGCCCTGCGCGAGAAGCTGCCGGGCCAGCCGTCCACCGATGAAGCCCGTGGCTCCGGTGACGAGGTAGTCCATGCACCAGCCTACACCCGCACATCGGGGGTCAGGACGCGGCCTCCGGATCGGGGGCGTCCCCCTCTTCCCCGGCTTCGCGCCAGACCTGGCGCAGGCGCGCCTTGAACAGGCTCTGCAGTTTCTTGAAGCGGGGGTCGTCGAGCAGCTCGATCTTGTCGAAGCGGGGCTCCGCGGGCTCGCGCGCTTTACGCTCCCGTCGTGGCCGCTGGGGCCCTGACCCGCGGCCCGCGCGCCGCGAGCGGGGTTCGGGAGGTGGCGGCTCGGGGTCCGGAGCGGACGGTTCTTCCTCTGCAGGTGGAGCCTCCACCGCCTGCGGAGCTTCTTCGGGGGCGGTGCCCGGCGTTTCCGTCGGTCCGGGCGCTTCCTGCACCGGCGGGGTCGGGGCGGCGCGCCGCGCAGGGCTGGGGCTAGGGGCTACCGAGTTTTTTTTACCCAGTTCGAAGCGCACGCCCCGGCCCAGCACCGCCCGCACCGCCTCCTCCACGGCGGCCTGCTGCTCGCGGGCGCGGTCGTGGTGGAAGCGGTGCCCCTCGTCGTAGACGAGCACCAGGGCGTCGTCCTCCAGGTGGGGGGCGGCCTCGATGAGGAAGGCGCGCACCTTGACGCCCACCGTACGCAGCACCTCGCGCCAGGCCGCGGTCAGGTCGACCTCCCCGGCCGCCGGGGGCGCGGCGCCTTCGGCTTCCGCGGGTTTTTCGGCCGCGGGCGCCGTTTCCGGGTTCGCCGCCTGCGGTGCGGGCTCGGGCGCCTTGGCGGGGGCGGCCCGGGGTGCGGTTTTCCGGGGGGGCGGGGGTTCGGGCGTTCGGGCCGCGGCCGCCGGAGCCGCGGGTGCGGTGTGCAGCGCGGCGTAGACGCGCAGGAGCCCCAGCTCGAGCGTGAACGGGTCCTCGCGCCGGATCAGCTTTTCGGTGTGCTCGTCCAGCGCCGTCAGCGCCGCGATCAGCCGTTCAGGGTCGGACGCGAGCTCGGGCCCCTCGCCCAGCCCCAGCCGGGCGTAGAGCCCCGCCTGCAGCGCCTGGGCGAGCTGCTCGGTCAGCGTCCGCGCCGAGTAGCCCTCCGAAAACAGCCGCTGGGCCTCGGCTACCGCGCGGTCCACCTCGCCGGCGTCGAGCGCCGCGGCCACCGCGGCCACGCGCTCGGCCGGGGGCAGCCCCAGGGCTTCCTCGGCGGCCGCACGGGTGATGGGATCGACGTCGAGCGCCAGCAACCGGTCGAGAATGCTCTCGGCGTCACGCATCGCGCCGCCGCTCATGCGCGCGATCAGGCGCAGGGCTTCGGGTTCGGCGCCGCGCCCCTCGGCCTCGAGCACCGCGGCCAGCTTCCCGGCGATCTCCTCCTCGCTGAGGCGGCGGAAACGGAAGTGCTGGGTGCGCGAGAGGATGGTCGCGGGCATCCGCTCGGGCTCGGTGGTGGCGAAGATGAAGATCACGTGCTCGGGCGGCTCCTCGAGCGTCTTGAGCAGGGCGTTGAAGGCGCTCTTCGACATCATGTGCGCCTCGTCGAGGATGATCACCTTCCTGGGGGCGACCAGGGGGGCGAGCAGGATCCGCTCGCGCAGTTCGCGCACGTCCTCCACCGAGTTGTTGCTGGCGGCGTCGATCTCCACCACGTCGGGGTGGCGGTCCTCGCGCACCATGCGGCAGTTCTCGCATTCGCCGCAGGGCCGGTGCTCGGGATCGGCCGCGCAGCCCACGCTCATCGCGATCAGGCGCGCGGTCGTGGTCTTGCCCACGCCGCGCGGGCCCGAGAACAGGTAGGCGTGCGCCAGCCGGTCCTTCTGGATCGCGCTCTTCAGCACGTCCTTGACGTGTTCCTGGCCCACCACGGCGTCGAAGGTGGCGGGCCGGGCGCGGCGGTAGAGGGCTCCCACGGGCCCCATCTTACCCCGCGGGACGTCCCCCTTCCGGGGCGGTATCATGGGGTCAAGGAGGCCACCATGGGACTCATGGAGTTCGCACGGGCCGACGTGATCACCCTGCCGCCGACGGCGAGCGTGGCCGACGCGGCGTCGCTGATGGCCGACATGAACGTGGGCAGCGTGGTGGTCGCCGAGGGCCTGAAGCCGGTGGGCATCCTCACCGACCGCGACATCGTGGTGCGGGTGGTGCGCCCGGGGCTGGACCCGGGCGAAACGCCGGTCTTCCGGGTGATGACGCCGGAGCCGCTGGTGCTCGAGGAGCAGATGAGCCTCTTCGAAGCGCTCGAGGAGGTCAAGCACAAGGGGGTGCGCCGCTACCCGATCGTCGACTACGAGGGCAACCTCGTGGGCATCTTCACCCTCGACGACGTGCTCCAGCTCTTGGGTTTGGAGATGTCCGCGGTGGCGCGGGTGGTGGAGGGAAGGTAAAAAAGAGCCCCCGGCGCCCCGACGGCACCCGACCCTGACCGCTTAGGGCTGCTCCCTTCCGGGCCTGACCCGGTTCACGGCGGGCCGCCGCGTCGGACCGGGGGCAAAGGGCAGTATAACGCGCGCGGGCCCGAACGCCAAACCGCAGCGCAGCGCCAACCCGATCTCAAAGCGAGCTCACCCGGCCGCCGATGAAGACGAAGATCAGCGTGTTCATGGCGGCGTGCGCGAGCACCGCGCCGGCGAGGTTCTTGCGGCGCAGCGTCATCGCCGCGGCGACCGGGCCGAAGGCGGCGACGAGGGTGAAGGTGAGGGGGTCGCCGCGCAGCAGGTAGCGCACGTGTTGGGCGGCGAAGAGGGCCGAGGTCACGGCGACCTGCGCCCAGGCAGGCGCCCCCAGGCGCGCCAGCGTGCCGAGGAAGAGGCCGCGGTAGGCCAGCTCCTCGGGCAGCGCGGCGAGCAGCAGCGCCGCCGCCAGGGTGGCCGGCAGCTCGCCCGGGGGAAGCCAGTAGACGCCCCCGAGCGTCAGCCGGGCGTAGGCCCAGGCGACGGGCACGAAGGCGAGCGCGAAGACGAGGCCTTCGGTGAGGGCGGCCTTCAGGTTTTCGCGGGTCAGGTAGAACACGGGCCAGCGCCCGCGCTCACGGGCCAGCGCGGCCCCGAGCAGCAGGTAGCGCAGCAGCACGAGGGCCAGGTAGCGCGGCCCCGGCCCCAGGCCCGCGGGCAGCCGCGCCGCGGGCAGGCCCCAGAACGCCAGGAGCAAGAGGCCCTGGAGCGCTAGGGAAGAAGGGGCGAACGCGCGGGCGCGCGGCATGGTCCGTACGGGCTGGGGGTCGGGACCACACCCAGCCGGTTCAGAACCGCTCGGTGACCGATTTCATCTGCACGAAGTGGTGCAGGTAGTCGGGGCCGCCGGCCTTGGAGTCGGTGCCCGAGAGGTTGAAGCCTCCGAAGGGCTGGACGCCCACCAGCGCGCCGGTGATCTTGCGGTTGAAGTAGAGGTTGCCCACGTGGAACTCGTACCGGGCGCGCTCGAGCCGCTCGCGGTTCTTGCTGAAAACGCCGCCGGTGAGGCCGTAGCGGGTAGCGTTGGCCACCTCGAGCCCCTCGTCGAAGTCCTTCACCCGGATGGTCGAGAGGACCGGCC
>JALSIA010000084.1 GCA_026981865.1 Thermaceae bacterium
GCCTACAACAACCCCTGGCCTGATCCGGCGATCGTCAAGCTGGTCAAGGCGAACAGCGTGGACGCCGACCGCGGCAAGCAGGTCTACGAAGCCCAGTGCGCCGCCTGCCACGGTGCCGACGGCCAGGGCGTGGGGGCCTTCCCGCCGGTCTGGGGCGACCGCTCCTACAACGCCGGGGCCGGCATGGCCAACGTGATCAAGGGCGCGAGCTGGGTCAAGTACAACATGCCCCTGGGCAACGCCCACCTGAGCGACCAGGAGGCGGTGGACGTGATGGCCTACGTCAACAGCCACCCGCGGCCCAGCTTCAAGCTGACCGACCACCTGGCCCCCGCGGGCCAGGCGGGCGTCTACAACTCCAACGTACCCCAGCAGATCATCGAAGCGCCCACCTGGCCGCCCAAGAAGAAGTAACCCCGCTCCTTGGCGGAGAGCGCGGCGCCCTCGGGCGCCGCGCCGTTCGTTGAGGACGGAGCACGGCACGGCTGCGGCCGTCTGTAGCTCCGCCCTCTTTCCCCAACCGCCCGGCCTCTTTTCGTCGTCCGGGGTGAGCGCCGCGAGCCCCGGGGACCCGGCGCCGCCGCCTCCCCCTGCGCCGCCGGGCTTCCGTGGGCGCCCGGGGAGGAACCCGGGATCGCACCGCCGTCCATGCGTGCACGGACGGCGCGGAAGGTGCTCTTGAAGCGTGCGGCTCGTGGTTCGCACGTTTCGAGGTTCCGGGTCTCGGAAACCTGGCGGTTCCCTGCCCCGCAACGGCGGGAGTTCGGTTTTTCCAAGCAACCCGAGCCCCCGGCTGCGTAACCCCGAACGAGATCTGAACCCCATAGGTCTGAGGGGTTGCTGGTCCCGGACGGCGGGTTGGCCCTTACCGCACTCTGCCTGCCGCGGTTCGCCCCGCCGCCCCGTCTTATTTCGTCACCCCGGGCGAGCGCCCGAAGGGCGCGTGACCCGGGGTCTCGTGGGTTCTAGCGGAAGAAGCCGTTGTTCTGGACGCGCGAAGCGCAGTCCATGCGGTGCGCATGCCTTGTAGGGGTCGGATGCACCGCTAAGGATGTTAAACGACGCTTCGTTCGGTTTGCCTAGCATAGGATGGGTTGGGACATGCAGAATTAGGAAGAACAATTATGAAGGATGCCGATAGGATTCGTACGTACCTGCGCGAACGTTTTGCGGAGGCGGAGGCAAAGGGATTGAGCGTCGTATGCGTCAAGGCCGGCGACGTGCACAAGCAGCTTGGTCTTGTGCATCAGTTTCCGAACGTCGTGCAGGTCATGAAACAATTCCTGAGCGAAGCCCACCGCGACTTTATCGCCAAGCAGCCGCCCAGCGGTCAGGGGTCGGACGTGATTTACGTTTTCCGTCTTCCCCGGCCTTACACGTTGAACAGGATCAGCATCACGTCGCCGTCCTGGACGACGTAGTCCTTGCCCTCGGTGCGGACCCAGCCCTTTTCCTTGGCCGCCGCCCAGCCGCCGGCCTGGACCAGCTTTTCCCAGTCGATCACCTCGGCGCGGATGAAGCCGCGCTCCATGTCCGAATGAATCGTCCCCGCGGCCTGGGGAGCTTTGGTGCCGCGGCGCACCGTCCAGGCGCGCACCTCCTTCTCGCCGGCGGTCAGGAAGGTGATCAGGTCGAGGGCGCGGTAGCCGGCCAGCACCAGCCGGTCCAGGCCCGAGCGCTCGAGCCCCAGCTCGGCCAGGTACTCGCGCGCCTCCGCGTCCGAAAGCTCGGCCAGCTCGGCCTCGATCTTGGCGGAGATGACCACCAGCTCCGCCTCCTCGCGCGCCGCCAGCTCGCGCAGCTTTTCCACGTGCGCGTTGCCGTCGGGCAGGTCCTCCTCGCCCACGTTGGCTACGTAGACCACCGGTTTGGCGGTGATCAGGCCGTACTCCTTGAAGACGCGCGCCAGCTGCTTGTCGCCTTCTTCGTTGCCGGTCCGGAAGGTGCGGGCCGGTTCGCCCGCCTCCAGGTGGACCACCAGCGGCCTGAGGAGCTCCACCAGTGCCGCGTCCTCCTTGCTGACGCGGGCGCTGCGCTCGAGCTTTTCCAGCCGGCGCTCGAGCGTGCCCAGGTCGGCCAGCGCCAGCTCGGTGTTGATGATCTCGGCGTCGCGCAGCGGGTCCACCGAGCCGTCCACGTGAACGACGTTCGGGTCCTCGAAGCAGCGCACCACGTGGGCCACCGCCGCGACCTCGCGGATGTTGCCCAGGAACTGGTTGCCCAGTCCCTCGCCCCGGTGCGCCCCCTTGACCAGCCCGGCGATGTCCACGAACTCGACGTAGGTGGGCACGACCGGCGGCCGCCGCTCCCCCTTGGTGAAGACGTCCGCCAGCTTTTCCAGCCGCTCGTCGGGCACGGTGACCACGCCGACGTTCTTGTCGATGGTGGCGAAGGGGTAGTTGGCGGCGAGCGCGCCCGCCTTGGTGATCGCGTTGAAGAGGGTGGACTTGCCCACGTTGGGGAGGCCGACGATGCCGATGGAAAGGTTCGCCATACAAAGGCCCAGTATACGGCCGGGGTCAGTCGAAGGCCAGCGCCATCTGCCCGAGAACGGGCTCGATGTCCAACCCGGCCGATTGCAGGTGGTCCAGCAGCGCGCCGAGCAGGAAGAGGTAGCCGGCGGTCGTCGTGACCTTGCCCACGGCGTAGGCGGTTTCGTGGCCCAGCTTGGCGTAGCGCTTCACCTCGTCCGCGTAGGCGGGGTGCGCGGCCACGAGCCGGGGGGCGCGCCCCAGCTCGCCCAGGAAGACGGGGCCGTTGGCCCCGAGGAAGACGGCCTCCAGCCGGGGCCAGACCTCCTCGAACCAGAGTTCGATCTGCAAGTCGCGCGCCGCGCGGGCGAGCCCCTTGCTTCCGGGGACGACGAGCAGGTCCAGCTCGGGGCGGGCGGAGAGGGCGTACTTGGCCGTCCAGACCGTGCCCGCCGCCCCCTCGAGGGCGTGGCGGCTTTTGGCCAGCGTGAAGCCCTCGATCCCGGCCCCCGCCTCGCGCAGGATGCGCACCGCGTCGAGCACGGGCGCGGCTTCGGCCTCGAGGAACCCCATGGTGAGCAACACCCCGATGCGCATGGCTCCATCTTCGCACAACCGGCGCCTGGGAAGGATGGGAAATCGCGCACGAAAACCCGCCCGCGGTCATGTGGGCGGGTTT
>JALSIA010000085.1 GCA_026981865.1 Thermaceae bacterium
GTCTTCGACGGATTCTCGATCGGCTCCAACGACCTGACCCAGCTTACCCTGGGCGTCGACCGCGACTCCGATCGTATCGCCAGCCTCTTCGACGAGCGCAACGAGGCGGTGAGGCGCTCGGTGGCCCACCTGATCGAGCGCGCCCACGCCCACGAGCCGCGCCGCAAGGTAGGCATCTGCGGCCAGGCTCCCAGCGACTACCCCGAGTTCGCCGCCTTCCTGGTGGAGCAGGGGATCGACAGCATCAGCCTCAACCCCGACGCCGTGCTGCGGACGATGCAGCGCGTCGTCGAGATGGAGGAAAAGCTGAAGGCGCGCGGTTAGTCGCGCGCCTTCAGCGAACGGACCGCGTCCGTTCGGCTACCGCAGGGTAAACAGCGTCCAGGCCGCCAGCCCCCAAACGTAGGGGGCGAACCAGCGGAACTGCCCGCGCCGCAGAATACCGAAGAGCCAGAGCATGGCCAGGTAGCCGCTGGCGAAGGCGGCAACGATCATGGCCAGCACCGGCCCCACCTGCACGCCGTCGGGCAGGCCGTCCTTCAGGCCCAACAGCATCACCCCGAAGCTCGCCACGCTGTACATCAAGAAGCTCAGCTTGGCGGCCAGGACGGGGGAAAGGCCCAGGTGCAGAAAGGCCGCGATGGTGCTGCCGCTGCGGGAGACGCCGGGCAGGATGGCCAGGCTCTGGGCCAGCCCGCCCAGAAAGGCGTCCTTATAGGTCACGCGCCCCACGGCGTCCTTCGCTCCGCCTCGGGGCGTGGTCCAGAGGATCCACCCGGTCAAGAAGAGCCCGAAGCTGACGAAGACAGGGTTGTTAATGCGTTCAAAGACGCCCTTGAGCGCCAAGCCCACGACCAGCGCCGGCAGGCTGGCCACCAAAATCAACAGCGCCAGCTTCCACCCCTCGCGCCGCCGGGCTTCCCGTCGCACCAGCCCCGTGAAGAAGCCGGTGAGCGCTTGGGCGATCTCATGGCGCATCAGCAGGAGCGCCGCCAGAAAGGTACCGGTGTTCGAGGCGATGTCCACCCACAGGGGGAGGGCCTGCCCGCCGAAGAGGTAGTAGTCCGCGAGCACCAGATGGCCGGAGCTCGAGACCGGAAGAAACTCCGTGAGCCCCTGCACGGCCCCCAGGACGATGGCGCGAAAAAGATCCATACCCACGCAGTCTATCAGGAGCGCAGAGCCTGGCGCTTTGGCCCCTAAAGGGAAGGCCGCCCGGTGGGGCGGCCGTTCACGTGCGCGAGCGGTCTAGCGCTTGGAGTACTGCGGCGCTTTGCGGGCCTTGTGCTTGCCGTACTTCTTCCGTTCGACCTCGCGGGCGTCGCGGGTGAGGAAGCCGGCCTTCTTGAGGCTCACGCGCAGCTCGTCGTCGTACTGCACGAGCGCGCGGGCGAGGCCCATCTTGATGGCGTCGACCTGGGCCGACTTGCCGCTACCCTTGACGGTGATGAGCAGGTCGAACTGCCCCTCCTTGTTCACGTGGCGCAGGGGGTCGAGGGCGGAAGCGGCCTTGATCAACCCGGTGAAGTAGTCCTCGAAGGGCTGGCCGTTGACGGTGATCTGCCCCTTGCCCGGGCGCAGGAAGACGCGGGCCACGGCGGTCTTGCGACGACCGGTGCCGTAGAACTGTTCGATCGCCATTACTTAACCTCCAACTCGATGGGCTCGGGCTTCTGCGCCGCGTGGGGGTGCTGCGCGCCGGCGTAGATCTTGAGCCGCTTGAGCATGCGGCGGCCCAGCGGGCCTTTGGGCAGCATGCCCTTGACGGCGTGCTGAAGCACGCGTTCGGGGTGGCGTTTCAGCATCTCCGCCACCGGGATGCGCTTGAGGCCGCTGGGGTAGCCCGAGTAGCGGGTGTAGGTCTTCTGCTGCAGCTTGTTGCCGGTGAGGTGCACCTTTTCGGCGTTGATCACGACCACGAAGTCGCCGCTGAGCATGTTGGGCGTGTACTCCGGCCGGTGCTTGCCGCGCAGAATCTTGGCGATCTCGCTGGCCAGTCGCCCCAGCGTTTTCCCCTGGGCATCGACCAGAACCCACTTGGGTTCGATTTCTTTGGGTACGTACGTCTTGTGCACGCCTTTCCTCCAGATTGGCTCTTGCGGAATTCGCTGCACAGGGGGGATCGGGGCGGGGCCCCCTTGCAGGATGCCAGCGAGCAGTATAGCACAGGCGCGGGGGGCGTACAATGGTGCACATGGAGAAGCGCTGGTCGGAAGAACAGATTCGCCACGCCCTCGCGGGGCTGGAAGGGTGGCGGTACGACGATGGGCGGATCGAGCGCGTCTTCGAGTTCGCCACTTACGCCGACGGGGTGGCCTTCGCCACCCGCATCTTTCTGCTTTCGGAGAAGCAGGACCACCACCCCGACGCGGTCTGCGTGCTCTGGAAGAAGGTGGGGGTGGCCTACACCACCCACGACGTTGGAGGGGTCACGGAGCGCGACCTCAAGGCCGCGACGATGGTCAACCTGCTCTACCAGCGCTTTGCCGACTGAACCCCCGGAAGCGGCTTCCCGAACCGGCGGTTGACGCGCTGCGGGACCCCACGTATACTTATGCACGAGATGAAGCGCCGCGCTCGACGACTGCACTAGTGTAACCGGGGACAAGCGCCTTTGGGTGGGGCTTGGCCCCACCTTTCTTCTGCGGGCGAGGCGTGAATCGAGGTGACGTGAATGAAAGTCGTTTTGGCCTACTCCGGCGGATTGGACACCAGCATCATCCTGAAATGGCTCATCGAGGATCGCGGGGCCGAGGTCATCGCTTTCACGGCCGACATCGGTCAGGGCGACGAGGTGGAGGAGGCCCGCGAAAAGGCCCTGGCCACCGGGGCCAGCAAGGCCATTGCTCTCGACCTGCGTGAGGAGTTCGTGCGCGACTTCGTCTTTCCCATGTTCCGCGCCGCCCCGCTCTACGAGGGCTACTACCTGCTTGGCACCTCGATCGCTCGGCCCCTGATCGCCAAATACCTGGTGCAGATCGCCGAACAGGAGGGGGCCGAGGCCATCAGCCACGGCGCCACCGGCAAGGGCAACGATCAGGTTCGCTTCGAGGTGACGGCCTACGCCCTCAATCCCGAGATCAAGGTCGTC
>JALSIA010000086.1 GCA_026981865.1 Thermaceae bacterium
CCCCCGGGGGCAGCGGCTCGTGCGCCGGCTGGCCAAACGGGCCGACGTGCTGGTGGAGAATTTCAAGGTGGGCGACCTCGCCCGCTACGGCCTCGACTACCCCAGCCTGGCCGAGGTGAACCCGCGCCTCATCTACGCCTCGATCACCGGCTTCGGGCAGACGGGGCCGCGCGCGGCCGAACCCGGCTACGACGCGGCTCTGCAGGGGATGACCGGGATCATGAGCGTGACCGGAGAGCCCGACGGCCCCCCGACGAAGGTGGGCGTCGCCTGGATCGACGTGCTCACCGGGCTGACCGCCGCAGTGGGGATCCTCGCGGCGCTGCGCGAGCGCGACGTGCGCGGGCGGGGGCAGCACCTGGACCTGGCGCTCTTCGACGTCGGCGTCGCCGCGATGGTCAACCAGGCCCAGGCCTACCTGATGACCGGGATCGCGCCGACGCGCATGGGCAACGCCCATCCCCAGATCGTGCCCTACCAGGCCTTCGAGGCCCGCGACAAGTGGTTCATCCTTGCCGTCGGCAACGACGCCCAGTACCAAAGGCTCACGGAGGCGCTGGGACGGTCCGACCTGTGGGAGGACGCGCGCTACCAAACCAACGCCGGGCGCGTGGAGCACCGCGAGGAGCTGGTGGCCGAGCTGGCGCGCATCTTCCGCAGCCGCGACCGCGCCGCCTGGCTCGAGCGGCTGCGCGCCGCCGGGGTGCCCGTGACGCCGGTGAACGACGTAGGCGAGGCGCTCGCCGACCCCCAGGCGGAGGCCCGGGGGCTGCTTTGGGAGCTCGTGCACCCGCGCCTGGGGCCCACGCCGCTTTTGGCCAGCCCGCTGCAGCACATGAGCCGCACCCCCGCCGCCCCGACCGCGGCCCCGCCGCTGCTGGGCCAGCACACCCGCGAGGTGCTCACCGGGGCGCTGGGGCTGGGTGCGGCAGAGATCGAGCGGCTGGAGGCCGAGGGCGTGATACGGAGCACCCCCGTGGATGAGAACCCCGGCTGACTCACCCGGACCATCCGACGAAAAGGCCGCCCGTGGCGGCCTTAATGCGTTCTTAATCAACGCTCAAAATTAAGAACCCTTTAGCCGTTTTTCAAGCGCTTCCCCCTCGGACGGGCGCAAGCTGAGGCTGCACACAGGGAGGTGCACGATGAAAAGGTACTTCGGGACGATGGCTTTGTTGGTGCTGGTTTTGGCGGCTTGTTCAACGGCGGGAAGCCTGGGCGACGGCGAGAGTCTGGACGCCGAGCAGCTGGCGATCGAGACCGACCTGAACCTCGACGCCGCGATCTTCGAGGACCTGGGCGGGGCCGCGGCGGCCTCGGTGCAGTCGGCCCTGGACCAGGACGTGGCCGACTTGGCGGGGGCCTGGGGGCTGCCCACCGTGACGGTGCGCCTCCTGAAGGCCTGGGGCGTGCGCCTGCCGCGCCCGGGCGACGCCGACGGGCAGTGCAACATCGACGTGGACAAGCACGATTACGCCGACGCCGACGGTGACGGCGTCTTCGACCGGGTGGACGCAAGCTTCGACTGCAGCGGCACCCTGGGCGGCGGGCAGGCCTTCGCGGTGAGCGGCGGCTTCCACTTCGAGGACAAGGACGGCGCGTTCACCGGCTTCGCCGTGATCCTCAGCGACTTCACCGTCAGCCTCACCACCACCCGCAGCGAGCACACGGTCCAGCGCACCCGTACCCTGAACGGCCGCGTCGACGTCGGCGGCAGCCCGGCCGAGGGCTACGTTCTCACCAAGGACCTGAGCATCCACTTCGTGGTTGCGGTCGACGGCGAGGTGCTGCACGAGGCCACCTGGACCGCCCAGAAGGCCAAGACCTACACCCCCGACGACCCCGACGCCCCCGCCCTGGGCGGCGTGGTCGCGATCCGCGGCAACGCCGCGCTGACCCGCGACGGCCACACCATGGAGTTCCAGGTCTCCACCTCGACCGACGTGGAAGGGGAGACCCCGCTTCACTGGAGCCGCGACTGCTGGCGCGCCGCGGAGGGCGCCGGGCGGCTGGGCCACAAAATGGGCGGCTTCGACGCCGGCTGGATTCTGCACGAGAACCTGACGACCGGCGACTCCACCCGGGTCACCTACAACGGCTGCGGCAACGTCAGCGTCGAGAAGAGCTTCTGAGCCCGCTTCGCCTCCGCGTCCGGGCTCTGAGGGGCCCGGACGCCCTTTCACTCCTCGGCGGGCAGGGCGGCCTCCACGGCACGGCCCAGGGCCTCGCCCGGGGTCTTGCCCTCGCCGCGTTCGGCGGCGGTTTCGTGCTCGAGCCAGACGACGCTTTCCTCGAAGGGGCCTTTCCCGAAGAGCACCCCGCGCCAGCCGTGGCCCAGCAGCGCTTCCAGAGCCTCGCCCAGGCTGCCGGCGTCGTGGCCGCGGACGAAGAGCGCCTCGGCCGCCTCGGGCGGCCAGTCGGCCACGAAGCCCTGCCGCGCGGCCAGGAATCCGTAGGCGGGGTCGCGCTGTTCCATGGTGCCGCCGCGGGCGAAGTAGCGCTCGAGCACGAACAACCAGTCGCCCCGCCGGCTCGCCGGCGCCATGGCCGCGTAGGCGGCGTCGAGGTCCGCGGAGGTGTAGGCGCGGTAGCGGTTCTCGTGCACGACCAGCGCCTCGGGCAGGCGCGGGCGGGGGGCGGGGTCCTCGGCGGGCACGCCCACGACCAGGCCGCTCACCGGAACGACCCCGCGGGGCAGCTCGAGCAGGCGCGCCGCCTCGGCGGGGCGGTTGAGGAGCCCGCCGATCCAGCAGATGCCGTAGCCGAGCGCCTCGGCGGCCACGGCCAGGTGCGCGCCCGCCAGGGTGGCGTCGACGAGGGCGAAGTGCAGGCCGGTGCGCGGCCAGCGGGCCATCGCCTGCCCGCGGTGCGCCAGCAGCCGCTCCAGGCGGTGCACGTCGGCCAGGGGGACGAAGAACTCGGCCGCTTCGGCGACGTGCGCCTGGTCGCCGGCCAGGTGGGCGAGTTCGCGCCGCAGCCGGGGGTCGGTTACGCGCAGGATCGAATAGAGCTGGGCGCTCGCGTCGGTGGGGGCGCGCCGCGCCGCCGCCAGAATGCGCTCCAGATCGCCCTCGCGGAGGGGTTCGGGTTTGAAGCGGCGGATCGATCGGCGCTTGAGCAGGTGCGTGAGCGGATCCATGCCCCTAGCCTAACCGACCGGGTACACACGCCCCATTCCGCGGTTTTTGGCCGGTCGGTATAATCCACTAGGTTAACGCCGCTTGGAGGGTAACGACATGGCCATCAAGATTGCAGTACCCAAGGAGGAAGCCCCGGGCGAGCGCCGGGTCGCCCTCGTGCCCGAGGTCGCCGGCAAGCTCGTCAGGCAGGGGCACGCCGTCGCCGTCGAGAGCGGCGCGGGCGTGGGGGCGCACTACCTCGACGACGCCTACGAAAAGGTAGGCGCCCAGCTGGTGGAACCGAGAGCTGAGCTCCTCGGCGGAGCGCAGATCGTGCTGAAAGTGCAGCCGCCGACCGAGGACGAGATCGACGCCCTGCCCGAGGGCGCCGTGCTGATCGGCTTCATGTACCCGCACCGCTACCCCGAGCGGGTGGCGAAGATGCGCGACAAGAAGCTAACCGTCTTCGCCATGGAGCTGGTGCCGCGCATCACCCGCGCCCAGGCGATGGACGCGCTCAGCAGTCAGGCGACCGTGGCCGGCTACAAGGCGGCCCTGATCGCCGCCGACACCATCGACCGCTTCCTGCCCATGCTCACCACCGCCGCCGGGACGATCCGTCCCGCGCAGGTGCTGGTGCTGGGCGCGGGCGTGGCGGGCCTGCAGGCCATCGCCACCGCCAAGCGCCTGGGCGCGGTCGTCAGCGCCTACGACGTGCGCCGCGCCGCCGGCGAGCAGGTGAGGAGCCTCGGGGCCAAGTTCCTGGAGCTCGAGATCGACGCCGAGGCCGAGGGCGGCTATGCGCGCGAGCTCACCGAAGAGGAGAAGGCCAAGGAGCGCGCGATGGTCGAGGAGGCCATCGTCGCCGCCGACATCGTGATCACCACCGCCAACATCCCCGGCCGCCGCGCCCCCGTCCTGGTGACCAAGGCGATGGTCGAACGCATGAAACCGGGCTCGGTCATCGTCGACCTGGCCGCCGAGTCGGGCGGCAACTGCGAGGTCACCCAGCCGGGCGAAACCGTGCAGGTGGGCGACGTGCGCGTGGTGGGCCCCTTGAACCTGCCGAGCGCGCTGGCGGTGCACGCCTCGGAGATGTACGCCAAGAACCTGCACAACTTCCTGGAGCTCATCCTCACCGAAGAGGGCGGGCTCGAACTCGACTGGGACGACGAGATCCTGGCGGGCAGCGTGCTCGTCCATGACGGTGAGATCAAGCACGCGCCCACGCGCGAACTCGTGGAAGGAGGCGCGGCATGATCAGCGGAACCTGGGCGGCGCTCTACATCTTCATGCTCGCGGCGTTCACCGGCTACGAGGTGATCAGCCGCGTCCCCGTGGTGCTCCACACCCCCCTGATGTCGGGATCGAACTTCATCCACGGCATCGTGCTCGTGGGGGCGATGGTGGTCCTCGGCCACGCCGAGACCACCCCGGAGCTGGTCATCGGCTTCGTCGGCGTCCTGCTGGCCGCGGCCAACGCCGCCGGCGGCTACGCGGTCACCGAACGGATGCTCGAGATGTTCGAGCGGAAACCGAAGGAGGGCTAGGCCATGGAGACCTTCATTCAGCTCGTTTACTTCGTCACGGCCTTCCTCTTCATCCTCGGCCTCAAGCAGATGAGCCACCCCGCCACCGCCAAGCGCGGCATCGTCTGGGCGGGGTACGCGATGCTGGCGGCTACGATCGTCACCTTCGCCTGGCCCGGCCTCGGCAACTTCTTCCTGATCATCGTCGGCATCCTCGTCGGCGGCGGTGCGGCCTGGGTCATCGCCAAGAAGGTGGCCATGACCGACATGCCGCAGATGGTGGCCATCTACAACGGCATGGGCGGCGGCGCCGCGGGCGCGATCGCCGCGGTCGAGCTGCTGCGCCACAGCGCCGGCCAGGGCGAGATGACGACGGGCCTGCTGGTGCTCGCCCTGCTGGGCGGCCTCATCGGTGCGGTCTCGTTCAGCGGCTCGATGGTGGCCTTCGCCAAGCTGCAGGGCTTGGTCAATTCGCGCGCGGTCACCTTCCCCTTCCAGCAGCCGATCAACATGGCGGTGCTGGCCGTCTCGGTCCTCTTCGCCCTCGCCTACCTCTTCGGCGTGCAGGGGACGGGCGTCGTGCTCTGGTTCTTCCTGCTGGCGCTCCTCTTCGGCGTGCTCATGACCATCCCCATCGGCGGTGGCGACATGCCGGTGGTGATCTCGCTCTACAACGCCTTCACCGGTCTGGCCGTCGGCTTCGAGGGTTTCGCCATCGGCAACCCGGCGATGATCATCGCCGGCACGGTGGTGGGCGCGGCCGGCACCCTGCTCACCATCCTGATGGCCAAGGCGATGAACCGCTCGCTCTACAGCGTGCTCTTCGGCGCCTTCGGCGCGGTGGAGCAGGAGGGCGGCGAGATCAAGGGCAGCCTCAAGCCGATGGAACCCGAAGACGCCGCGAGCCTGATGGCCTTTGCCAACAAGGTGATCATCGTGCCCGGCTACGGCATGGCCGTGGCCCAGGCGCAGCAGAAGGTCAAGGAGCTCATGGAGGAGCTCGAGAAGCGCGGCGTCGAGGTCAAGTTCGCCATCCATCCGGTGGCGGGGCGCATGCCCGGTCACATGAACGTGCTGCTGGCCGAGGCCGGCATCCCCTACGAGAAGCTCTTCGACCTCGACGAGATCAACCCCGAGTTCGAGACCGCCGACGTGGCCCTGGTGATCGGCGCCAACGACGTGGTCAACCCCGCCGCGCGCCGCGAGGGCAGCCCCCTCTACGGCATGCCCATCCTCGACGTGGACAAGGCCAAGCAGGTCTTCGTGCTCAAGCGCGGGCGCGGCAAGGGCTTCGCCGGCATCGAGAACGAGCTCTTCTACGCCGACAACACCAACATGGTCTACGGCGACGCCGCGGAGACCCTGAACAAGATGGTCCAGGCGCTCAAGAACCTCTAGGCGCGGTCTCCCGACGACCGGCCCGCCCCTCGGGGCGGGCCTTTTGGTGGCAGAATGGGGGCATGAGCCTGAGCTTGCGCGAACGCATCCGATCGGTGCTCGACCAGCTGAAGCAGGAGGGGCTGTACATCACTCCGCCGGTGCTCGAGGCCCCGCAGGAGCCCGTGACCCGGGTGAACGGCCGCGAGGTCGTCAACCTGGCCTCGAACAACTACCTGGGCTTCGCCAACCACCCCCACCTCAAGACGCGGGCCCGCGAGTTCCTGGAAATCTGGGGCGCGGGCAGCGGCGCGGTGCGCACGATCGCCGGCACCTTCAGCTACCACGAGGAATTCGAGCGCACGCTGGCCGAGTTCAAGGGCACCGAGAGCGCGCTCGTGCTGCAGTCGGGCTTCACCGCCAACCAGGGGGTGCTGGGGGCGCTGCTGCAGCCGGGCGACCTCGTCTTCTCCGACGAGCTCAACCACGCTTCGATCATCGACGGGTTGCGCCTTACCAAGGCCACCCGCCACGTTTTCCGCCACGCCGACACAGGGCACCTGGAGGAGCTCTTGCAGGCCCACGACAGCGACGGGCTGAAGCTGATCGTGACCGACGGGGTCTTCTCGATGGACGGCGACGTGGCGCCGCTCGACCGCATCGTCCCCCTGGCCGAGCGCTACGGCGCGCTCGTCTACGTGGACGACGCCCACGGCTCGGGGGTGCTGGGCGCGCTGGGGCGCGGCACCGTGCACCACTTCGGCTTCCACGAGAACCCCAATGTGATCCAGGTGGCCACCCTCTCGAAGGCCTGGGCGGTGGTGGGGGGTTACGCCGCCGGGGCGCGCGAGCTGCGCGAGCTGCTCATCAACCGGGCGCGGCCCTACCTCTTCTCGACCTCGCACCCGCCCGCGGTGGTGGGGGCGCTGGTGGGGGCGCTCGAGCTCATCCAGCGCGAGCCCGAGCGCATCGAGCGGCTCTGGGCCAACACCCGCTACTTCAAGGAGGAGCTGGCCCGTCTCGGCTACGACACCATGGGCAGCCAGACCCCCATTACCCCGGTCCTCTTCGGCGAAGCGCCGGCGGCCTTCGAGGCCAGCCGCAGGCTTCTCGAGCGGGGCGTCTTCGCCGTGGGCATCGGCTTTCCCACCGTGCCCCGGGGCAAGGCGCGCATCCGCAACATCGTCACCGCCGCCCACACCCGCGCGCAGCTCGACCGCGCGCTCGAGGCCTACGCGGCGGTGGGGCGCGAACTTGGCGTGATCGGCTAACGGTTTCGCCGCGGACCGACCCGAGCGGACGCCTGGGGTAGAATGGTCTGTACCTTTTGTGCGACGTGTGGGTGCGGGCCGGGGCGAGGTGCGGGGGGGTATGAAGGAACACACGACGGGGTCCGGACACATCACCTTGTTGGAGCGGGTCAGCTCCGCGCCCTTCGGGCGCGTGCGCCGGGTGCTCGTCATCGGGGTGTTGCTGCTGGGCGCGGTCGCCAGCCTGGCGGCGCTCTACCTCCAGGTCGCCATCGAGGCGACAAACCCCGTCGACCTCACCTTCCTCCCCTTGATGTTCGTCCTCTTCCTGGGCATGGGGGTGGCCCTTGTCTACCGCCCCGACAAGCTGCACCTCGTCGAGAACGCCGCCTACCTGATGCTCGTGCTCTACGGGCTCTCGATGCTGGTCTACCAGGTGCGCTACACGCTTCCCGAGCTGCACACCTTCACCGAGACGATGTTCTGGTTCCCCATGCTCTACCTGGTGGCCTACCTGCTGCACCGGCGCGCCATGGCCTTCCGCATTGCGACCGGTATCTGGGTGGTGGCGCTGGTGCTTGGGCTCCTCTCCACCCCCTTTGGCGAACTCTGGCGCAGCAAGGACGCCGGGGCCTTCAACGCGCTGCTGCAGTTCTACATCTCCGGCATCGTCTACGCGATGCTCCTTTACGCCTTCTCGCGGATCGAGGAGAGCTACGCGGAGAACCGCATGCTCGCCTACCTCGACCACCTGACCCAGCTGCCCAACCGCCGCTACGGCGAGGCCGTGCTCGTGCACCTCTTCCGCCAGATGCGCGAGCACGGCGGCACCTTCAGCGTGATCATGCTCGATCTTGACGGCTTCAAGAAGGTGAACGACCGCCACGGGCACGACGTGGGCGACCGCGTGCTCAAGCGCTGCGCCCTGCTGATCCAGCGCTACCTGCCGCGCGGCGCGCGGGTGATCCGCTGGGGCGGGGAGGAGTTCCTGATCGTCCTCCCCGACCTCGAGGAGCGCGAGGCCCTGGCCGTGGCCGAAGAGGTGCGGCGGGGGCTCGAGCGCTCGCCGCACGAGCGCGTGGGGCCGGTGCTGGCCAGCCTTGGGGTCGCCGGCTGCCGCCCGGGCGACGCGCTCGACACCCTGATCCAGCGCGCCGACCAAGCCATGTACCTCGCCAAACAAAACGGCGGCAACCGCGTCGTGGCGTTCTCCCAGCTGATGCAGACCGCCCAGGCCTAGCCCCCGGCCGCCTGCAGCAGATCGGCGACCCGGCGCGTCTCCTCCCAGGGGAAGCCTTCGCGCCCGAAGTGGCCGTAAGCCGAAGTCTCGGTGTAGATGGGGCGCAGCAGCTCGAGCTCCTCGATGATCGCGAGGGGGCGTGGGTCGAAGACCTTGCGCGCCACCTCGGTGATCTGGCTGTCGGTCAGGGTTCCGGTGCCGAAGGTCTCCACGCGCAGGCCCACGGGCCGCGCCTTGCCGATGGCGTAGGCCACCTCCACCAGGGCGCGCTCCGCCAGGCCGGCGGCCACGAGGTTCTTGGCCATGTAGCGGGCGTAGTAGGCCCCCGAGCGGTCCACCTTGGTCGGGTCCTTGCCGCTGAAGGCGCCGCCGCCGTGGGGGACCGCTCCGCCGTAGGTGTCGACGATGATCTTGCGCCCGGTCAGGCCGGCGTCGCCGTGAGGGCCGCCAAGCACGAAGCGGCCCGAGGGGTTGATGAGGAAGTGGGTATCGTCGCGCAGCAGCCCCGCGGGGATCGCCTGGCGCACCACCTTCTCGATCAGGTCGTCGCGCAGCTCGTCGGGGTCGATGTCGGGGGCGTGCTGGGCCGAGAGGACCACGGTCTCCACGTAGAGGGGCCGGTCGGTGTCGTAGGCCACGGTGACCTGGGCCTTTCCGTCGGGGCGCAGGTAGGGCAGTTCGCCCGATTTGCGCACCTCGGCAAGGCGGCGGGTGAGCCGGTGCGCCAGGGTGATGGGCAGCGGCATCAGCTCTTCGGTTTCGCGGGTGGCGTAGCCGAACATCAGCCCCTGGTCGCCCGCGCCCACCTGATCGTAGGGGTCGGTGGAACCGAGCACGCGTACCTCGTAGGCGGTGTTGACCCCGCCCGCGATGTCGGGGGACTGCTCGTCGATCGCCGAGAGCACCGCGCAGGTGTCGCCGTCGAAGCCGAACTTAGCGCGGGTGTAGCCCACCTCCTTGACGGTGCGCCGCACCAGGTCGGGCAGGTGCACGTAGGCCTTGGTGGTGATTTCGCCCGCCACCAGCACCATCCCGGTCTTGACCAGCGTTTCCGCGGCCACCCGCGCCGACGTGTCCTTGGCCAGGATGGCGTCGAGGATCGCGTCGGAGATGCGGTCGGCCAGCTTGTCGGGGTGCCCCTCGGTTACCGATTCGGATGTCACCAGTCGTAGCAACGTCGCCTCCCGGGTGCTCGTGCGGCCTCGGCCGCTCAGCTATGAATATACCGCGTGCGCGGCGGGATCACGAACCGGGCGCGCCCAGTCCAGCGTGCAGCCTGCGGAAATCCTCGATGCCCAGGCGCTCGGCGCGCACCATCGGTTCGAGCCCCGCCTCTGCGAGCGCGGCGAGGATGCGGTCGCGCGGCCAGCCCGCCTGTTCCAGGTTCTTGCGCAGGGTCTTGCGGCGGGCGGCGAAGGCCGCCTCGACGAGGCGGAAGAGCCCCGGGTCGTCGGGTGCGCCGGTGTGTTCGAGCTCGACGAGGGTCGAGGTCACTCTGGGGCGCGGGTAGAAGGCCTCGGGCGGGAAGTCGCGCACCTTGCGCACCCGTGCGTGGTGAGCGGCGCGCAGGCTGAGCAGGCCGTAGGCGGGGGTGCCGGGGGCGGCCGCGAGGCGCTCGGCCACCTCGCGCTGCAGCAGCACCACCAGACGCCCGAAGCGGCCCTGGCGCAGCAGCTCGCTGAGCAGCGGGGTGGCCACGTTGTAGGGCAGGTTGCTGACGAAGAGGCTTCCCGGCGGCAGCTGCGACCAGTCGTGCTCCAGCGCGTCGCCGAAGGTGAGCTCCACCGGCAGCCCCGACAGGGTCTCGCGCAGCACCGGCTCGAGCCGGGTGTCCTTCTCGATCGCGTGCACCCGGGCGCCCGCCTCCGCGAGGGCGCGGGTGAGCGTGCCCAGCCCGGGGCCCACCTCCCACACCTCCTGGCCCGGCCGCACGCCTGCGGTGCGCACGATGACTTCGAGCAGCCCGGCGTCCACGAGGAAGTTCTGCCCCAGCCGCCGGTCGGCGGCGAGGCCGTAGCGCTCGAGGAGGGCGCGGACGGTGCTAGGCTTCGTTAGCGAGGGCATTCAACCGTTCGGTCAGGTAGGCCTCGGCGGCCTGGAGGTCGCCGTCTTCGGCGAGCGCCAGCTCTTCGCTGAGGATGCCCACCAGCTCGCGGTACTGCTGGTGCTCGGTACCCGAGAGCGGGCGCAGCTGGTGGCGGCGGTGCAGCGAGGCGAGCATGCGCGCGAGTTCGAGGGGGTCGCTTTCGCTAAGGGCACGGCCGATCTCCCGCTGCCGCGCGGGCCAGCCGCTGGCGAGGTCGCGGGCTTCCCCAAGCGCCCGCACCAGCGCGTCGCGGTCGGCTCCGGCGAGCGGGGGGCGGAGCCCGAGGCGCTCGGCCTTCTCCACGGGGACCATGATGGTGCCCGGCTTGCGCAGCAGCTCGATGACGTAGTAGATGTTGCGTTCGCCCATCACCTCGCGCTCGGCGATCTCGCGAATGTACCCGCCCCCTTGGGCGGGGTAGACGACCGGGTCCCCAACGTTAAACCCCATGGCCGCCATCTTAACCCGGGTCCGGAGATTGGGCAAACCGCACCACCTGCCACTCGACGCCGTCGGGGAGCGGGATCAGCTCGAGGTACTGGCCCAGGTCGAGGGCGTCGATGAGCGCGAAGCCGTGCCGTTCGAAGACGCGGATCCCCTTCTTCATCACGGTGTGGCCGTAGACCCCGAAGCGGTAGCCGGCGCGGGCGAGGTAGTCGGGGTGGGTGAACCACCACTGCTTGGGCTCCTTCGACTGGTAGAACATGTCGTCGTACTCCTGGAGCCAGGGGGCGGGGCCGACGTGGGCGAAGTGAATGCCGTCGATCACGAACTCCTTGGGCAGCCCGCCCAGCCACTCGGCGAGGGTTTCGGGCAGGGGGGTGCCGCCGCGCTCGGGGTCGAACTCGGCGTGCTCGATCCCCGAGGCGTTGCCGAGCAGGAACTTGTGGTCGAGCGCCGCTTGGTCGTGGTTGCCGCGCAGCACCACCACGAAGCCCCCCGCTTGGTCGACGAAGTGCTTGACGCGGCGCAGTGCGCGCACCTGTTCGCGGGCGGCGCGCGCCAGGTGGTCGGGGTTGCGGGGGTCGTAGGGCTCGAGCCCGGTGAGGCGGGTGTAGGCCTCGCGGGTCTTGGGGTGCACCAGGTCGCCGAGCAGCACCACCCGCAGGTGGCCGCCACGCAACGCCGGGGTGGGAAGGTAGTGGGCATCGGCGGCGCCGGCGTGGCGCAGGGCCTGCCAGAGCTTGCCGTACTCGGCGTGCACGTCGCCGATGGCGACGATCCGCGGCATCAGGAAGGCTCCTTTTCCAGCAGCAGCGCCCGCAGCTCGCCGTAGAGGCGTTTGGTCGTCTCGGGGTCGCGGCCGTAGCCGCCGTACTTGACGACGAGCGCCGCCGCTTCACGGCCCTTGCCCGCCTCCCGCAGCCGCGCGATCAGGCGGTCGATCAGCTCCTGGGCGCTGGGTTTGGCGGCCTCGGTTCTGGGCGGCGCTTCAGGGCGGGCCTCGGGGAGCACGGCCGGCGGCCGCCCTACGCCTGCTTGCGCCGCCGCCTGCCACAGCGCGGCCTCCGCCGCGGCCTCGAGCGTCTCACCGGTGCCCACGCCGCTGCGGGCGACGCCGCCCAGTTCGAGGGTGCAGCTCACCGCCGGCGGCTGCGCCGAGGCCACCTGGAAGCGACAGCTCCAACCGCCGGGCCCCCAGATGGCGTCGAGCTGTTCGTAAAGCCAAGCGGCGGCCGAGGGCTCGGTTCCCAGGGGCCCAGCCTCCAGAAGCGCGTGCATCGCGTCCCAGCCTGCCTCGTCCATTGGCGCCATTGTACCCCGTTCGCCGCCTTTTCGCGCCGCTGCACGGCCAAAAACCCTAGACAGCCCGGCCTCCGGCGGCTAAGATGGTTCGTGCGTGGGGCCGTGGCGCAGTTGGGAGCGCGCCTGAATCGCACTCAGGAGGTCAGGGGTTCGAATCCCCTCGGCTCCACCAGCAAGGGCCGGGCGGTACGCCCGGCCCTTTCCTTTGGCCCGATCTTCAGAGCGCTTCGAGCAGGCGGGTGCGCGCCTCGTCGACGTGCGCCTGCTGCTCCTCCACGCTCCAGCCCAACTCCGATGCCATCAGGTCGGCGGTGCGCTTGAGCGCCGCAAGGGCCGCCTTCTGGTCCAGGAAGGCCAGCCGGGTGCGGCGCGCAAGCGCGTCGATGGGGGTGACGGCCATCTCCCGCCGCACCGCCCAGACGATCTCGGCCTCGACGAAGGGGTGTTCTTTGGCCAGCCGTTCGCCGAACCCTTCGGCGGCGAGACGCGCCACCTCGGACGCGCGGTCGCCGTAGCTTTGGTTCAGGTGCCGGGCCACGTCCTCATCGAGGCCGAAGCGCTCGACCAGGCCGCGCCAGCCGTCCGCGTCGAAACCGGCGGCGCCTTCGACGAATACCCGGTCGGTGATGCAGCCGCGCGCCGGGTGCAGGTTGCGGGTGCGCACCACGTAGTCCACCAGGTCCTCGGCCATCTTGCGGTAGGTCGTCCACTTGCCGCCGGCGATCGTGACCAGGCCGCTTTCCGACTCGCTGATGATGTGGTCGC
This sequence comes from Thermaceae bacterium, assembly GCA_026981865.1. Lineage (GTDB taxonomy): Bacteria > Deinococcota > Deinococci > Deinococcales > Marinithermaceae > Oceanithermus. The sequence continues at coordinate 13,113 of JALSIA010000086.1, forward strand.
GGGCGAGCTCGGCGGTGTCGTGCGCCTTGGGGTCCCGCACCAGCGGCCTGAGCCCGCTCCAGGCGGCGAGGATGTCGTCCCGCCCGGGCTCCAGGGCGAAGTAGCGCTTGAGGTGGCGCAGGATGTAGTCGATCTCTTCCTCCTGCGGGCGCGGGTGGAAGCTGAGCTCGGCGGGCTCGTCGGTAGTACCGGCCAGGGTGTGCCCCATCCAGGGGAGCACGAAGAGCACGCGCCCGTCCTCGGTCTTTGGGATGAGCAGGCCCGTGCCCGGGGGGCTGAAGCGGCCGGGCAGGACGATGTGCACCCCGGAGCTGGTGACCACCATCGGGGGGGCGTCGGGGTCGTCCATGCGGCGGATCAGGTCGGTGAAGGGGCCGGTGGCGTTGACCACGGTGCGGGCGCGCACCGTGAAGCCCTCGTCCGCCAGGCGATCGCGCACCTCGGCACCGGCAACCCGGTCCCCTTGCCTGACGAGCCCCGTCACCTCGACGTAGTTGGCGACCGTCGCCCCTTCGCGCTGCGCGGTCAGGATCACCGCCACGTTCATCCGCGCGTCGTCGAACTGGCCGTCGTAGTACTCCACCCCCCCGACGAGCCCCTCCTCCTTGAGCTGGGGGAACTCCTCCAGCGCCTGGCTGCGGGGGACGAAACGGCTGGGCCTCAGGCGTTCGTGGCCGGCGAGCAGGTCGTAGGCCTTGAGGCCCGAAAAGTAGTAGGGCACCTCCCAGGCCCGGTAGAGCGGCGTCAGCAGGGGGATGGGGTGGGCCAGGTGGGGCGCGAGGCGCAGGATGATTCCGCGTTCCCGCAAGGCGTCGCGCACCAGGTTGTACTGGACCCGGTCGAGGTGCTTGACCGCGGCCTCGAGGTAGCGAACCCCGCCGTGGACCAGCTTGGTGCTTCGGCTCGAGGTGCCCTCGGAGAAGTCGCCGCGCTCCACCAGCGCCACGCTCAGCCCCCGGGTGGCGGCGTCCAGCGCGATGCCCGCTCCGGTGGCGCCGCCGCCGATGACGAGCAGGTCGAAGGTCCGGTTCTTCAGTGCGTCGAGCTGCTTTTCCCGGTTCATGCTCCAGCTCCTTCCGCCCAGCCTCGGGCGCGTGCTACGGCTTCGTGCCAGCCCGCAATCAAGCGGGCGCGTGCCTCTGGGTCGCCCGCGGGTTCGAAGCGTTGGTCGGGTTGCCAGGCGCGCGCCAGCGTGGGCAGGTCCGCCAGGTCGGCCCCCACGGCGGCGGCCATGGCGGCGCCCAGCGCCGTGGTCTCGGTGACGCGTGGGCGCTCGACCGCCCGGCCTAGCAGATCGGCCTGGATCTGCAGGAGCAGGTCGTTGGCTGCGGCCCCGCCGTCGGCGCGCAGGGTGGCCAGGTGCACTCCCGCGGTCTCCATCGCGTGCACCGCGTCGTAGACCTGCAGGGCGATGGCCTCGAGGGTGGCCCGGGCAATGTGGGCGCGGCCGCTGCCCCGGGTCAGCCCCACGAGCAGGCCGCGGGCGTAGGGGTCCCAATAGGGGCTGCCCAGGCCCGTGAGCGCGGGCACGAAGTAGACGCCTTCGCTGCTGGCCACGCTGGCCGCCAGCGCCTCGATCTCGTGGCTTTCCTTGATCAGGCCCAATCCGTCGCGCAACCACTGCACCGCCGCGCCGGCCACGAAGATCGAGCCCTCGAGCGCGTAGCGCAGGGGCTCGCCGCGAACGCGCCAGGCCACGGTGGTGAGGACGCCGTCCCCCTGGAGCGGCTCGTCCCCGGTGTTCATCACCAAGAAGGCGCCGGTGCCGTAGGTGTTCTTGGCCATCCCGGCCTCGAAGCAGGCCTGGCCGAAGAGCGCAGCTTGCTGGTCACCGAGCACCCCGTGGATCGGCACGGACCCACCCAGCCACTGGGGGTCGGCGACCCCAAAGTCGCCCACCGAGGGGCGCACCTCGGGCAGGACGGCGCGCGGCACTCGGAAGAGGGCGAGCAGCTCGTCGTCCCAGCGGCCCGCGTGGATGTCGAAGAGCAGTGTACGCGACGCGTTGGAAACGTCGGTGGCGTGCACCGCGCCTCCGGTCAGGTTCCAGACGAGCCAGCTGTCGATGGTGCCGAAGGCCAGCTCGCCGGCCTCGGCGCGGCGTCGCAGCCCCGGGTCCTCGAGCAGCCAAGTCAGCTTGCTCGCGGAGAAGTAGGGGTCGAGGACGAGGCCGGTCTTGGCCCGAACCTGCGCCTCCAGCCCCTCGCGTTTCATGCGGTCCGTCAGCTCGGCGGTGCGGCGGTCCTGCCAGACGATGGCGTGGCTGACGGGGCGTCCGCTGCTGCGTTCCCAGAGCACGACGGTCTCGCGCTGGTTGGTGATGCCGACCGCGGCCAGGTCCCCGGCGGTCAGGCCCGCCTGCTCCAGCGCTGCTCGGGCCGTGGCCAGCTGGGTGTGCCAGATCTCCGTCGGGTCGTGCTCCACCCAGCCGGGGTGGGGAAAGTGCTGTTCGAACGGTTCCTGGGCCAGGGCGACGATGCGACCGCTGTGATCGAAGACGATCGCCCGCGAACTGGTCGTCCCCTGATCGAGGGCTAGCAGATACGCCACGGGTGGCCTCCTACCCCTACCGTACAACGCGGCCCGGGGCGCGCGCCCCGGCTAGGTCGCGGTCACGATGCGGTCGCGCCCCTCCTGCTTGGCGCGAATCAGCGCGTCGTCGGCCTCCAGGATCCAGCGGAAGACTTCGGAGCTGTCGCGGGGGACGCGGCCGCCGGCGAGGCCGACGGAGGCGGTGACCCGTTCGTGGATGTCGGTGAGGCGCAGTTCGGCGATGCGCGCGCGGATGCGTTCGAAGATCTGCACCGCTTGCTGCAGGTCGCTATCGGTGAGCAGCACCAGGAACTCCTCGCCCCCCCAGCGCACCGCCAGATCGTCCTCGCGCAGGTTGCGTTCGAGCAGTTCCGCGACGGCTTGCAGGAGCACGTCGCCGGCGGCGTGGCCGTAGCGGTCGTTGACCCGCTTGAAACGGTCGAGGTCGAGCATGGCCAGTGTGATGGCCCGCTGCCCGCGCCGCGCGCGCTCGAGGGCGTAGGGCAGCTTCACTTCGAAGCCGCGGCGGTTGAACAGACCGGTGAGCGGATCCGTGTGCGCCTGGATCTGCCAGTCGAGCGAACGGATCACCTCGCCCAGGCGCTGGCCCACCATGCGCACGAGCAGCTTGAAGAAGGGTCCGCAGCGGCGCGAGCCCCCCAGGTAGACACGTCCGAGCTGGATGCCCCGGTCCTCCAGGGTGCGGCCGTAGCGGGTCCGCTCGCCCACGATCAGGTCGTCGAAGACGCTTAGCCGCAAGCCAACGACGTTCTCGCAGGCGCGCCGGAAGAGCTCGAAGAGTTCGCGGGCCAGGCTTTCGGGGGTAGGCGGCTGTCGGGTTATGGGGAAGAGGGCGAGGTCGCCGAGGATGCTGCTCCATTGGGTTAGTTTGGACTCGGAACGGGTCTTGGCCAGGTGCAGCGGCAGAATTACCGAGAGGATGCCGCCCCAGGCGGCCAGGCTGCTCAAGGCGACGATGTAGCGGGCCGTGAGCCGGGGGGCTTCCGCGCCCATCCAGTTCAAGACCACGAGCGCCCACATCGCCATGAAGACCGTCACCGCGACGATCAGGTGGACGGGCTCGATGCGGCGTGCGCCGGCTTCCAGCTGCAGCCCTTCGACGATCAGCCACAGGCTCGCGGCCCAGATCAGGAACCCCCACTGCATCCCCTCGGAGCTCGCGAGCGGCGGCAGGGTGGCCCAGCTGGTGATTCCGATCTGCACGAAGACGAGGGTGGGCAGCCAGAGCAGCCGCGCTTCGGGCGCCCTGCCGCGCGGCACCGCGTACCAGGCGGGTAGGCCGTAGTAAAGGAGCAGGAGCTGCAGGAGCAGCAGCACGTAGAGGTGGGTGGCGGGATGGACGTGCTGGATCGCCGCGAAGGTGAAGCCGATGGGGAAGAGGGCGAACGCGTAGAGCCCCAGCGGGAGGCGGGTGTCCTGCGCCAGCCGCCTCAGCAGCAGCACGAAGGGAAGGTAGCCGGCGAAGAGGAGCAGCCAGAGCAGGACGTCCAGGCTGGGGAAACGGTTCAGCAGCCCCAGCCGCGAAGCGAAGTAAAGCGCCCAGGCGGTGCCCCACAGGGCGAGGGCGGTGCCCGCCAGCGGCCCGATCTTGGGCATGCGAAAGGCCCGAACCACGAGCCAAAGTGCGGCGACGGCGCCAATCAGCACCAGCGCGGGTAGGGCTGCCACATCCTCAATATAGAGCGAGCAGCGGGTTCGATCCTATTAAGGTGAACCTTTTTCGGAACGCCAAGGGCGGACGCGCAGGCTGCGCAGTCGGTTGATCGCACCGGCGAGCTCGTAGCGCCGCGGGCGCGCGAGTTCGGGGGCCGGATCCAGAAGGTGCAGGCCGTGCTCGTCCAGCTCGCGCTCGAGCTGGGTAAGCAGCTGCGCCAGGGTGCGGTCACCGGCGAGCTCCTGGAGCTGCGCCATCAGGTGCCCGATGGCGCGGGTCTGGCTGGGGTCGACGAGCTGCTCGAGCCCGCGCAGGTCCAGGGTTTCCCGGCCGAAGAGCAGCGTTTCCACGCCCTGGGCCTTGATCTTCACCCGCCCGCCCCGGCGCGGATCGAACGACGCCGCCTCGGGGATGCGCGGCACCACCCGCAGCGGGTGGGCCGGGTCGCCGACCGAGCGGCCGGTGGGCAGCTGGCGGACGACGCTGCGCGCCTCCTCGGTGGCGTCGTGGACGCGGTAGCTCTCGAGCAGGAGCACCCGGTCGGCCACGTCCAGGTAGTCGCCGTTGCCGCCGGTGACCAGCACCGTGGAAACGCCGAGGCGTTCGTGGAGTTCCCGCACGCGGTCGATCAACGGGGTGATCGTTTCACGCTTCACCAGCCGCTGCATACGGGCGTCGCGGACGAGCAGGTTGGTGGCCGAGGTGTCCTCGTCGAGCAGCAGCACCCGGGCCCCCACCTCGAGCGCTTCCTGCACGGCAGCCGCGAGGCTGGTGGAGCCGGAGGCGTCGGCGGTGCTGAAGAAGTCGGTGGAAGCGCCCAGGGGAAGGTCGTGGACGAAGGGGGTGAGGTGCACGCCGGTCACCGCCCGACCGTCCTCGCTGCGGACCTTGACGGCGTCGGCGCGGGACACGACCCACTCGCGGCCGTCTCCGGGAACGTGGGGGTAGACCCCGCGCTCGAGCGCTTCCAGCAGCGTGGTTTTGCCGTGGAAGCCCCCGCCGGTGATCACGGTGACGCCCTCGGGCAGGCCCATCCCGGTCACCGGTCCGTGGTGCAGCGTGTCGAGCGTCACCCGCAGCGCAGGCGGGCTCTCAAAGGGAACCGCGTCCGCGAGCGGCTCGTCGGAGACCCCGCTCGCGCGCGGCAGCAGGCTGCCGTCGCGAACGAAGGCCACGAGCTCCAGCCTTTCCAGCTGGGCCTGCAGGTGGGCGTGGTCCTCGGTCAGGTCGGCCCAGCGCCGCGCCTCCTCCTCATCGAGATCGGGTCTGCGCAGGCTCCCCACCGCCTGGGGAAGCACTTCGGTGAGCAGCCGCGCCGCCGCACCCCCCAGCACCGTGCGCCCCCGGGCCGGAAGGCCCACGCGGAAGCGCAGCTCCAGATAGTCGGGGCCCAGGCAGGCGGCCGCGCGCTCCAGCACCTCCGCGCCCCCGGCGTCCACGAAGAACTGGCAGGAGCGGCCGCTGCCCACCCCCGGGCAGCTCTGGACCGCCCGCTTGAAGACCCGCAGCAGGTAGTTCAAGGCCCCCGTTCGTCGCGGCCGGTTCGCCCAGAGCTCCTGAGGCAGGCGGTGCACCGCGTGCGGGATCCGCACCCGCAGTCGGGTCGGCGTGGCGAACGGATCGGGTTGAACGTGATCCACCAGCAGCGTAAACCCCGGCCCGACCCAGGCCCCCTCGATGCGTTTGTAGGCGCGGTAACCGTGCCCGTCGAGGCTTTTCAGTATCTGCGCGAGGGCGTCCAGGTCGTTCACCCCACCAGTCTATCGGTCCGGCGCTGCGCGGGCATGGGAGAATGGACCCGTGCTGCGCATCGTGCTGTACGAGCCCGAGATTCCGCAGAACGTGGGCAACGTCGCCCGCACCGCGGCGGCCACCGAGAGCGAGCTGCACCTGGTGCGGCCCTTCGGCTTCCGCTGGGGGGATCCGCGCCTGAAGCGGGCCGGCCTCGACTACTGGCCGCACGTACGCTTCGTCCTCCACGACTCCTGGACGGCCTTCTTGGAAGCGCTGCCCGCGGGTGCGCGCGTCTGGGCGTTCTCCACCAAGGCCGAGACCCCGCTCTTTGAAGCCCGCTTCCACCCCGGCGACTACCTGCTCTTCGGCCCCGAGACCCGGGGGCTGCCCGATGCAGTTCTGGACCGGTTTCCCGCGCTGCGCATCC
>JALSIA010000087.1 GCA_026981865.1 Thermaceae bacterium
CGACCCCGACGCCCTTACCCGCTGGGGGATGACGCCCGACCGCTTCGAGCGCCTGACCTTCTTCCCGGGGGTGAGCTTCGGGGAGCTGACCGTGCACGTCCACGCCGGTGAACGCGAGGGGCGCACCGCACGCGTCTACCGCTTCGGCGAGGAGCGGCTTACGGAAGCCGAGGCGCGCGAGCGGTTGCGCGACCGATGGGCCGAGTTCATCGTCGCCGGAACCTACCTCCACCGCGGCTACGCGGTGGAGCTGTGGTACTGGCCTCTGGGCGGTCCGCCGGTGCGCGGGTACGGCGCCGACCCGCAGCGCGACCGCGAGGCCTGGGTGCGCAAGTTCCAGGAGATGGTCGACCAGCGCCGCCGCCTGGCCGAGCGGGCGCTGGAACGCTGGCGCGCCGCCCGCGCCGAGGCGGTGCCGGGCTGGCATTGCCGCAGCTGCCCCTTCGCCGATGTTTGCCGAAAGGACGAGGTAGAGACGTGAAGGTCCGCATCGCTTCCGCCGGCACCGGCAAGACCTACGCGCTGACGAGCCGCTTCACCGCCGCTTTGGCGGACCACCCCCCCTACCGCCTGGCGGCGGTCACCTTCACCCGCTCGGCGGCCGCCGAGCTGAAGGCGCGCCTGCGTGAGCGGCTGCTGGCCATCGCCGCGGGCCGCTTCGAGCCCACGGGCCCCGAGGACACCCCGCCCGCTGCGGTGGTGCAGCGTGCCGGCGCCCTGGCCACCGAGGTGCTGGGCGCGACCGTGACCACGATCCATGGCTTCTTCGCCGAACTGCTGCGCCAAAACGCCCTTGCCCTGGGGCTCGAGCCCGATTTCCTGCGCATCGACGCCTCGGAGTCGCAGCAGATCTTTGCCGAGGAGGCGCGCGCCTACGTCTACCTGAACGAGGAGGACGACGCACTCGCCCAGGTGCTCGGCCGACTCTTCGCCAAGCGCTCCCTGGCGGCCGAGCTGCGGCCGCAGGGGGAGGCTGCGGAAGCGTTGTGGACCCATTTCCGGGCGGTGCTGGAACGCTACGCGCGGCGGCTCGGAGGCGAGGCGCTGGGTCCGTCCGACATCGAGCTGCACGCCTGGCGGCTGCTCGAGCGGGCGGGCCGAGAGGAGGCGCTGGCGGCGCGCATCCGCTCGCGCCTCGCCCGGGTCTTCGTGGATGAGTACCAGGACACCAGCCCGTTGCAGGGCCGGGTCTTCGCGGCGCTGGAGGCGTTGGGGGTGGAGGTCGAGGTCGTGGGCGATCCCAAGCAGTCGATCTACGCCTTTCGCAACGCCGACGTAGAGGTCTTCCGGGAGGCCATGCGCCGCGGGGAGCCGCTGCCGCCGCTGGTGACGAGCTGGCGCCACGACCGGGCGCTGGTGCGGTTCCTCAACCGCTATGTCGACTGGGTGGCGCAGGAGCGCCCCGAGGCGTTCGCACGCACGGAGGCGCCGCCGGTCGAAGCCCGGCCCGGCGCCGGGCCGGGCCGGGTGCGGCTCCAGCTCGTGCAGGGCGAGGCGCGGCAGGACGCGCTGCGGCCGTACGAGGCCGACCGGCTGGCACGCTGGTTGCAGGAGCAGCACGCGGAACACGCATGGCGCGAGATGGCGGTTCTGGTGCGGAGCCACAGCTCGGTGCCGTTGCTCGCGCGCGCCCTCGCGGCCCACGGCGTGCCCTACGTCGTCGTGGGAGGGCGCGGCTTTTACGACCTGATCGAGGTGCGCGACCTGGTGCACGCCGCCCGGGTGGCCCTCGACCCGCGCGGACGCTTCAGCCTGGCCGCCTTCCTGCGCGGACCCTTCGCGGGGCTGGACCTGGCCCGTGTCGAACGGGTGCTGGAGGCGGAGGACCCGCTCGCCGAGCTTGAGCGCGTCGCGCCCGAAGTGGCCAAGCGCGTCGACCGCCTCGTCCGCTGGGTGCAGACCCTCCGTCCCCTCGACTTTTTCGAGCGGATGGTACGCACCCCCTTCCTCGAGGGGGCGAGCTACCTCGAGCGGCTCGAGCCTTCCGCCCGCGCCAACGTCGACCAGCTGCTCTTCAAGCTCGCAAGCCGGCGCTACGGACGGCTCGAGTTCCTGCTGCGCGACCTCGAGGACCTGCGCGGCAGCGACGAGGCCGGCGTCCCCGAGGGCGGCTTCGACGCGGTGCGGATCTACACGATGCACGGCAGCAAGGGGCTGGAGTGGCCGGTCGTCGCCGTCTTCGACCTGAACCGCGGTCAACCCGACGGCGCCGAACCCTTCTACGTGCGTCCCGGCTCGGGCGAGTTTGCCGCCGAAGACGACCCCGACTACCCACGCTTCGCTGCCGAGTGGAAGGAGCGCGAGCGGCAGGAGGCCTACCGCCTGCTCTACGTCGCCCTCAGCCGCCCCCGGTCGCGGCTGCTGCTCAGCCTGAGCGTGCAGCTCAAGCCCGACGGCGAAGGCCTCCGCCCCAAGTTCTGGCGGCGCACCCTGGGGCGCACCCTGATCGAGGAGATGAATCTGACGGCGTGGGACGCGCTCGAAGTGGAGCGCCTCGACGCCGCACGGTTGCCCGCGCCGAAGGCCGCTGCGCCTGCACGCCCCCGCGCCGCCGAAGTCGACGAGCGCCTGCGCGCCCCGGTGGAGCCGCTGGCACGGCCGCCGGTCTATTCGCCCAGCGCCCTCAAAGCCGAACGCCCCGCCCCGCCCGAACTGGACGACGAGGGCGACGTCGCCGTCGAGCTCGAAGAGCAGGGGGTGGATCCTGGGCTGGTGGCGCGCACCGTGGGCATCCTCGTCCACTACGCCATCGGCCAGGATTGGGGCCCCGAGCGCCTGCGCGATCTGTGGAACCAGGAGGCGGTGCAGCGCCTGACCGAACCCGAACGCACGCGGGTGCAAACCGAGGTGGTCCAGCGGTTGGAAACCTACTGGAGGCTGCTGGGGACGGAACTTCCGGCCCTCGACGAGCGGGACGAGGACTACGCCGAGTTCCCGCTGCTCCTGCCCACCCGTACGGCGCGGCTGGACACGGTCTGGGAGGGCGTGATCGACCGC
>JALSIA010000088.1 GCA_026981865.1 Thermaceae bacterium
AAACGCCGTCACGATCTCCTCCATGGGCGTCTCGGGGTCGTAGCGGTGGGCGAAGTAAAGGTCCAGGTAGTCGGTCTGCAGCCGCTTCAGGCTGCGGTCGATGGACTCGTGCACGTGCTTGCGCCCCAGGCCGCGGCCGTTGGCGTCCTCGCTGGTGGGCCAGAAGACCTTGGAGCTCATCACCAGGGTGTGGCGCGGGTAGTCCTTAAGCACCTCGCCCATCAACTCTTCGGCCGCGCCCATGGCGTAGACGTCGGCGTTGTCGAAGAAGTTGACCCCGGCGTCGTAGGCCAACTTGGTGATCTGCTGGATCGTCTCGAGGTCCTTCACCTGGTTGCCGTAGGTGACCCAGGCCCCCAGCGAGATCTCCGATACCTTGATGCCGTACTGCCCTAGTTTGCGGTAGTTCATGCGCACCTCCCCCTAACCAGTATATCCCTGACTGACCGGGCGGTCACTCCTCGGCGGTCCGGAGGGGGTTCGTGCAGTCGGGGCGTTCCGGCGGGTCTTTCAGCAGCTTCGCCAGGCAGGAGGGCGCAAGGTTGAACGCCGGTACCCGGCGCGCGTAGGCGGCGTAGTCCGCGCCGAACTTCCGGCGCGCCTCGCCCTCCTCGACGAGCAGAACGAGCAGCACGATCGCCAGCACCTCGAGCGGCCAGACCAGGAGGACGAAGGCCGGCGAGCCCAGCACCAGCGCAAAGGCGAGCGGGAACAGCATCAGCCCCAGGTGCATGGGGTGGCGCATGCAGGCGTAGGGACCCACCGTCACGAGCCGGTTGGTCTGCATCCGGGGCAGCTCGCCGACCCGCCCGCAGCGGGCCAGCCAGCGGCCGGTGACGCGGCTGACCGTCAGCACGATCCAAAACACCCCGAAGCCCGCCAGCGCGCTGGCGAGGTGCCAGACGGGGTTGCGCCACCAGGCGGGCCAGAGGCGCAGGTCGAGCCAGACTCCGAGCCAACCGCCGCCCACCAGAAAGAGCAGCCACACCAACGCCCGCACCGCATTGGAGACCATACCCATAGTTTAAGCCCCCGCCGGGGCGGGGGCTGGAGGAAGGCGCGGCGGCCTACCAGACGTAGAAGAGCACCACGATGAAGAGCCAGACGGCGTCGACCAGGTGCCAGTACATGCCGGCGGCTTCCAGCGTCGCGTGGTTCCTGGCGTCGGCCCGGCCGAAGAGCGCCTGCAGGTAGGCAAGGCTCAGGCCGGTGGCCCCGATGAGCACGTGCAGGCCGTGCAGGCCGACGATGATGAAGAAAGCGGCCATCCACAGGTCCTCGGTCCAGGGGAGGTGCTGGTGCGCCAGCACGAATTCGTACCCCTGGACGCCCAGGAAGACGACGCCCAGCACGATCGTGATCAGGAGGCCCAGCTTGAAGGGGCTGGCCTTGCCGTGCTTCAGGTCGTGATGGGCCGAGTGCACCACGAAGCTGGAGGAGACCAGGAAGAAGGTGTTCACGAGCGCTAGCCAGAGTGCGGGGCGTTCCTCGGGCGGGACGGCGAACCCACTCAGCCGCAGGTAGAGGTAGCCCGCGATGAGGATGGCGAACAGCCCGATCTCGGAGGTGATGAACCAGGCCATGCCCATCCAGCCCTGGCTCTTGCCGGTGACGGTGGGGTGCTCCACCGGGTGGCTGTACTCGGGTTCGAGCGCCCAGCCGACGAGCCCCACCAGCGTCAGCAACGCTCCGGCGAGCATCCAGCCGTTGGGCCAGTCGAAGGCGGCCAGGCCGAAGAACATCACGAAGAGCGCCGTGGAGGTGAAGACGGGCCAGAACGAGGAATTGGGGAGGTGGATCGTCTTCGGATCCACGGGTTCTGGCTTCAGACCCTCGCGTTCCCAGTCGTAGAGCGGGCGCTCGGAGTCGATCTTCTCGGGGAACTTGACGTCAAAGTTGTACGCCGGCGGCGGCGAGCTGGTGGCCCACTCGAGCGTCCAGCCGCCCCAGGGGTTGGCCGGGGCCTTGGGCCCCGAACGCAGGCTCTTGTACATTGCCCAGAGCCAGACGAGGCCGCCGATGGTGAGCACGACCGCGCCGATCGTCGAGATCTGGTTGAGCGTGACCAGCCCGGTCACGTCGGCGGGGTAGGTGTAGTAGCGCCGCGGCATGCCCAAAAAGCCCATGACGTACTGGGGCATGAAGACGAGCAGGTAGCCTACCAGGAAGAGCCAGAAGTGCAGCTTGCCCAGACGCTCGTCGTACATGCGGCCGGTGAACTTGGGCCACCAGTAGTAAAGCCCCGCAAAGGCACCGAAGCCCGAGCCCGCCATGAGCACGTTGTGGAAGTGGGCCACTACGAAGTACGAGTCCTGGGCGTGGTAGTCAAAAGGCACCATCGAGAGCATCACCCCGGTGATGCCGCCGATCAGGAAGTTGAAGATGAAGCCCAGCACCCAATAGAGCGGCGTCTTCATCACGAGCTTGCCGCCCCAGAGCGTACCCAGCAGGTTGAAGATCTTCACGCCCGTGGGCACGGCGATCAAGGCGGTGGTGAAGGCGAAGGCGATCTGGAAGATGGCCGACTGGCCCACGGTGAACATGTGGTGCGCCCAGACGAGCATGCCCAGCAACACGATGCCCATCTGCGCATAGACCATGGCCTTGTAGCCGAAGAGCGGTTTGCGCGCGAACGTCGAGGAGATCTCCGCGAGGATGCCCAGGTAGGGGAGCAGCATCACGTAGACCGTGGGGTGCGAGTAGAACCAGAAGAACTGCTGGAAGAGCACCGGGTCGCCGCGCAGGTCCGGGTTGAAGAGGCTCAGTCCCAGCTTGACGTCAAGCAGCGTGACCAGGGTGGCCGCGGTCAGCCCTGCGAGGGTGAAGAGGTTGAGGATGCTCGCGGCGAAAATGCTCCAGACGTACATGGGCATCTTCCACAGGCTCATCCCCTTGATGCGCAGGTTGTAGATCGTGGCCACGAAGTTGGCGTTGCTGAGCAGCGAGGAGATGCCCAGCAGCAGGATGGCCGACATG
>JALSIA010000089.1 GCA_026981865.1 Thermaceae bacterium
TCGACGAACGCCTTCGCCCAGGCGGGCAGGTCGGCGGGCCCGCGGCTGGTGATCAGGTTGCCGCTGATCACCACGGGTTCGTCCACGAAGTGCGCGCCGGCGTTCGTCAGGTCGTCCTTGATCGAGCGGTACCCGGTCATACGCCGGCCCTTGATCACGCCGGCGCTGATCAGCACCCAGCCGGCGTGGCAGATGGCGGCCAGGGGTTTTCCGGCGTCGTCGATGGCGCGCACCAGCTCGAGGACCGCCTCGCTGCGCCGCAGCCGGTCGGGGGCGTAGCCGCCGGGGATGACGAGTCCGGCCAGGTCGGACGCTTTCACCTCGGAGGCCGCGGCCGTGGCGCGGGCCATCCAGCCGCTCTTGGCCTTGTACCCCCGCGACTCGGGTCCGATGACCACGGGCTCGAGCCCGCCTTCCTGCACGCGGTAGAAGGGGTAGATGAACTCGCGTTCGTCGAAGAGCTCTTCGATCAGAATCCCGACCTTCATGGGGCACCTCCTGGTCCGAGTCTAGCCGGTTTCGCCGCCGCATAGGCGGTCGAGCAGGTCGTGCAGCACATGGGCGGTCAGCCCCCAGATGTCGCGGCCGCGCCAGGGGTAGTGCCAGACCCGGCGCCGCAGCCCGCCGCGTTCGCGCCACTCGCTCCAGGCGCGGGCGGCATGAAGTTCGCTCAGCGGTACCCAGAGCACCTCGGCCACCTCCGCGGGGTTGGGGATGAGCCGCGGGGGCTCCCGCAGCCAGGCCAGCACCGGCCGCACGTGGAAGCCGTGCGGGCTCAGCACCGCCGGGAGCTGGCCCAGCACGACGGCCAGGCCGGGCTCGAGCGCCACCTCCTCCCAGGCTTCGCGCAGCGCCGCGGCCTCGGGCGTCTCGCCGGGTTCGAGGCGGCCCCCGGGGAAGGCGATCTGCCCCGCGTGGCTGGGGAGGTTCGGGGTGCGGACGGTGAGCAGCAGCTGGCCGTCGGGCGCGAGGGCGACCAGCACCGCCGCGGAACGGAACCCCGGGGGCGCGGCCAGCTCGGGCGGCGGCTGGGCTACGGCGCGTTCGAGCAGAGTCCGGAGAGCTTCGCCCTGAGGGCAACCTCCGGGTTTTCCTTCGCGGCCGCGAATAGCTTGACCACCTCCCACAGCGCCTCCGTCAGGTCGCCGCGCTCGAGCGCCCGCCGGGCCGCCTCGCGGCTCGCGGGCAGCTCCATCTTGCGCGCCAGCTCGTAGCCGCGCGCCAGCGCCGGCAGGCTTTTCGGCACCTTCTCGCAGGGGGTCTGCGGCCCCCGTTTTTCTTCCTTTTGCTTTTCCCAGTTGGCCAGCACCTCTTCGGCGGTGTGGAGCTCGCGATCGCCGAAGACGTGGGGGTGGCGCTCGATCAGCTTGTCCACGATGGCCCGCTCCACGTCGCCGTAGCCAAAGGTGCCCGCCTCCTCGCCGATCACGCTGTGGAAGGCGACCTGCAGCAGCACGTCGCCCAGCTCCTCGGCCATCTTTGCGGGGTCGCCCTCCGCGATCGCGTCCACCGCCTCGGCCGCCTCCTCGAGCAGGTAGGGGCGCAGGCTTTGGTGCGTCTGCTGGCGGTCCCAGGGGCAGCCGTCGGGCGCCCGCAGCCGCCGCATCACCTCGAGCAGCTTCTCCACGGCCTCAGCTTAACCCCAGGTAGGCGAGGTAGCGCTGCACCCAGCCGGCGCCCCAGAAGAGCGCCACCCAGCCGCCGATGGCCAGGTAGGGGCCGAAGGGCAGTTTGCGCCGGCGCAGGAGCAGGCCCAGCACCGCCCCTGCGAAGACGGCCACGCCCAGCGCGACCAGAAAGGGTCCGAAGCCCAGCCAGGCCCCCAGCATCCCCGCCAGCTTGACGTCGCCGAAACCCATGGCCACGGGTTCCTCGTCCTCCTCCTCTTCGTCCTCTTCGGGCAGCAGCGCCCAGTAGAGCCCGCCGGCGAGCGCCACCGCCCCGGCGGCGAGGAGCAGGTTCCACACGCTTTCCAGTACGCCCAGCGGCAGCGCGCCGTAGCTGGCCGCCACCACGCCCAGAAGCGCCGCCGTCAGGGTAAGCGCGTCGTGCAAGGGCAGCGGCCGGCGCAGCAGGAGGTTGAGCGCCACCAGCGCTGCGGCCGCGGCCGCCCCCCAGCCCCAGCCGGCCCAGGCGGCCACGGCGGCGGCCAGGTAGACGTGCTCGAGCCCCACCGGAAACCCCGGCCGTCCGCTCGCCCCGCGCCGCAGCACCAAGTTGGCGTAGCCGCCGATCAGCGCCAGCAAGCCGGCGGCCGCAAGCGCCCCCTGCCAGGCGGCGCCCCAGCTCACCGGAAAACCCCACACCGCCGCAGCCGCGAGGCCCAGCGCCAGCCCGCCGTAGGTGAGTCCGTCGGGAAGGACGTAGTGATCGATGTCGATGAACGAAAGCGCGATCAGGAACGCCGTGAAGGCCCAGATCAGCACCAGCCCGGCGTCGGGCGCGGGGTGCAGCCAGGCGGCCAGGGCGAAGAGCCCCCCGGTCAGCGCCTCCACCAGCGGGTAGCGCGCGCTTACCGGTGCGCCGCAGTAGCGGCAGCGTCCGCGGCTGGCGAGCCAGCTAAGGATGGGCACCAGGTCCAGCGGCCCCAGCCGGTGACCGCAGACCGGACAGCGGCTGGGCGGGTGCACGATGGACTCCCCTTTGGGCAGGCGGTAGACGACGACGTTGAGAAAGGACCCGATGACCGCGCCCAGGACGAAGCCAAAGAAGACGAGCATGCCCCATTCTACGGGGCAGCGGGCGGACCCCTGGCGTTATCGCTTGGGTGTAGCCGTCCCAAAACTACACTTTTCTATCCCCCCAAACGGGGGCCCTCAGTTAGGGGTACCCAGGCGGTTTCCCGCTGTCTACCATCAAGGTGTAAGACCAAACCGCGCAAGCGGAACCAAGGGGGAATGAAAGATGAAGGGAAGCAAGAAGAACAAAGGTTTCACTCTGGTCGAGCTGGCTGTCGTGATCGTGATCATCGGCGTGCTCGCCGCGATCGCCGTGCCCCGTTTCCTGAGCACCACCGAGACCGCGGTGGACGCCCAGGTGCAGGCCACCGCCGACGCGGTGCGCTCGGCCTACTCGATCTACCTGGCGCAGAACCGCGGCACCAAGCCGACCTGCACCCAGCTGCTGAGCTCCATCGAGGAGATCCGCAGAACCGGCGCCAACACCGCGGTGGGCGTGCGCGACCCCAACCTGCAGATCCGTTGCTCGGGCACCCCCGCCTCCAGCGTGCGGGTGTACAACTCGAACGCGCGAACCTACACGAGCAACAGCAGGGCCTACGTAATCAACTTCCGCTAGTCCCGACGCACCGGGGGGCGCAGGGCCCCCCGGTTCCGTTTCACCGGGAGGCGCTTTGCGAAACCGCGGATCGATCCTGCCCCTCGTGCTCTTGGTGCTGGCCCTGCTCTTCGTAGCCGGCCCCCTTACCCTTATGGGTCGGGGGCAGCTGCGCGCGCTCCGGGTGGCCGTGGCCGAGCGCCAGGCCAACGATCTGGCGGCGCTGGCCCTTGCCGAAGCCGTCCGGCGCCCTCCGGGGCGGTCGGTCCGGCTGCGCTGCCCCTCGGTGGCGAGCCGCGACTGGCGCTTTCGCGAGGTGCGGGCGGGCGGCGAGGTTATCGGCGAATACGCGCTGCTGCCCTTGCGCTCGCGCCGCGGCCTCGGCCGCTGGTGCGTTGCCGCACGCACCGCGGGCGGGCCGTTGAACGAAGGCGAGCGGGTCGCGGTCTACTACCGGATCGTTACCGACGCCCGCGGCAACGTCCTGCAGCAGGAGGCGTTGCGATGACGCGGCGTTGCGGCTTCACCCTGGTCGAGGTCACCGTTGCGCTCGTGGTGCTGGCCCTGGGCGCGGCCGCGGTGACCGCGGCCCTGCTGGGGGTCGGGCGCAGCGCCCACGAGGCGCAACGTTTAGGGGCAGAGCTCGCCGCACTGGAGAACGCCGCCGAGGCCGTCCGGCGGCTGCCCGCGCCGCCGCCGCGGGAACGCCCCTGCCCCGGCCTCCGCGCCGCCGACTACCCGGAGCTGGGCGCGTTTCGTTGCGTCGTGCGCCCGCTCCCAGGCGGCGGGCGTGGGGTCGAGGTCGTCCTCCTCGACGGCGCGAGCCGGGTCCTCGCCGCCACCGTGGGGGTGACGCGGTGAGGCGGGCGGGCGGGTTCACCCTGGTGGAGCTGGCCGTCGCGGGCCTGCTCGCCGCAATCGTGGCGTTGATGGCGGCGATGCTCTTCGTGCCCGCGGTGCGGATGTGGCAGCAGGCGCAGCAGGCCTTTGCCGTGCAGGGCGACCACCTGGCGGTGCGCCGGGTCTTCCTCGACGACGTGCACCGTGCGGTGGACGGTCGGGTGGTGCGTGGGGAGCTCGCTCTGCGTCGCAGCGACGGCCTCCGGGTGTGCTACCGTTTCCGCGCGGGCCGGCTCGAGCGGGCCGAGGCGCGCCGCAGCTGCCGCTCCGACGCCTTCGCGGCCCTGACGACCCTGAACGGGTACGCGGGGCGCTTCGAGGTTACGGGTCCGGCGGTCCGGCTCCGCTTCACCCGCCTCCCCGGGGACGTCTCCCTGCCCGAGGTCTACGCGGTCACCCGCGCGGCCGCCGCGCTCCGGTAAAATGGGTCCATCGCATGGCTGAGCTCTACTGCACCGCGCGTACGCTGTTCCTCTACACGACCGAGCTGATCGAACACCCCCTCGAGGGCGTGATCAGCGGCGGCGAGCCCGACTACGAACACCTGGTCGCGGAGGTGCGCGGGTTTCTGCGGGCGCAGCGCGTGCGGGGGCCCCTCTACCTGGGCCTTTCCAGCGAGTTCCTGCTGCTGCGGACCGCGCTCTTTCCCGTTCTCGAGGGGTTTCCGCTGGCCGAGGCGGTGCTGGCCGAGGCCGAGCGCAGCCCCTTCTGGGGTCAGCACGACCTCACCATCGACTACGAGCTGCTGGACACCGTCGACGAACACCGCCGCCGCGTCCTCTTCGCGGCGATGCCGGCGCAGGCCGTGGCCGCGCTGAGCCGGCGCCTGCGCCCCCGCCGGCTCGAGCCCCTGCCGCTCGCGGTCTGGCGGGCCTCACGGTCGCAGTTCGAAGGCCGCGAGAGCTGGATCGTGTTGGAGACGCTTACCAACAGCATGGCGCTCTTCGAGCAGGGCCGGCTCATCGACTTTCGCCAGCTCGCCCATCCCTTGGCCGAGGGCGGGCAGGCGCTGGTCGACGAGGTCGTGCGCTCGCTCCAGCTTTTCGGCCGCTACGAGCCGGTGGAGGCGGCCTGGCTGTTCGGACTTCCCGAACCGCCTCCCGCCCCCGAGGGGCTTCCCGCGCAAGAGGTCGTGCAGTCGGCCCAGCCCGGGGTGCTCAAGGCGGCCGCCTGGCGCCGGGAGCCGCCCGGCCTCGACCTGCGTCCGCGGCGGCGGCGGCTGGGGGAGGGGCTGCCGCGCGAGGCCCAGCGGGCGCTGTTGTGGTCTTCGCTCTGGCTCGCGCTTGGCGCCGCCGGCTACGCGGTGCTGAACGTCCAGCTGCAGGGGCAGCGGGCGATCAACGAGGGCCTGCAGCGGGACATCGCGCGGCTCGAGGCCGTCCGGCCCGAAGAGCAGGAGCCCCTGCCCGAGGGCGTGACCACCGGGTTGCTGGAGCGGGTGAGCGGCGCGCTGCCCGAGGGGACCTGGCTCGACGGCATCCAGGTCGACGAGTTCAAGCTGGTGCTTCGCGGACACGCGCTCGATCCGCGCGCCCCTCAGGTGCTGGCGCGCCGGCTCGAGGCCCCGCCCGCCTGGACCCAGTGGGACGAAGAGGGCGAGGACTTCGCCTGGGAGGTGAGCCTTGAGCTACCGCAGTAAGCTGGGCGAACTGCTCCTGCGCCGCGGCTACATCACCGAAGAACAGCTTCAGGACGCGCTCCGGGAACAGGCGCGCACCGGGGAACGCCTTGGTCAGGTCCTGTTGCGCCGCGGCTACCTCAAGGAAGAGGACTTGGTGCGGGCGCTGGCCACCCAGCAGCAGGCCGAGGTCGTCCACCTCGGCCAGGTCGAGGTCGACCCCGAGGCGGTGGCGCTCGTCGACGACCGCTTCGCCCGCAAGCATCGGGTCTTCCCTTACCGCCTCGACGGGCATCGGCTCTACGTGGCCATGGCCAACCCCGGCGACCTCAAGCTGATCGACGAGCTGCGCTACATGACCGGGCGCGAGATCGTTCCTCAGCTCGCCTCGGACTCCGAGATCCTGCACGCCCTGAACCGGGCGCTCGGCCGCGCCACGATCGAGGAGGCGCGGCCTGCGAACCCCGCGCCCCTGGAGGAGGCTCTGCCCGAACCCGAGGCTTCGCCCGCGGTGCGCACCGCCGACGCCCTGCTGCGCGACGCGATCGCTGCGGGGGCGTCGGACCTGCACCTGGATCCGGCGGAACATCAGCTCGTCGTGCGCATGCGCGTCGACGGGGTGCTGCAAGAGCTCCGGCACCTTTCCAAGGACGAGGCCCCGGCGGTGGTGGCGCGGTTCAAGATCCTCGCGGGGCTCGACATTGCCGAGCGCCGGCGCCCCCAGGACGGGCACTTCTCTTTCGTCTACGAGGGGAAGCGCCACGAGGTACGGATCGCCAGCGTGGGCACGCTCTGGGGCGAGCAGGTCGTTTTGCGCATCATCTACCCCACGGCCGTGCGGCTCGGGCTCGAGCAGCTGGGGATGTTCCGCCCGGAGCTGGAGAAGTTCAGCAAGCTGGTGCGCAGCCCCCACGGCATCCTCTTCGTCACCGGCCCCACGGGCTCAGGGAAGACGACGACGCTTTACGCCGCGCTCGAGCACATCTACACCCCCCAGCGCAACTTCATCACCATCGAAGACCCCGTCGAGTTTCCGCTTGAGGGCATCAACCAGATCCCGGTGCAGCCGCGGATCGGGCTCGGCTTCGCCCAGGTGCTGCGGGCGGCGCTGCGCCTCGACCCCGACGTCATCCTGGTGGGCGAGGTGCGCGACGCCGAAACCCTGGACACCGCGCTTCGCGCGGCCCTGACCGGCCACTTCGTCCTGGCTACCCTCCACGCCAACGACGCCCTTTCGGCGGTCAGCCGCCTGATCGAGATGGGCGCCGAGCGTTACCTGCTGGCGTCCACACTGCGCGGGATCGTGGCCCAGCGCCTGGTGCGCCGGGTCTGCCCCCAGTGCGGCGAGTGGCGGCCGCTCACCGAGGAGGAGCGCTGGTTCTTGAGCGACGAGGCGCTTTCCAAGGAGCGGCGCGGCCAGGGCTGCAGCTACTGCCGAAACTCCGGGTACACCGGGCGGCTGGGCCTCTACGAGGTCTTCGCCTTCGACCGCGAGAGCCTGCGCATCGTGGGAGAGGGCGAGGGGGAGCCGGCGCTGCGGGCGTACGCCGAGAAGATCGAGCACCGTACCCTGCGGGAGGTCGGTCTGTTGCAGGTGCGCGAGGGGCAGACCACGGTCGAAGAGCTGATGCGGGTGTTGGGGATGCTGGAGGCTTAGATGCGCTACCTCTACCTGGCCAGCGACGAAAGCGGAACCCGCACCGCCGAGGGCGTGATCGAGGCGGAAAACCTGCAGGAGGCCCGCCGCCGGCTGCGCGAGATGGGCCTTTTTCCACTACGTCTGGCGCCCGCCGGCCGCCGCCGTCGCCAGCGGAGGCCGGGCAGCGGCGATCTGGTGCTCTTCATGGAGCAGTTCGCCACCTTGATCGGGGCGGGGGTGAGCCTGGTGCAGGCGCTGAACACCCTCAGCCTGCAAAGCTCCCACCCCACGCTGCGCCACGCCGCTCAGCAGGTGCGCTCCCGCATCGAGGGCGGCGCGGGGTTGGCCGAGGCCATGGGGGAGTTTCCCGAGGCCTTTCCCCCCATCGTCGTGCGCATGGTCGCCGCGGCCGAGCTGAGCGGCTCCCTCGAGGAGACGCTGCGCCGCGTCGCGCGCTACCTGGACGATGCCTTCGAGTTGCAGCAGAAGATCCGCTCGGCGCTTACCTACCCCATATTCGCCATCGTCATCGTGCTGCTTGCGGTGGTCGCCCTGCTGGTGGTCGTCGTGCCCGTCTTTCAGAAGCTGTACGCCAACGCCGGCGCCGACCTGCCGGGCATCACGCTCGCGCTGCTTGCGGTCTCGGACGCGGTGCGCCGCTATGCCCTCCTCATCGCGTTGGCCTTGGCGCTCCTCGTCTGGGCGTTCCGACGGTGGCGCGCCACCCCCTCCGGAGGCTACCTCATCGACCGCACCCTCCTGGGGTTGCCCGTCTTCGGGCCGATCGCGCACAAGAGCGGTCTGGCGCGGTTTGCGCGCACCCTGGCCACCCTCTACGCCAGCGGCATCAATATCCTAGCGGCCCTCGACGCCGCCCGCGATCTGGCCGGCAACCGCTACGTCGCCGCGCTGATCGACGAGGTGCAGGACCGCATCGCCAAGGGCGAGTCGCTCTCGCAGGCACTCGCGCACGAGCCCGAGGTCTTCGTGCCGATGTTCACCCGCATGGTGAGCATCGGCGAGGAGTCGGGCGAGCTGGACCGCATGCTCGACCAGGTGGGGCACCACCTCGAGCGCGAGGTCGACCACACCACGAAGCGGCTCTCCAGCATGATCGAGCCGGTCATGACGGTGGTCCTGGGCGTGATCGTCCTTTTCGTGGCGCTCGCCCTCTACCTGCCGCTCTTCGAGCTTCCGGGTAAGGTGATGGGCCGATGAACGGAAGCCGCTGGTACGCCTGGCTGCCCGCGCTGGTCTTCTTCGCCGCCGCGGCGCTCCTGGGGCTGACCGCTTGGGAGCTGCGTCAGGCGCAGCTCGAGGAGGGTCGGCTGCGCGGGCGGTTCGAAGAGCTGCTCCGGTTGCCCGAGACGCTGCCCAAGCGCGCCGCGCCCCTCGACCCTGCGCAGCTGCCCGAGGTCTACCGCGAGCTGATCGGCCGCGCCCTGGAGCTGGGGCTCGAGGTGCGGGAGGTCAACCCCGGCATCGAAGACGGTCTGCTCATCGTCGAAGGCGGCTTCCAAGAGGCTTACGCGATGCTCGAGGCGGTGCGGGCGATGGACCGCCCCCTCTGGGTCAAGGGCATCGAGATCAACCGCCTGGACGACGAGGGCCGCCGCCTCTCGGTCACCTACACCCTGGGCGTCAGGATCGCGCCCCCCGAAGACGGCTTCGGGGCGGACGGCGCCCCCTAGCGGTTCTTCGCTCAATGAAAACAGTAACTGAAACAAAAATGTGGGATTCCACCCTCTATAAGAAGACTTCGTAAGCGGTATTCGTGCGAACTAGACCCGGTCGAGACGTTTGGTAGCGCAACCATGCGCCGGCTACAAGGTGTTAACCTTACGTTTATTTCGCCAAAATACAGTAGGATCGATAACAATGCGCGGCTTTCTCCTCCTCTACGCCCAGCCAGACCTCTCGGGCCTGCCGGCCCTCACCGCGCACGCCAGCGCCGCGTCGCTGGGTTCGGTGGTCGTCCTCGACGCTCCGCTGCCGCGAATGTCCGCGCGGGCGCTGGCTCCGAACGTCGAGCTCCTGACCTCACCGCGGCCGCGCGGTCCGGTGGTGGCCCTGCGCCTGCTGCTGCGCTACGCGCTGACGCGGTCCCAGCCCGACGACGTCTACGTCTTCGCCCCCGCTTCGGCGCGCCTCTCGGCCGCCGAGCTGGCCGAGATCGTGGCGTTGCTGCGCGCCTCCGCCGATACGGTGGTCCTGGGCGTGGGCAAGGGCAACGCCATGGCGCCGTGGTTCTGGCCGGTGCGGATCGGCATGGGCGGGCGGGCGCACCCGGCCCCCGAACGCGCCGCCTGGGTCTACCCCGAGACCCTGATCGCCCACCTGCTGGCCGTACGGGCCGGCCACCTCAAGCGCCTCGCACTCTTCGATCCGGTGCTCGTGCGGCAGCACCCCTCGGCCCCGGTCGTCGACCTGGCCCTGAACCTGCGCCGTTTGGGGTTGGCGCGGCTCGAGTACCGCCTCCACGACGCGGTGCGAAGCTGGGAAGGGCCGGTCGGCTATGTGGAGATGATGCGCCAGGGCGTGCGTTCGCTGATGTTCCACCGGGGATCGGCAGACCTGCCGCTCTACGAGGGCGCGCTGCTGCGGGCGCTCGAGCACGCCTCGCGCCGTCTGCCGCGCGTCCGCCTCTTCGACGAGGCCGGAAAGTTCCTGCACGCCGCCCCGCGGATGACCCGCGCCGCGCCGGAGGAGCTCTTCCCGCTGGCCCTCCGGCGCCTGCTCGCCCAGGGGTTCGTGGAGGGGGACCGTTTCGGTTACGCCCTGGCCATGCAGGCGTGGAGCGATCTGATCTTCTGAGCGACCGGCGCGCGCCGCGGCTTCCTCCGGCAGGGGTTGCGTGCGCGAAGTCGAGTTGTGTTAGTATCACCGAAATACGGTAATTGCAAATAGGTTACTAGATGGAAGAGGCTCCAGAAACGACACCCAACACCCCATTCAGCCGGGTCCCAGGTACGCGCAGCGTGCGTCCGAGGGTACCTTCGTCCGCATGCCGGATCCAGGGTGGCGGTTGATGCCTCGCCCGGTAACCCCGCAAGCGTGGAGGCACCTTCTGGACATGTCGGTGAAGCTGAATCGAGCCAAGACGTTGGAGGAGATCGCGGACCTGGGCCTGGAGTTCCTGCTTCGCTTGGCCCATCTGGAAACCGGCTGGATGGTCATCGAGGAGGCCGAGGGCTTCCGCTTGGTCGCCGCGCGCAACCTGCCGCCGGGGCTAGAAGCGGACGAACGGGCGGTGTTGACCTCGGGCGGCTGCACCTGCCAGCAGCTCTTCGTGCGCGGCCAACTCAAGACCACCGGACAGTTCGTGGAGTGCGAGCGATTGCAGCGGGTCGCCGAGGCCGGCGAGCGCCTTCCCGAGGCCGAACGCCGCGCGCTCTCGGGCGGCCTAGGGCGCCACTTGAGCATCCCGCTCCTTGCCGGGGGCGAGCGCCTGGGGATCGCCAACCTCGCCTTCCCCCACGGGTTCGAACCCCCGCAGGAGCTTTACCAGGTGCTCACGCTCGCCGGTGCGGCCTTGGGTTCGGCCATTCACCGGGGGCTGCTGCTCGAGCGCCAGCAGCACCAACGGTCGGACCTCGAGGAGCGCCTGCTGCACCTCTCCAAGGAGCTGCTTAAGAGCGAGACGCTGGACGACCTCAAGCGGGTGCTGACGAGCGAGATGCAGACGTTGGGTCCGCTGGCGCCGCTTGAGATGGCGGTGCTCTGGCGCCCCCAGGGCCAGGGCTTCCCTAAGGAGTTGGAGGGGGTGCACCGCATTCTCGTGGGCGGGGTGTCGCCCGACCCCGCCGGGCGCCTCGCCCGCGCCCTGGAGGCGGGCGAGGCGCCTACCGAGGCCAGCTGGGACGGCGCCGTCGGGCTCTTCCCGCTGCGCGTCCAGGCCACGCCCGCGCTTCCCTTCGAGGGCGCCCTGCTCGTACGCCTCGAGCGCGCCCCCGAAGACCGGCGCTTGGCCAACTGGGCCTACGGGATGGCGGCGGAGCTAATCGCCGCGGCGATCGCGCGGCTGCTCTCGCAGGAGCGGCTGCGCTACCTCTCGTTCCACGATCCGCTCACCGCCTTGCTCAACCGCCGCGGTTTCACGGAGCACCTGCGCACCGCGCTGCCGCTCGCGGCCCGGGAGCGCTGGAACCTGGCGGTGGCCATGGTCGACATGGACGATTTCAAGCGGTACAACGACCGTTTCGGCCACCTTGCCGGCGACCGCCTGCTGGGGGAGGCGGCGCGGGTCATGAAGGAGCACCTGCGGGCCAGCGACGTGGTGGCTCGGATTGGCGGCGACGAGTTCGCGCTCTTGCTGCAGAACACCACCATCGAAGGGGCCGGCTTCGCACTCGAGCGCATCCGCGAAGCGATGGCGAAGATCCCCTACGCGGGGGTTTCGATCGGGGTCGCCTTCTTTCCCGACGACGCCCAGGAGCCCGAAGAGCTGCTGCGTTCGGCCGATTTGGCCCTCTACGACTCGAAGGTCCAGAAGCGGGTCGTCTTCGTCGCCCCCGGTATGCGTGAGCGTTTCAAGCGGCGGACGCAGCTTGAGAACGCCATCGAGTCGGCCTTGCGCGATCCACACCTTCCTGGTTTTGCCGTGCACTTTCAGCCACGTTACGACGTGGAGCGGTGGCGGGTATCCGCCTTCGAGGCGCTGCTGCGCTTTCACGGGCCTGCGGGTCCGGTTTCGCCGCTCGAGGTCTTTGCGGTCGCCGCCGAACGCGGTTGGATGATGGACCTCACCCGTTTCGTCCTCAAGGAGGCGCTCGGGTTCTACGCCGCGCACCGCGACCGCATCCCCGCCGGAGTGCGGGTCGGGGTGAACGTGCCGCCGGCGCTGCTGGTGCCCGAACTGCTGGACCTCGTGCAGGCAACGCTGGAGGAGTACGGCCTCGGCCCCGAAGTGCTCGAGCTGGAGGTCACCGAGGAGGTGATCGCACACGACGACACTCCCTGGGCCGTTCTCGAAGAGCTGGGCCGGCTGGGCGTGCGGCTCGCACTCGACGACTTCGGTTCGGGCTTTTCCAACCTGGGGCGCCTGGTTACCCTACCCATTGAAGTGCTCAAACTCGACCGCAGCTTCGTCGACTTGTTGACCACGCACAACGAACGCGGCGTGCCCGCGGTGCGCGGCATCGTTACGATGGGGCTGAACATGGGGTTGGTGGTGGTGGCCGAGGGGGTGGAGTCGGAAGAGGCCCTCGATCGGGTGCGTGCCGCTGGTGTGCACGAGGTGCAGGGCTATGTCCTTTCGCGCCCCGTGCCCCCGCGGGAGCTTCTCGAGCGCAACTTTGCCTGAGCCCCCTACGCGAACGAGCGCTCCCAGAGAGGGAGCGCTCCGAAGCTTTGGCGGGCCCGAGAGGATTCGAACCCCTGACCTGCTGATCCGTAGTCAGCCGCTCTATCCAACTGAGCTACGGGCCCAAGCAAAGGTTAATCTACCCATCCAGCGGGGGTTTGTCAAGGAGGGCGCGGCCCGGGGAGCCGTCTTGCGGCTGGGTTCCGGATCCGCCCCCGACCCCGTAGTCGCGGCGCGCCACCTCGGCGAGCGCGGCGTCTGTGGGGGTGGGCTCGAGCCCGAAGCGGGCGGCGATCTTGGCGCTGTCGAAGACGTAGGGACGGTCGTACTGGTAGAGCATCTCCACGGTTTCGCGCACCAGGGGTTGGAACAACCCGGCGAGCCGCGCCATCGCCGGCGTGATCAGCTGCAGCCGCGGTTGGACGCCGAGCGCCGCGGCCGCGCCCTCCACCCAGGCGCGGCCGGTGCGGGCTTCGCCGCTCGGCAGGTGCCAGACCTCGCCGTAGGCTTCGTCGTGTTGGGCCAGCAGGGCCATCGCCCGGGCGGCGTCGGGCAGGTAGGTGAAGTTGTGGGGCCGGTCCGCCGAGGCGAACCAGATCGCTTTTTTCCCGCGGCTCAGCGGTTCGAAAGCAAGGAAGTTGAGCACCCCGCTCCAGGGCTTGCCGAAGCCGAAGAAGTCGGCGCTGCGGGCCACCAGGGCCTCGACCTCGCCCCGCTCCACGGCGTCGTGCAGCATGCGCACCACGCGGGCGCGCACCCGCCCCTTGCGGCTCACCGGCCGCACCGGTGTGGCCTCGGTCATGCGGCCCAGATGGTCGGGGTCGTACATGTAGACGTTGTCAAAGAAGACCAGGCGCGCCCGGTGGCGGCGGCAGGCGGCGATCGCGTTTTCCATCACCCGCGGCCAGTCGCGCGCCCAGACCGCGGCCCGGTAGGGCAGACCGACGGTCAGGTAGCAGACCGTGCTGCCGCGCACCGCACGCTCGGTGGCCTCGGCGTCGGTTAGGTCGGCCGCATGCACTTCTACACCCGGTCTTTTTGCCCCCGGGTTTCGGCGGACGAGGCGCAGCGGCCGCCCCTGCCGCTCGAGTTCTTGCGCCAATGCGCGGGCGACGGGACCGCCTGCACCGAGGATCGTTTCCATGGCTTACCTCCAGGGCGAGTCTACCCGACGGACATGCTGATGTAAAGTAGTTTACAATACAAAGCATGCAGGGCACCCAGCCGCCGCTCCCGCACGTTCGCCTCGGGCCCCGGGGCCGCGTGGAAGACCGCCCCAGGGCCCGGGCCGTCCTTGACAAACCGCGCCCCCGCGGGTAGATTATCCCTTGCTTGGGGCCGTGGCGCAGTTGGGAGCGCGCCTCAATGGCATTGAGGAGGTCAGGGGTTCGAATCCCCTCGGCTCCACCAGAACCCGGGGCTCAGGCCCCGGTTTTTCACTCGGGTGGCCGGGCTCCTTGATTAAAGGGGGTCCGCCCGCTACAATGGAAAGTCGGCAGGCCTTCTGGCCTTTTGGAGGACGCATTCATGTACGCGATCATCAAGACCGGTGGCAAACAGTACCGCGCCGAAGAGGGTGCGATCCTGCGCGTCGAAAAGCTGGACGCCCAGCCGGGCGAGAAGGTGGAGTTCGACGTGCTGATGGTCGGCGGCGACAAGGTCAAGGTGGGCAACCCCACCGTCAAGGGCGCGAAGGTCGTGGCCGAGGTGCTGCGCACCGAGCGCGGCAAGAAGATCACCGTCGCCAAGTTCAAGGCCAAGACCAACTACCGCCGCAAGAAGGGCCACCGCCAGTGGTTCACCGAGCTGCGGGTCGAGAAGATCCGGTTGCGGGCGGCGCGCAAGAAACAGGCCGGCGAAGAGCAGGCCGAGGAGTAAGCCATGGCACACAAAAAAGGACTCGGTTCCACCAAGAACGGTCGCGACTCGCAGTCGAAGCGCCTGGGCGTGAAGCGCTTCGGCGGCCAGGTCGTGAAGGCGGGGAACATCATCGTGCGTCAGCGCGGCACCAAGTTCAAACCCGGCAAGAACGTGGGCCTGGGCCGCGACTTCACCCTCTTCGCCCTCGTGGACGGGGTGGTGGAGTTCCAGGACAAGGGCCGTTTGGGGCGCTACGTTTCGGTGCGTCCGCTCGAGGGTTAGCGCGGTTCGCCCCTTGGTGGGCCGCGAGCCGGGCCGAGCCCCGGGCCTATAAAATGTTCCGCGATACGCTTGAGATCACCGTCGCCGCCGGTCACGGAGGCGACGGTGTCGTCAGCTTCTTCCGCGAAAAGTACATTCCCAAGGGCGGCCCCGACGGCGGCGACGGCGGCCGCGGAGGCAGCGTCTACCTGAAGGCGGGCTCCAGCGTCGACTCGTTGGCCAAGCTCTCCAAGCGCAGCTACAAAGCCGAGCGCGGGCAGCACGGCAAGGGCAAGGGCATGGACGGCCGCGCCGGGAAGGACCTGGTCATCGAGGTGCCCCTGGGTACCCGCGTCTACGACGCCGACACCGGCGAGCTGCTCGCCGACCTGGTGCAGGAGGATCAGACCGTGCGCGTGGCCCGCGGTGGCGAGGGCGGCCTCGGCAACGCCCACTTCGCCACCGCGACGCGTCAGGCGCCCCGGTTCGCCCTGGGGGGGCTGCCGGGCGAGAAACGCCGGTTGCGGCTCGAGCTGCGCCTGATCGCCGACGTGGGGCTGGTGGGTTACCCCAACGCCGGCAAGTCGAGCCTGCTGGCGGCGTTGACCCGCGCCCGGCCCAAGGTGGCTGACTACCCCTTCACCACCCTCAGCCCCAACCTGGGCGTGGTCGAGGGCGAGCTGGAGCGTTTCACCATCGCCGACATCCCCGGCATCGTCGAGGGGGCTTCCCAGGGCCGGGGGCTGGGCCTCGACTTTTTGCGCCACATCTCGCGCACCCGGCTCCTGCTCTACGTCCTCGACGCGACCCAGGACCCTGCGGCGGCGCTGGCGGCGTTGCGGCGCGAGGTGGGGGCCTACGACCCCGAGCTGCTCCGCCGACCCAGCCTGGTGGCGCTCAACAAGGTCGACTTGCTGGACGAGGCCGCCGCCCGTGAGCGGGTGCACGCCCTTGCGGCCGAAGGGCTCGCGGTGGTGCCCACCTCGGCGGTGACGCGTGCGGGGCTCGACGAACTGGTCGCCACCCTTTTTCAGCTCCTGCCGGCCGCGCCCCAGCCGACCGCCCCCCCGGGCACGCGGGTGCGCGAAGAGGTGCCCGCGCTTGAGGTGCGCGAGGTCGAGGAGGGGGTCTACGAGGTGCGCGCCCCCGAGCTGGAGCAGTTGATCGGGCGCATCCGCGGCGAGCTCTTCGAGGCTGCAGAGTGGCTGCAGGGCGAGTTCCGCCGGCGCGGCGTGGAGCCGGCGCTGAAGGCGCGCGGCGTGCGCGCCGGTGACACCGTGCGGATCGGCGACCTCGAGTTCGAGTACATCCCGGAGGGCTAGATGCGCATAGGACTTTTCGGCGGCAGCTTCGATCCGGTGCACATGGGGCATCTGCTCGCCGCCAGCGAGTCGGCCGACCGCCTCGAGCTGGACGAGGTGCACTTCGTCACCGCCGCCCGCCCCCCGCATAAACGCCCGGCGGCCCCGGCCGAGGCGCGCCACGAGATGGTGGTGCTGGCGACGATCCTGGACCCGCGGTTCCGCAGCAGCCGGCTCGAGCTCGACCGTCCGGGACCCACCTTCACCGTGGAGACGCTGCGTCGGGCCGCACGCCGCTGGCCGGGGGCCGAGCTCTTCTTCATCACCGGGGCCGACGCCTACCGCGACCTGGCGACCTGGCGCGAGCCCGAGGCGCTCGTCCTGCTCGCGCAGATGGTGGCCGTGAGCCGGCCCGGTTACGATCTGAGCCGCATCGACCCCTTTTTCCGCGAGCGGGTTCTGCCCATCGAGATTCCCGGCTACGACATCTCCAGCACCGAGATCCGCCGCCGCATCGCCGAGGGGCGGTCGGTGCGCTACCTGGTCCCCTACGAGGTGGAGGTCTACATTGCCAAGCACCGACTTTACCGAGAAGCTCGTTGAGCGCGTTCGCCGGCAGGTCTCCCCGGAGCGCTGGGCCCACATCGAACGGGTTGCTGAGCTGGCGCGGGCGCTGGCCGAGGCGGCCGGGGCCGACGGCGAACGCGCCTGGCTGGCCGGCATCCTGCACGACGTCGCCCGCGAGCTGCCCGAGGCGGAGCTGCTGGCCCTCTGTCCGCCCGAAAACGAGGTCGAGGCCGCCCACCCCCGCGCCCTGCACGGCTGCGCCGGCCGCAAGATCGCGGCGGAGTGGGGGGTGCGCGACCCGGAGGTGCTCGAGGCCATCGAGGGCCACGTATGGGGCGTTTCGCCCACGAACCCCATCGGCATGGCCGTCTACGTGGCCGACGTGAGCGAACCGGGGCGCGGGGTCAACGACGACCTGCGCCAGCGCGCCCTCGCGGGCGACCTGGAGGGGGCCTACGCCGAGGCGGTGGCGCGCAAGGTGGCCTACCTGAAGGCTAAGGGGATTCCCATCCACCCCCGTACACTGAAGGCGTATGCCGAAGCGCACGCGTAGACGCCTGGTCCTGCTGGGCCTCACCCTCGCCGCGCTGGCCGTCCTGATCGTCCTGTGGCCCCACGCGAACCGCAGCCTGACCCGCCAGGGGGCGGGAGGCGCGCCCGAGCT
This sequence comes from Thermaceae bacterium, assembly GCA_026981865.1. Taxonomy (GTDB): domain Bacteria; phylum Deinococcota; class Deinococci; order Deinococcales; family Marinithermaceae; genus Oceanithermus. The sequence goes on from JALSIA010000089.1 coordinate 17,389, forward strand.
GAGCCTGGTGCTGGCGGCGCGCGACATCGAGTACTGCGGCCCCGCCACCCCCTGCGGTCCGGGCAGCCGCACCGACACCATCTTCTACGTGCGCCTCCTGGGGAACCGGGCTTGGGTGGTGGCCATCCCCCGGGACACCTACGTGGAGTTCAACGGCTACAAGGGCAAGATCAACGCGGTCTACGGCTTCGAGGGGGCCCGGGGGCTGGCGCAGGCGGTGGAGCAGGTGCTGGGCCTGCCCGTGGACCACTACGCGGTGCTCACCCTCGACCTGGCCGCCCGCGCCGTGGACGCGGTAGGGGGCGTCACCGTCTACCTGCCCGACGCGATGAACTACGACGACAACGCCGCGAACCTGCACATCCACATTCCCGCGGGTCGGCAGCACTTGGGCGGCCAGGAGGCCGTGGGCTACATGCGCTTCCGCGGCTGGGTGGGCGACGACCTGAGCCGCCTCGACCGCATCAAGGAGGTGGTGCTGCAGGTGCTGAAGCGCGCCCTCAGCCCCGCCAACTGGCCGCGGGTGCCGGGCATGGTGCGCGACTTCTGGGCCGACATGGAGACCGACGTGGACGTAGGGCAGGTGCTGGCGTTGCTGCCGCAGCTGCGCGGACTCGAGCTGAAGACGGCCACCCTGCCCACCCGCGAGGAGGGGGTCTACCTGGTCTTCGACGACGCGATGCGGCGTTCCTTCCTGGCGGCCTTCCTGGGTATCGACGCCCGGCCTTCGGTGCCGCCGCCCGAGGCGCGGGTCCTGGTTCTCGACGGCAGCGGCGCGGGGCTGGGCGCAGCCTACGCCCGGGGGCTCGAGCGGCTGGCGCTGCCCGCGCCCGAGGTTCGCCGGATCCGCCTGCAGGAGGCCAGCAAGGTGTTGGTGGACACCGCGCTCGAGGCCGGCGGCTACTACGCCGAAGCCGTGCACCTGCCGCTGGTATCGCGCTTCCGCCTCTACTACGACGCCGATGTGGTCATCGTGCTGGGCCGCGATCTGGTACCCTAAGGACGAATGGTTAAGACGATCGATGCGGTAGAACTGATCACCAAGATCACCCAAGCCCTGGAAGACAAGAAGGCCGAGCACGTGGTGGCGCTGGACCTGCGCAAGGTCTCGGACTCGCTCGACTACTTCGTGATCGCCACCGGCACCAGCCAGCCGCACCTGCAGGCGTTGCAGGACCACGTGCAGGAGAAGCTGCGCGACGAGGGCATCCGCCCCGACGCGGTCGAGGGGCCCTCGAGCCGCTGGTGGCTGCTCAGCTACGGGCCGGTGCTGGTGCACATCATGAGCCCCGAGGCGCGCGACTACTACGACCTCGAGGGCTTTTGGGCCGACGCCGAACGCCTGGAAATCTGATCCCGTGAAAGGGCGCTGGGCCGAGGACGCCGCGCTCGAACACCTGCTCGCGCACGGGTACGCCCTGGTAGCGCGCAACCGCCGCACCCCCTACGGCGAGATCGACCTCTGGCTCGAGCAAGGCGGCGTCCCCGTCTTCGCCGAGGTCAAGCAGCGGGCCTCGGACCGCTACGGCACGCCGCTCGAGAGCATCCGCCCCTGGAAGCTCGAACGCATGCGGAAGAGCGCCCTCTACCTGTTGGGCCGCGA
>JALSIA010000090.1 GCA_026981865.1 Thermaceae bacterium
GCGCCCCGGTGTAGGCGCCCACCTCGAGAACGCGGCCACCTGCGGGCAGCAGCCCGGGCACCACGCGCGCGTAGAACTGCAGGAAGGGGTAGTGCAGTGCGTAGACCAGGGCCTCGAGCCGGTGCGGTCCTGGCTCGAGCGTCCGCCCATAAAATCTTCGCACCGCCTCGCGGCCGGGCTCGCCAAGGTAGGCCTGCCAGGCGGCCAGGACCGGCTTGCGCTTCTTGGGCGTACCGATGCGTTTGGCCAGCTCGCTTTCGAAGCGGCCCGGGGCCACCAGCCCGGAAACCTGGTACCGCTCGCGCAGGAAGCGCTTGAGATCGAAGTCCATGGCGTACGCCCCCATTCTACGCCGCTCAGTAGCCTTCGCGGACCACGTTGAACAGCGGTTCGCCGCGCAGGTAGCGCTCCACCTGCGCCCGCACCAGGGCGAAGCCGCGCGCCCGCAGCCGCGGAGAGCTGCCGGCCAGGTGCGGGGTGATCCAGACCCCGGGCGCGCGCCAGAGCGGGTGGTCCGCGGGCAGGGGTTCGGGATCGGTCACGTCGAGCGCAGCGCGCACGCGGCCGGCGCGCAGCGCCTCCAGGAGCGCACCCGTGTCCACCAGGGCGCCACGACCAGCGTTGACGAGCAGGGCGCCGGGCTTCATTCGTTCCAGGAAGGCAGGGTCCACCAGCCCCCGGGTCGCCGGCGTGAGCGGCAGCAGCAGCACCACGGCGTCCGCGCGCGGCAGCAGCTCCGAAAGCGCCTCCAGGGTGCGCACCCCGGTCCGCGGCCGGCGGGCGAGGCGCAGGACGCGAACCCCGAAGGGCGCGAGCCGCGCCTCGACCGCCCGGCCGATGGAGCCGTAGCCGAGGATCAGTACGGTCTGCCCCCAGAGCTCGCCCGGCCGGAAGCCGCCGTCCCACGCGGCCCCCCGCTGACGTTCCAGCAGCTCGGGCACGCGCTTGGTGGCCACGAGCAGCGCGGTCAGCACCCACTCGCTCACGGCCACGTCGTGGACGCCGCGGGCGTCGGCCAGCGTTGCTCTTTCGGGCACGAAGGGCAGCACCCAGTCCACCCCCGCCGAGATCGTCTGCACCACGCGCAGGCCCGGCATCCGCCCCAGGGCCTCGGCCATCCGCCGGCGGGTGGGCACCACGAACTCGGCGTCCAGTACCTCCGGACCCGGCGCCCCCTCCAGGGGAAAGCGCACGACCTCCACGTCATCGGGAAGCCCGCTCAGGTAGTCCGGCCCCACGTCATCCGCCACCGCAAGGCGCACGCCACTCCCCCTTCCGCACCTCCATCAGGGTGTCCTGCTTCCCCCCGGGCAACGCCTCCACGCCCACCTCGCGGAAACCCGCCGCGGCGAAGGCGCGCCGCGCCCGCAGGTTGTGGCTGAAGGTGCGCAGCTTGACGCGCTCGAGCCCTAGGGTACCAAAAGCGTAGCCGAGCAGGGCACGCACCGCTTCGCGGCCGTAGCCCTGCCCCCAGCGGTCCTTGCGCCCCAGGATGATGCCCAGGGTGGCCTCGCGCCCCTTTATCTCGTAGAGCTCGAGGGTCCCCAGCCAATCGCCGTGCTCGTCGAGGACGACGAAGCCCAAGCGGTCGCCGCGCTTGATCTCCCCCTGCACCACCCGCTTGAAGAGCCACAGCGGCATCCGCAGCGGGCGGTTGCCGTTCCACTCGGCAATCTCGGGATCGCGGAAGCTCTCCCAAAACCCACGCCATTCCTCGGCCGTGAGGCCGTAAGCGAAGGGTTTGAGGGTCACCCGGCCGCAGTGCGGCCAGTCGGGCGCGACGGCGAGCGGGCGTGCCATGCTTCAAGCCTAGCCCATCCCCATGGAGAGCGGCCAAGGCCGGGGGGCCAGTCGGGCTCAGGGGTAGAGGCCGCGCAACGCCCGTGCCTCGAGGATGCGCGTCGCCGCCACGATGTAGGCGGCCGTGCGCAGGAGCACCTTGCGGTCCTGCGCCACCTGCCAGACCGCCTCGAAGGCTTCGCGCAGGACGCGCTCGAGGTTCTGGTTGATCTCCTCCTCGGTCCAGAAGTAGGAGTTGAAGTCCTGCACCCACTCGAAGTACGAAACCGTCACGCCGCCGGCGTTGGCGAGGACGTCGGGAACGACGACGACGCCGCGCTCGGCAAGGATGTCGTCGGCCGCCGGCGTCGTGGGACCGTTCGCGCCCTCGACGACGATCTTGGTTTGCACCTTGTGAGCGTTCTGCTCGGTGATCACGCGCTCCAGAGCCGCCGGGACCAGGAACTCGCAGGGCACCGCGAAGAGCTCGGCGGCGGGCAGCGGCTCGGCCTTCGGGTAACCGCGGACCCCGCGCGTCTCCGACTCCGCCACGTAGCGGATCAGGTCGTAGGGATCGATGCCCGCTTCGTTGAAGATCGCCCCGGTCACGTCGGCGATGGCCACGATCTTGGCGCCGTGATCGTAGAAGGCACGCGCCGCGGCGTTGCCCACGTTACCGAAGCCCTGGATCACCACGCGGCTGCCCTCGATGGGCAGGCCGATCTTCTCGGCGGCGGCGGCGGCGGTAAAGAAGACCCCGTTGCCGGTCGCGTCCTGCCGGCCCAACGAGCCGCCGATGGCGATCGGCTTGCCGGTGACCACGCCGGGGGTGGTCGAGCCCACGTTCATCGAGTAGGTGTCCATCATCCAGGCCATCTCGCGCTGGCCGGTGCCCACGTCGGGCGCGGGGATGTCCTTCTTGGGGCCGATGAGGATGCCGATCTCGGAGGTGAAGCGGCGGGTGACGCGCTCGAGCTCCGAGGGAGAGAGCTGCCGCGGGTCGAGGCGGATCCCGCCCTTGCCTCCGCCGTAGGGCAGGCCCACGGCCGCGTTCTTGATGCTCATCCAGGCCGCCAGCGCCATCACCTCGGAAAGCGTCACGTCCTGGTGGTAGCGCACGCCCCCCTTGGCGGGCCCGCGCGAGGTGTTGTGCTGC
>JALSIA010000091.1 GCA_026981865.1 Thermaceae bacterium
CCGGCCTGGAGGGTAACGGGGGGTTGGCGTCGAGGCGCTGGATCATACCGTCGTAGATCTCGGGGGTGGCCGAGCCGCCGTAGGGCCCCTTGAGCTTGTAGCCGTTGTACTCCGGCGGGTTGTGGCTGGCGGTGATCATGACCCCCGCGGCCGCCTGGAAATGCACCACCGCGAACGAGGTGACCGGCGTCGGCAGGTAGCGCTCTGCTTGGTAGGTTTCTAAGCCGTTCGCGGCGATGACGCCGGCCACGTGCGCGGCGAAGCGGTCCGAGAGGAAGCGGGTGTCGTACCCCACCACCACCCGACCGCCGCCCGTCGAGGCCACGTAGTCGGCCGTGGCCTGGGCCACCCGGGCGACGTTGGCGAAGGTGTAGCGGTCGGCGATGACGTCGCGCCAGCCGTCGGTTCCGAAGCGGAGCTCGTCCATGGCCTCATCCTACCGCGGGGCGGGTGAGCTGATAGACTGTTCGGCGTGTCTGCGCGCGACCTCCTTTCCTCCCTCAACGAACAACAACAAGCCGCGGTGCAGCACTTCCTGGGCCCGGCACTGGTGATCGCCGGGGCCGGTTCGGGCAAGACCCGCACCGTCGTGCACCGGGTCGCCTACCTGCTGGCCGAACGCGAGGTCTACCCGGCCGAGGTGCTGGCGGTGACCTTCACCAACAAAGCCGCGGGCGAGATGCGCGAGCGGCTTTCGCGGATGGTGGGGCGTGCGGCCGGCGAGCTGTGGGTGAGCACCTTCCACTCCGCCAGCCTGCGCATCCTGCGGCGCTACGGCGAGCGCATCGGGCTGAAGCCGGGTTTCGTCGTCTACGACGACGACGACCAGAGGGTGCTCCTCAAGGAGGTGCTGGGCGCGCTGGGGCTCGAGGCGAGGCCCACCTACGTGCGGGCGATCCTCGACCGCATCAAGAACCGCATGTGGTCGGTCGAAGAGTTCCTGGCCCACGCCGACGATTGGGTGGGCGGGCTTACCAAGCAGCAGATGGCCGAGGTGTACGCGCGCTACCAGCAGCGCCTCGCCGAGAACAACGCCGTCGACTTCAACGACCTGCTGCTGCGCACGATCGAGGTCTTCGAGCGCCACCCCGAGACCCTGGAGGCGGTGCGTCAGCGGGCGCGCTTCATCCACGTCGACGAGTACCAGGACACCAACCCCGCCCAGTACCGCCTGACCAAGCTGCTCGCCGGCGACGAGGCTAACCTGATGGTGGTGGGCGATCCGGACCAGTCGATCTACGGCTTCCGCAACGCCGACATCCAGAACATCCTCGGATTTGAGCGCGACTACCGCGGGGCCGCGGTCTACCGCCTGGAGGCGAACTACCGCTCCACCGCGGCGATCCTGCGGGTGGCCAACGCCCTGATCGAAAAGAACGAGCAGCGACTTGACAAAACGCTCAAGCCGGTGAAGCCCGCCGGCGAACCGGTGCGGCTTTACCGCGCCCCGGACCACCGCGAAGAGGCCGCCTTCGTGGCCCGCGAGGTGGCGCGGCTGGCCGCGGGGGGTGCGCTCGACGACTTCGCCGTGCTCTACCGCACCAACGCCCAGTCGCGGGTGCTCGAAGAGGCCTTCCGGCGCCTCAACCTGCCGGCGCGGATCGTTGGCGGCGTGGGCTTCTACGAGCGCCGCGAGGTCAAGGACGTGCTCGCTTACGCCCGCTTGGCGGTCAACCCCGCCGACGACGTGGCGCTGCGCCGCGTCATCAACGTGCCGGCCCGGGGGGTGGGCGCCGCCTCGGTGGGCAAGCTCGCCGCCTGGGCCCAAGCGCAGGGCGTGGGCCTGCTCGAGGCGGCGAGGCGCGCCGGCGAGCTGCTGGCCGCCCGCCAAGCCGCGGCGGTGGAGCGTTTCGTGGCGTTGGTCGACACCTTGCGCGAGGCGGCCGAGCACGCGGGTCCCGAGGCCTTCCTGCGGCTCGTGCTGGCCGAGACCGGCTACAGCGAGATGCTGCGGCGCGAGGGCGACAGCGAGCCGCGGCTCGAGAACCTGGAGGAGCTGCTCAGGGCCGCGGCCGAGTGGGAGGAGGAACACGGCGGCAGCGTGGCCGAGTTCCTTGACGAGATCGCCCTGACCGCCAGGGCCGAGGAGCCGAACGCCGCGCCCGAACGGTCGGTCACCCTGATGACGCTGCACAACGCCAAGGGGCTGGAGTTTCCGGTCGTCTTCGTCGTGGGCGTGGAGGAGGGGCTCCTGCCCCACCGTTCCAGTCTGGGATCGGACGCCGAGATCGAGGAGGAGCGCCGCCTCCTCTACGTGGGCATCACCCGCGCCCAGGAGCGGCTCTACCTCACGCTTTCCGAAGAGCGCGAAACCTGGGGCCAGCGCGAGCGGGTGCGGCCGAGCCGTTTCCTGGATGAGATTCCCGAAGACCTTCTGAAGCCCGTAGGCCCCTTCGGCGACGCCCACGAACCCGCGCCCGCGCCGGTCTCGGGCGCCCCGGTAAACCACCGCGCCGCGAAGGAGTCGGCCTCGGGCTTCCGAGGCGGCGAGAAGGTGCGCCACCCGCGCTACGGCGAAGGCACGGTGGTGGCCACCCGCGGCGAGGGGGCGCGTCAGGAGGTGACCGTGCACTTCGGTGAAGCGGGGCTCAAGCGGCTCCTGGTCAAGTACGCGGGGCTCGAGCGCATAGAATAGAGCTCGTGAAACGGTACGGGATTGGGCTGCTGCTCCTGTTTGCGTCCGCGTGGGCCGCGGGCGGGTTGGATCTGGCCGTAGGCAGGAACATGGCGCTGGGCGGCTATTCTGGCGTCTTGGGTTTTTATGTCGAGGGGCAGCCGCTGGCCGCGCGCGGCCGCTTGCTCTTTGGTGAGCGTGGGGGGCTGATGGGCGGTCTCGACCTGCTCTACCGGCCCTGGGGGCGGCGTTTGCTCGAGCCCTACGCGGCCGCGGGGGCCGCGACGATGATCGCGCGGCTCCCTTCGGAGGGGGGGTTCGTGATGGACGTGGGTTCGGAGTCCTACGCCGTCGTAACCCTGGGACTGGCCCTCAACGTCGGCCCGGCCCGGCCCTACGCCGAGCTCAGCTACAACTACGGGGCGGCGTCCTACGCGCGCGCCGGCCTGGGGATGGTGTGGCGTTGGTAGGCGGCGGACCCGCCCTGCTGGTCCACGGCGGCGCGGGGCGCGTTGAAACGTCGGGTTGGGACGACCGCGTTGCCGGGGTGGTGCGCGCACGCGATGCGGCCTGGGCGTTGCTCGAACAGGGTGCAACCGCGCTGGAGGCGGTGCTCGAGGCCGTGCGGCGGCTCGAGGACGACCCCCTCTTCAACGCCGGGACCGGCGCGGCCCTGAACCGTGACGGTTTCGCCGAGCTGGACGCCGCCGTCATGGACGGCGAGGACCTGGGCTTCGGCGCCGTCGCCGCCGTGCGCGACGTCAAGAATCCGGTGCTGCTGGCTGCCGAGGTGTTGCGCTCCGAACACGTCTTGCTGGTCGGTGAGGGGGCAAGCCGCTTCGCGCGCGATCGCGGCATCCCCGCGTGCGATCCCGGCGAGCTCGTGACCGAACGCCAAAGGCGTCGCTGGTCGCTGGCCCGACGGCGCGCGCTGGAAGAGCGTTCGGGCACCGTGGGCGCGGTGGCCCTGGACGCCGCGGGCCGGTTGGCGGCGGCCACCTCCACCGGGGGGATGGTCGACCAACGGGTGGGCCGCGTCGGCGACACCCCGCTGCCGGGCGCGGGAACCTACGCCGAGGCAAGGCTGGGGGCGGTCAGCGCCACGGGGCACGGGGAGTACTTCGCCCGCGCGCTGGCGGCCTACCGCGCCGCCAGCGCGCTGCGCAACGCAACTCCTGAGCGGGCGGTGCGTACGGCCCTGGAGACGGTCGCCCGGTTGGGTGGAGCCGGCGGCCTGATCCTCGTGGACGCGCAGGGCCGCCTGGCCTGGCACCACACGACCCCCGAGATGAGCGTGGCCTGGCGCACGCAGGTCGATGTGGGCGCTCAGATCGCCCCGGGCGCGTGACCGTGGGTATAATCAGCCACGTGAGCCGCGCTGCCGCAGCCGCCCCTACCGCCCAATCGAGGGGGCGGCGATGAACCTCGTCGCGCTCTTCGCCGCCGCCCAAAGCCGCTGGCACGATGCCCTGGTGTCGGCGGTCCACGGGCACGACCTGCCGCTCTTCGTCCAGAGCGCCCAGCCGGGCACGGCGCTGTCCGAAGCCGTCGCGGGCCTCGCCCCGCTGGGCTTCGGGGGGGCGTTGGTGGAGGATCCCGAGGCCCAAGGGGCGGCCTTCGAGGCGGTGCCGCGGCGCGAGGCCGAGGCGGAGGAGGCGAGGCGCGTGGACGCGGTCAAGGTTCAGTTCGGGGCGGCGACGGGCAGCTTTCTTTGGCCGGAAGCCGTTCGCTTCGCCATAGAGCACGCCGGGTTCACGGGGGCGCGCATCCTCTGGGTCGGACCGCCGCTACCGGGCCTGCGTTCGGCGCTGCGTACGGCGCGCACCGTGCACGTCTGGCAGTCCAGCCCCAGCGAAGGGGAGGCCGTGCTTGGCCGCTTCCCGCAGCCCCAGCGCGGCCGGGTCGCCCTCTCGCAGGCCCAGGTCGAGGCGCTCGCGCACGAGGTCGACCTGATCCTCTACGCCGGTGGAGGGCTGCCCCTGCGCGTGCTGCAGCCGTACCACGGCCTCTTCGCGCTCAAGGAGCCCCCGCTGCAGGACGCCTACTTGGCCGTGGACCAGGTGATCAGCCCCGACTACTTCTTGCAGGTCTACCTGAGCCGGCTGCTGGCCTGGGTGGCCGAGGTGGACCTGCCCCCGGACGCCTTCGCCCTGCATGGAAGCCATGATTCCTGACCTTAGCCGCGTCCCCGGCGTGCTGGGGCGCATCGCCCGCCGCCGCTTGGAGCGGGTCGAGGCCGGCGGCCTGCGGGACGCGCGTTCGCCGGCCGGGAGGCCGCCCTCCCTCGTGGAGGCGTTGGCGGCGCCCGGCCTCTCGGTGATCGCCGAGGTCAAGCGCAAGAGCCCTTCGGAGGGTGAGATCGCCGACCTGGACGCCGCCGAGGTGGCGCGCGCCTACGCCCGTGCAGGGGCGCGGGCCGTAAGCGTGCTGACCGAGCCCGAGTTCTTCGCCGGGAGCGACGCCGACCTGGAGGCCGTGCGTGCGGCCGTGGAGCTGCCGCTTTTGCGCAAGGACTTCGTCGTGCACCCGTCGCAGATCGACGAGGCCGTGGCGTTAGGGGCCTCGGCGGTGCTGCTGATCGTGGCCGTCCTGGGTCCGCTTACCGGGGCCTACCTGGAAGCGGCGCGCGCTGCAGGGCTCGACGCCCTGATCGAGGTGCACGACGAGCGCGAGGCGGAGCTGGCGCTGGAGGCGGGGGCGGAGATCCTGGGCGTGAACAACCGCGACCTGGCGACCCTGCGGGTGGACCTGGGCACGGCCCCCCGGGTGGCCCGCCACGTCCGTGCGTTGGGTTTCGATGGGTTGCTGGTGGCCGAGTCCGGCTACCGCGCCCACGAAGAGCTTGCGCCCCTCGAGGGGCGTTTCGACGCCGTGCTCATCGGCAGCTCACTCGCGCGCGATCCGGACCCGGAAGCGGCCCTGCGGCGCCTCATCGGCTCAGCTTAACGTACAGGTCGCTATGCAGGTCCTTTGAATATGACGCTTTTACGTCAGCGACTGCAATAAGCGTTGACAACCAGGGGCTGCGTCGGTATACTCGCCGCAAACAGCATCGTTGGTTCCGGGGAGGCGGTCTTGGCGCAGCTTTCAGTCGAAAACGTTACCTTAAGCTTTGGGGGCATCAACGCACTCAACGGCGTCGACGTCGTCGTGGAGCCGGGGGAGCTGGTCTCGGTCATCGGTCCCAACGGGGCGGGGAAGACCAGCCTGCTCAACTGCATCTCGGGCTTCTACCACCCGACCCACGGTCGCATCACCTTCGAGGGTCACGACCTCACCCACGCCAGCCCCCACACCATCACGGGCTACGGGGTAGCGCGCGCGTTCCAGAACATCGAACTCTTCGGGGGCGTTTCCGTCCTCGAGAACCTGATGCTCGCGCGCCACACCTACCTGAAGTACTCGATCGGCGCGGCCTCCGTGTTCTACGGTTCCGCGCGCCGGGTCGAAGTCGAGAACCGCCGCGTCGTCGAGGACGTGATCGACTTCATGGAGCTCGAGCCCTACCGCAAGGCACTGGTGGGCAACCTGCCCTACGGGGTGCGCAAGCGCGTCGAGGTGGCGCGGGCGCTTTCACTGGAACCCAAACTGCTCCTGCTCGACGAGCCGATGGCGGGGATGACGCTCGAAGAGAAAGAGGACATGGTCCGCTTCATCCTCGACATCCTGGCCGAGCGCGGCACCACGGTGATCCTCATCGAGCACGACCTGGGGGTGGTGATGGACATCTCCGACCGCGTCTACGTCCTCGACTTCGGGATGGTGATCGCCACCGGCAAACCCGAGGACGTGGCCGAGAATCCGGCCGTGATCGAGGCCTACGTCGGGGGTGCGGGATGAAGATCCTCCGCCCCAGCGCCGAGTTGAAACGGTACACGCTGCCGCAGCTCCTCAAGCTGCGCGCTGAAAACGAGGGCGAACGCGTGGCGCTACGCGAGAAGGACTTCGGCATCTGGAACGAGGTGACCTACGCCGAGTACTACGCCAACGTGCGCGACTTTGCCCACGGGCTGCTCGCACTGGGTTACGAGCCGGGCGAGAAGTTCGCGGTCATCGCCGAGAACATTCCCGAGTGGGTCTACGCCGAGCTGGCGGTACAGGGGCTTGGCGGCGTCTCCGTGGGCATCTACCCTTCTTCGGTCCCCGCCGAGGTCGCCTACGTGATGGACTACGCCGACGTCACGATGGCGCTCGTGCAGGACCAGGAGCAGGCCGACAAACTGCTCGAGGTCAAAGACGAGCTCCCCAAACTGCGTCGGATCGTCTACGAGGACCCGCGCGGCATGCGCGGCTACGACCCGGACCTCTTCGTCAGCTTCGAAGAAGTCCTCGATCTGGGCCGTAAGCACCGCCACGCCGACCCGCGTGCCTACGAGGAGCGGCTCGAGGCGGGCCGTCCCGAGGACGTGGCCCACTTCTCGCTCACCTCGGGCACCACGGGCAAGCCCAAGGCGGCGATGCTCACCCACAAGAACCTGATCCACATGGGCGTGGCGCTACAGGAGATCGACCCCATGGAGCCCAGCGACGACTACCTCTCCTTCCTGCCGCTGGCCTGGATCGGAGAACAGATGATGACGATGGGCATGGGGCTTACCGGCGGGTTCGCGGTCAACTTCCCCGAGGAGGTGGCCACCGCCATGAGCGACCTCGTCGAGATCGGCCCCCACCTGATGTTCAGCCCGCCGCGCGTCTGGGAGGGGATCCAGAGCCGCATCTGGGTGGACATCAGCGAGTCCTACGCCTTCAACCGCTGGGTGTACCGCCAGTTGATGAAGGTGGGCTACAAGGCAGCCGACTACCGCATGCGCGGCAAACCCATGCCCCTGGGTTTGCGCCTTGCCTATGCCTTCGCGCACGCGGTCCTCTTCCGGCCGCTCAAGGACCAGCTGGGCTTCTTGCGCCTGCGCCGGGCCTACACCGGCGGGGCGGCGCTCGGCCCCGACGTCTTCCGCTTCTTCCACGCCCTCGGGGTCAACCTCAAGCAGATCTACGGTCAGACCGAGATCACCGGCATCGCCTTCGTCCACCGCGACGGCGACGTGCGCTACGACACCGTAGGCGTGCCCATTCCCGGCACCGAGGTGAAGATCAGCGACGAGGGGGAGATCCTGGCCCGCTCCGACGCCGTCTGCGCCGGCTACTACAAGCGCTCGGACGCCACCGCCGAGCTGCTCGAGGGCGGCTGGCTGCACTCGGGCGACGCCGGCTACCTGACCGAGGACGGCCACCTGGTCGTCATCGACCGCCTCTCCGACGTCATGCACACCGCCGGCGGCGAGATGTTCAGCCCCCAGTTCCTGGAGAACAAACTCAAGTTCAGCCCCTTCATCAAGGAGGCCGTCGTCTACGGCGACCGCCGGCCCTACCTGGCCGCCTTCATCAACATCGACCCCCAGACCGTGGGCAAGTGGGCCGAGGACCGCGGCCTCGCCTACACCACCTACATGGACCTCTCGAGCAAACCCGAGGTGGCCGAGCTGATCCGGCGCGAGGTCGAACAGGTGAACGCCGACCTGCCCGAGGGCCTGCGCATCCGCCGTTTCGTGCTGCTCTTCAAGTTGCTCGACGCCGACGATGATGAGCTGACCCGTACCGGCAAGGTGCGGCGCAAGTTCGTGGCGGAGCGTTACCACGACCTGGTGGAGGCGCTCTACGGCGACGCCGACGAGGTGCTCGTGAAGACCGAATTCAAGTACCAGGACGGCTCGGTGCAACGCGTGGAGGCGAACGTGCGCGTGATCGATCTCACCCCCGGCCCCGCTCGCGAGGAGGTGGGCGCATGAGCTACTTCTTTCAGCTGCTGATCTCCGGCATCGTCGTGGGGTCGGTCTACGCGCTGGCGGCGCTGGGCTTCGTCCTCATCTACAAGGCCAGCCGCGTCATCAACTTTGCCCACGGCCACTTCATCGCCATCGGCGCCTTCACCGCCTACGCGCTCGCGGTCGGCCTGGGGCTGTCCGTCTGGATCGCCGCCGCGTTCGCCCTTGTCTTCACCGCGGTCGTTGGTTACTTCACCGAGCGGGTCTTCCTCAAGCCGCTCGTGGGCCAGCCGATCATCAGCGTCATCATGGTGACGATCGGCCTCGCCTCGGTCTTCGGCGGACTCATCCACCTCACCCCGTACGGCTCGGGCAACTTCTCGCTCCCGGGCTTCCTGCCCGAGGGGGGCGTGAGCTTCGCCGGCATCAGCGTCAGCTACCCGCAGCTCCTCGCCGTCGTCTTCACCGCCGTCTTCCTGGCGGCGTTCGGCTGGTTCTTCCAGCGCTCCACCGTCGGTATCGCCATGCGGGCGGTGGCCGACGACCAGATGGCCTCGATGAGCCTGGGCGTCTCGGTGGAGAAGGTCTTCGCCCTGGCCTGGGCGGCGGCGGGCGTCACCGCGGCTGCGGCCGGCCTGATCGTGGGGGCGATCTCCGGGCTCAACCTGGAAGGCCTCGTTGGCATCGGGCTCAAGGTCTTTCCGGTCGTCATCCTCGGAGGCCTCGACTCGATTCCCGGGGCCGTGGTGGGCGGCATCATCATCGGCCTCCTGGAGAACCTGGCCGCCGGCTACCTCGACGCCTACATCCCCGGCGGCGGCACCGGCGACGTCTTCCCGTTCCTGGTGTTGCTGCTCGTGCTCTGGTTTAAACCGCACGGCCTCTTCGGCACCGAGGAGATCGAACGTGTATAGGAGGCGCCATGCGTAACCCCTGGACGCGCACGGGCAACTACAAGACCAGCTACGCCCAGGACACCACCATCTTCGCCACCTACAGCGAGCAGGCGAGCCTGGCCGTCTTCCTGATCGGCATGCTCGTGCTGCCCCAGTTCCTCAGCCGCGGGGACATGCAGATCCTCGACCTCATCCTCATCTACGCGCTGGCCGTGCTGGGGCTCAACATCATCACCGGCTACGCCGGGCTGATCAACATCGGCCACGCCGCTTTCCTGGGGGTGGGCGCCTACACCGCGGCGCTGGTCGCGCCCTACCTGCCCTTCTGGGCGGTGTTGCCCGTCTCGGGTCTGGTGGCCGCCGCGGCCGGTGCGGTGGTGGGTATCCCGGCGCTGCGCATCAAGCACCTCTACCTCGCCATCGCCACCCTCGCCTTCCAGCTGATCTTCGAGTGGGCGGTGGGGCACTCGCCGGCGCTCGAACAGGGCGGCGCGATGGCCATGCCGCGGGTCGTTTTCCTGGGCTACAAGGTGGGGTTCAAGAACCATCACTACTTCTGGTACTACGTGACCTTCGTCGTCCTCGTCGTCATGGCCTTTGGCTTCCGCAACCTGCTGCGCACCCGCTTCGGCCGCTCGCTGGTGGCCGTGCGCGACAACGACCGCGCCGCCGACGCCATGGGGATGGACCCGGGCCGCACCAAGGTCTTCGCCTTTGCCCTGGGGGCCTTCTACGCCGGTGTGGCCGGGGCGCTCTACGCCTACTGGTCGCGCGCAGTGGTGATCGAGGACTACTCGCTGATGATCTCGATCAAGTTCCTGGCCATGGCCATCGTGGGCGGCCTCGGCACCCTCGTGGGCAGCTTCTTCGGGCCGGCCTTCCTGGAGCTGCTCGACATCAACATGGAGACCTTTTCCTACTGGATCAAAACGATCTACAACCCGCCGGGCGTCGACGTCGGCTCGGCGATCCGTCCCCTGGCGTTCGGCCTCGCCATCGTGCTCTTCCTCATCTTCGAGCCGCGGGGGCTTGCGAACTGGTGGCGGCTGTTGCGCAGCTACTTCCGCAACTGGCCGTTCAAGTACTAGGCGATCCGGCGCGCTGCGCCGTCGCAATAAGGGAGGTAGGCGTATGAAGAACAAATGGACGTTGTGGGCCTTGGCCGCGGTACTCGCGATGGGATTTGCGGCCGCAGAGAAAGTGCACATCATGTGGTCCGGTGCCATCACCGGTCCCACCTCCGACGCGGGCAAGTACTACGCTCAGGGCATCGAGGACTACTGCAGCTGGGCGAACGACACTGGCTACGTTTCGGGCGTCGAGTTCGTTTGCGAAACGCGCGACGACCAGTACAACAACGCCAACACCCTGCGCAATTTCGAGGAGGCCGTGGACCGGGGCGACCCCGTCTTCCTGGGTTACTCGACCGGCGGCACGCTGCAGCTCAAGCCGCTGGTGCAGGAGGTGGGCCTGCCCTTCATCCCCGCTTCGTACCACATCGGCAACATCGACCCGCCCGATAACGACTACATCTTCCTGCCCATCGCCTCGTACTCCGAGCAGGTGATCGCGGTCCTCGAATACATCGCCAAGGTGTCGCCGGGCGCCAAGGTGGCCATGGCCATCCACCCCTCGCCCTTCGGCCGCGCGCCGGTCGAGGACGCCAAGAAGGCGGCCAAGGACCTGGGCATCGAGATCGTCGAGGTGCAGGAGATGGCCAAGGGCCTCGACTACACCGCGACCCTCAAGCGTTTCGAGAACAAGGGCGTGGAGTACATCGTCTACCAGAACGTCGCCGGGCCGGTGGCCAACATGATCAAGGACGCGAAGCGGCTCGGTCTGGGGATCAAGCACGCCGGCGCGCACTACGCGGGCGGCCCCGACCTGCTCCGCCTTGCGGGGGACGCCGCCGAGGGCTTCCTCTGGGTGACGGCCTACTACATGCCGCACGAGGACAACGCCGCCGCCAGGTTCGTTAAGGAGCTGGGCGCCAAGTACGGCCGCCCCGCCGATACGATCGAGAGCGTGCACTACCCCTCGGGCATGCTGGCCGCGGCCATCGCCATCGAGGCGATCAAGGAGGCCAAAGACGCCGGCAAGAAGATCAGCTCCGAGAGCGTCTACCAGGCCCTGCTGAAAATGAACTGGCCCAACAAGCTGGCCGTGGGCCCGGTGACCTACAGCAAGGACGACCACGTGGGCGTGGATCAGCTCCGGGTGCTCGAGGCCAAGAACGGCACCTTCGTGCCGGTGACCGAGCCCTTTAGCTCCGAGCTCTTCCGCAAGGTGCACTACGGCAAGTAAACCCCCGGCGAGGGCCGGGCGGCCGCGGCCGCCCGGCCCGCCACCCCCAGGAGGTCCCCGTGGGCACGACCGCAAAGACCGAGCGCAAATGGCTCCTGCGCGTCAACAACATCGAAGTCGTTTACCAGGACATCATCCAGGTGCTGCGCGGGGTTTCGATCAACATTCCCGAAGGGCGCATCACCGCACTCCTGGGTCCCAACGGCGCGGGGAAGACCACGACGCTGCGCGCCATCTCGGGCCTGCTCGTCCCCGAAGACGGCGCGGTGCGCGATGGCACGATCGTCTACCAGGGCCGCGAGATCCAGAACCTGCTGCCCGAGCAGATCGTCAAGCTGGGTATCGTCCAGGTGCCCGAAGGGCGGCACGTCTTCAAGCACCTGACCGTCGAGGAGAACCTGCGCGTGGGATCGATCACCCGCAGGGACGGCAAGGTGCGCGAAGACCTGGAGCGGATCTACAACTACTTCCCGCGCCTCGCCGACCTGCGCCACCGCCTCGCCGGCTACACCAGCGGGGGCGAGCAGCAGATGCTGGCCATCGGGCGGGCGCTTCTGGCCGCGCCCAAACTGCTCCTCCTCGACGAGCCCAGCCTGGGCCTGGCGCCCCTCCTGGTGCGCGAGATCTTCGACATCGTCGCCCGCATCAACGCCGAGGAGGGCGTGACCGTGCTCGTCGTCGAGCAGAACGCGGCCATCGCCCTGGCCGTCAGCGACTACGCCTACATCATGGAGCAGGGCAAGATCGTGCTCGAGGGCGAGGCCAAGGCGCTTTCGGAAAACCCCGACGTCAAGGAGTTCTACCTGGGGACGGCCAAGGCCGGCGGTCGCAAGTCCTTCCGCGACGTCAAGTCCTACAAACGCAGAAAACGCTTTATGTAGGCGAAAAACTTTCCTTGACCCCCCTATGGGCCCATGCTACCCTTAGCTAGGAAGCTGCCCCGGCTTCCGCTCTACGGGGCGTAGCGCAGTCCGGAAGCGCGCCTGCTTTGGGGGCAGGATGTCGCAGGTTCAAATCCTGCCGCCCCGACCAGTTTGCGGGAGTAGCTCAGTTGGTAGAGCATCGGCCTTCCAAGCCGAGGGTCGCGGGTTCGAGTCCCGTCTCCCGCTCCAGAAGGGGGTGGCCCAAGGCCGCCCCCGCATAGCATGCGCCCGTAGCTCAGGGGACAGAGCAGCCGCCTTCTAAGCGGTAGGTCGGGGGTTCGAATCCTCCCGGGCGCGCCATTTTTACCTGGGAAAGTTTGTGACGCGGTTGTGACGCCGGTCTGGCATCCTTGGCGTCGGAGGTGGCCAGATGAAGCGCTGGATAGGGACGGCCGTGCTGACCGTGCTCTTGGCCGCGTGCGGGATCGATCGGACCCCGCCTCGGGTCGAGTACAGCGAGCCGGCCGCGGGAGCGCAGGGGGTGCGGCTCGACCGGCCGTTCCGTATCGTTTTCTCGGAGACCCTCGACCCGGACAGCTTCGATGCCGCTAACGTCGTCTTCCGTGTCGAAGGGGCGGTTCGAGCGGTCGAGGTCGAACAGGGAGGCGACGACCGGACCATGAAGGTGCGTCCGCTCGAACAGCCCGACCGCCTACCGGCCCAAGCGGTGATCAGCCTGGGGCGCGGCATCCGCGACCGCGCAGGCAACGCGCTGGCGCCCACCGAGATCGAGTTCGAGCTGGCCGACTGGGTCCCGCTCGGCGGCGCGATCAGCCACGAAAACACGAGGGACGTGCGGGGTTTTGCGCTCGCGGTTTTCGAGGGCGCACCCTTGGTCGTGTGGTCCGAGAAGGACAGGGACGACAACATCACCGCGTACGCGGCCCAGTGGAACGCCGAATCTCACGCGTGGACCCTCCTTGGTGATTACGTGGGACCTACACTCACGGCCCAGGCAGCTTACCCCGACGTGGCGGTGGCGGAGGGGGTTCCTTGGGTGATCTACCAGCACAGCCGCTTGGGCGGGTTCGAATGCCGCGCCGCGCGCTGGAGCGGTACGGCGTGGGAGACCGGGGAGGCGCTAAACCATCAGAGCGACCGGTGGTGTTACGGCCCCAAGCTTGCTTGGGGCGGCCGGCTGTACGCTGCGTGGAAGGAGTGGGACACCAACGCCCAAACGGAATACGGCAACTGGAGCTTCCTGCAGGCGGGAACCTGGCGGTCCGGAAGCCCCGACTACGCCAGCAACGCCGACGTGCTTCAGCTTTGGGACCTAGCCGCTTCGCCGACAGGGGAGTTGTGGGCGGCCTACGAAAAGGACGGTGCGGGCTACGTTGCCGCGTACGACGGCGGCGTTTGGGCCTTGCTGGGCGGCGGTGCGCTCGATGCCGATGGAAACCCGTCCACGCAGGCGATCAACGCTCACCTGGCAACGGACGGCGACGGCCGCCTCTGGGCGGCCTGGAAGGAGGGGGGAGAGGTGCGGGTGGCCCGCTGGGACGGGTCCACCTGGCGGTACCGTTCCCCTTCTGGGGCCGACGGGTTCAACCCGAGCCTTGCGTCCTTGGGCGGCAGCCTTTACCTCGCCTGGTACTCCGGCCAGGCTGAGGGAGTGCGCGTCCTGAGGCTCGAAGTGCCTTCCGGGGACTGGCACGCCGTGGGCGGGACGTACCGCGCGGAAGTCTACCACTCGCCCCGCATCACCGTGCTCCCCGGCGGTTGGCCGGTGCTGGCCTGGACCGAGAAGACCTCCGCCGGCGACGTTTTTCTGCGCGCGGTGGCCTACAACCACGTGCCCTGAGCCGGCCGGCATGGAAAGCGTCAGAAGTAAACCCGCGTGCTCAGGCTGGGCAGCCAGATCACGCCCGCGGCGGCGTCGTAGCCGAGGCCGAGGCCGAGCAGGACGTCGCCTTCGTCGCCGAAGCGGCTCAAGCGCAGGGCCGCACCCGCCGCACGTACGCCCGTCGCGTCCGCGTTCAGCCGTGCCAGCGCGTCCACGGCCCAGTCGTCTGAGGCCTGCCGGCCGTAGGCGATCGCGAGCTGCCAGCTTCCGGTGTAGGCCGCCTCGGCGGTGAGGAGGCCGTCCGCCAGGTAGCGGCTCGCCCCCACGCCGCCGCGCCAGGGGTCGGACGCGCGCAGGTCGCGCCAGCCCTCGGCGTAGACCACCCAGGGGCCCAGCCGCGCCGTTGCCCCCGCGCCCAGCGCGGCCGGCGCGGGCGCGGGGCCGTAGAGGGCGGCCAGCTGGTAGTCCATGCCGGCCAGCCTGCCGTCCGCGCGGAAGAGGCCGAGGGGGCGGTCCCGAACGCGGCGCAAGGCCAGCCGCAGCCGCGTGAAGGGGTCGGGGTAGAGCTCCAGCCAGCCGCCCCAGAGGCCGGGGGCGTGGTCCGGGCGGGGCGGGGCGAGCGGATTTAAGGAAAGCAGCCGCAGGACGGCCGTGGGCTCAGGGCTGGCCCCGGCCCCCAGGGCGTGGCCCGGCCCTGCGAAGCTGAGCTCGAGCTTCGAGACCCCGGCGTCGAAGGTTTGGGTCGCAAGGTTCCAGCGCGGGTAGAGCGCCGCCTCCGCGAGCAGGCCGCCCCAGGCTTCCGAGGCCAGCAGCGAGCCGGCGTAAACGGGCTCGAGGGCGAAGACGCCGCGGGCGTACCGCCCTTCGAGGCGCAGTTCGAGGGAGCCGCTCGTCCCTGTCGCCAGCGCCAGGGCCAGCAACCAGGGGAGCAGCGCCGTCGTGCGCACTAGCCGCGTTCCTCCTCGCCGACGATGCGGCCGTCTTCCAGGTGCACGACCCGCCGCACGTGCTCGAGCAGGCGCGGATCGTGGGTCGAGAAGATGAAGGTCACGCCCTTCTCGCGGTTGAGCCGCTTCATGTACTCGATCAACGCCCGGCCCGTCTTGGAGTCGAGGTTGGCCGTCGGCTCGTCGGCGAAGATGACGGCGGGTTCCGCGGCCAGCGCCCGCGCGACCGCGACCCGCTGCTGCTGCCCGCCGGAGAGCTGGTTGGGTTTGCGGCTCGCATAGCCCTCCATCTCCAGCTCGGCCAGCGCCGCACGCGCCCGTTCGGAGCGTTCGCGCGCGGGCAGGCCCCGCAGCTCGAGCACGAAGGCGGCGTTCTCGAGCGCCGTGAGCACGGGGATGAGGTTGTAGGCCTGGAAGACGAACCCCACCTTCCACAGCCGCAGCCGTGCGCGGGCCACCGCGCCCTTGTCGTCCAGGCGCTCCCCGTCCAGCCAGACCTCGCCTTCGGTCGGCAGGTCGAGGCCGCCCAGCAGGTGCAGCAGGGTGCTCTTTCCCGAACCGGACGGCCCGGCGATGGCGGTGAACTCGCCGCGACGTGCTGAAAAATTCACGCCGCGCAGGGCGGGGGTTTCTACTCCGTCAGCCCGGTAGACCTTGTGCAGGTTCCTGGCTTCTACGAGTGCGGGCATCCTGAGTCCTCCCTATGCGACATGGCGCATCGCCTCCACGGGCTCGAGCCGTCCTGCCAGCCAGGCCGGCCACAGGGCGCTGGCGATCGCCGTGAGGACGGCGAACGCGAAGACCTGCAGCACCTGACCCGGGGTGATGCTGGCGTACATGACCACCGGCAGACCGAAC
The DNA here is from genome assembly GCA_026981865.1 of Thermaceae bacterium. Classification (GTDB taxonomy): domain Bacteria; phylum Deinococcota; class Deinococci; order Deinococcales; family Marinithermaceae; genus Oceanithermus. The sequence continues at coordinate 16,088 of JALSIA010000091.1, forward strand.
TCGGCGTACTGCTGGGCGAGCGTCCCCGGGAGGCTGAACCCCTGGGCGAGCCGCCAGACCGCAAGCCCCCCCAGGACGCCGCCCACGGCGGCGCCGCTCGTCACCAGCAACAGGCTCTCGAGGACGACGAGGCGCATGATCCGCCAGCGGTCCGCGCCCAGCGCGATGATCACGCCGAACTCGCGGATGCGTTCGACCAGGCCCAGGTAGACGGTGTTGACCACGAGCAGCCCCGCGAGCACGAAGAAGATGACCGCGTAGATGAGCAGCATCGGCCCCATCATGTCGAGGATGGCCGCCAGCGCGGGCTGCGCTTCGCGCCAGGTCAGCACCTCGTAGTCCTCGGGTACGACGGCGGCCAGCTCGGTGCGGGCCTCCTCCAGCCGATCGGCTTGCCTTAGGGTCTTCAGCCAAGGAAGGAAGACGACGATGCGGCTGGCGGCGTCGGGGGCGGCGAGCTCCTGGGCGGCCTGCAGCGTGAGGGCCGCGGTGCGGGCCTCCAGGGTGCTTTCAGGCAGGTCAAGAACGGCGGAGACGGTGAAGGCTGCGGCCCCAAGGCCGTCGGTACCCGGCGCGAAGGCGTAGACGGGGTTCCCCACGTCGACCTGGAGCGCCTGGGCGAGCGCCAGCCCCAAGGCGGCGCTCCAGCCGTCGCCGTCCGCCGGAGGCGCGCCCCGAACCCGGTACTTGTCCACCAGCTCCTTCATCAGGTGGCCGTCCGGTTCCAGCCCCAGGAGCACCACCCCGCGCGACCGGGTCTCCCCGGCCAGCAGCGCGGGCACCTCGAGCACCGCCTCCACGTCCGCCTCGGGCAGCGCGCGCGCTATGGCGGCCTTGAGCTCGGGCACCCCCCGCACCAGGCTCAGGTCGAACTCGCGCACCGACTCGGCGTTCTTCACGCGCAGCACCAGGTGCCCGGTGGTGCGGGTGAGGTTTTGGAACATGCCGTTCAAGACGGCCCCGCTGAAGCCGTACATGACGAGCATCAGGGCCACGACCGCGGCCACCGCGCCCGCGGTCACCAGGCTGCGTCCGCGGCCCCGCCCGACGTTCTTCCAGGCCAGGGTCCACATCAGCGTTCGCACCCCCGCTCGAGCGCCGTGGGCGTGAAGCAGCGGTCGGGCACCGCCCCGATACGCCAGTTCGAGACCTCGAAGACGGTGCGGTACCCCTCCCGCACCCGGTCAACCACGAGGGTCTCGGTCACCAGGTAGCGGTCTTCGGCGATGCGTGCGACCTTGCGCATCTCGATCTCCTTCACCGGCTGGCCCCGCTGGTCGTAGTAGACGATCCGGCGCGGAAGCTTGCTGGCGGCTTCGATCTGGAGGACGACCCGCCCCCAGGGCGTCGGGGCCCGCGGTTTGGGCGTGAGCACCAGAGTCAGCCGGCCCGGCTCCCCTGCGGGTTCGAGGCGCACCTCGTAGTCGTCCTCGAGGTCGCGCCCTGCCAGGTCGGCGTAACTGACGTCGGAGCCCAGGAAGCGGTCGCTCTTGCCGCTGGGAGGCAGGCGCAGCACCCGCCCCAGCCGCGGGTTGTAGATCCAGATGTCCTCACCGAGCATCAGGAAGGCTTGGCCGGCTTCGCGCCTGGGCTCGATCACCTGGATCAGCGCCCGACGGTCACCGTCGGTGTAGATGCGCAGCACGTAGCGCTTGCTGCGGCCGGGCCGCTCCACGGTCAGGGTGTAGGTGGCCACCATCGCGGGGCCGCGAAGCTGGTTCACCGCTTCATGCAGCAGAACCTCTGGGGCTTGGGATTGGGCCAGGACCAGGGCCGTGAGCAGCAGCACCCCGAACGTGGCGAGCCGGTTCGTCTTGCGGTTCAGTCCCATCGCAGGGCCTCCGAAGTGTGCAGTCTGCGCGCGCGCAGGGCGGGGAAGAGGAAGGCGCTCAAAGCCGAAACCGCCACGGTGATGAGGGAGTAAAGGGCGTAGACGGGCGAGAGGTGGGTGTAGAACTCCTCGGTCAGACCCGCCTCGCTCCAGACCTCGCCCGAGAGCTGGAAGAAGGGGCCGAGGACGTTGTGGGTGCTGGTGTAGTAGATGAGGGCGTAGCCCAGCAGCAACCCCAGCGCCCAGCCGACGGCGGTGGCGAAGGCCGCTTCGAGCACGATCATCCATCCCAGCTTGGGGTTGTCCATGCCCAGCGCCAGCACCACGCCGAACTCGCGGGTGCGTTCGAGCACGCTCACGATCAGCGTGCTCGTCACCGCCAGGGCGGCGAAGAGTGCGAGCAGCAGGCCGATGGGCAGCGACAGCTTCTTGCCCGCCTCGACGTCGGTCTTGATTGGGCCGACCAGGTCCCAGACCGGGTGGGCCACCAGCCCCTGCGGCAGCCGCGCGGCCACCCGCCGGGCCACCTCCTCCTCCTGGCCCAGCGGGGCGTCCACGGCCAGGTGGGTGGCTCCGGGTAGACCGGTCAGATGGCGGGCGTCCGCCAGGTGCAGGTAGACGCCGGAGCGGTCCACACTCGAGACCCGGGCGCGGACCAGCCCCACGACCACGAGCCCCAGCGACTGCGGTCCGGCCAGGGCCGCGGTGCTGACCACCAGCCGCTCGCCCAGCCGCACGTCGAGGCGCTCGGCCAGCTTGTACCCCAGCACCATCTCCCCGGGG
>JALSIA010000092.1 GCA_026981865.1 Thermaceae bacterium
GTCCAGTTGTGGCCGCTGGGGTACTCGCGGTACTCGTGCGCCGTCCCCCGCTCCGCCAGCACCGCCGCGAAGCGGCGCGACGGAGCCAGCAGCCACTCGAGCCGGCCCACTTGCAGCGCGATCCGTGCGGGGCCGCGCTCGGCCTGGCGGTAGCGTTCCGCAAGCCACTCGGGGTCGCGGCGGGCGTCGCGACCTCCGGGCACCGCCCGCAGCGCGGGCGACTGGGCCCCGACCCGGGCAAAGACGTCGGGGTGCTCGAGCCCCAGCCAGAGGGCCGCGAGCCCGCCCAGGCTCGCCCCCCACGCCCCCCAGGGGCCTCCGGGGCCGAACGCCGCCTCGACGGCGGGCAGGACGTCGTCGAGCAGGTGCCGCTCGAGCGCGGCGTCGAAGCGGTACTCGCGTTCGCGGTCCTCGGGCTCGCTGAAGACGAGTCGCAGCGGCACGATCGCCCCGTCGCGCCACAGCGCCTCGGCGGCGTGCGCCAGCCGGCCGATGCGGTGGTAGGCCACCCCGTCGAAGACGAGCAACGAGGCCGCCGGGCCCGCCGGGGGTTCGTAAACGACGATCCGGCGCCCGCCGGTGCGCAGCGGCCGCACCCGCCCCAACAATGCCTTGGGGTACGAGGGGGGTGCAGGGGCGCCGCGCAACCGCACGACGCGCGCATACGGGCGCCAGGGGTTCTGCGCCGATGCCGGGTTGTCAGGGTCGGCCAGGGGCGCGCCGGCGGTGTCCAGGAAGGCGTACTCCAGGATCGCCCCCCGCGGCAGCTCGAGCTCGACGGGGCCACGCAAGGGCCAGGGGTCGTGGGTCCAGTCGGTCACGTCGGCGACGAAGGCCACCGCACCCGCGGGCGGGGTGATCACGACGCGGCGGCCCCGGACCTCGACCATCCCCCGTATTCTGCCACGCGTCACCTTTTCCGTGGCCTACCGGAGTAGGCTGGAACGCGGAGGGATCGAAATGAGCGTAAACGTAGGCGACCCCATACCCCAGGCCACCGTGTTTAACAAGGACCTCGAGCCCGTCGACCTTGCCGCATACGGTCGCGGCCGGCCGCTGTTGATCCTCTTCTTCCCCGGATCGTTCACCTCGGTCTGCGAGAAGGAGCTCTGCACCTTCCGCGACAGCATGGCGGCCTACAACGAGGTCGGCGCCCAGGTCGTAGGCATCAGCGTCGATACCCCGTTCTGCCAGACGGCCTTCGCCGAGAAGAACCGCATCGACTACCCGCTGCTCTCCGACTTCAACAAGGAAGCCATCCGCGCCTTCGGCGTGGTGCTGCCCGAGCTGAAGGGCCTCAAGGAGCTGGCGCAGCGCGCCGCCTTCGTGGCCGACGCCGAAGGGAAGATCCGCTGGGCCTGGATCGCCGACAACCCCGGCCAGGAACCGCCCTACGACGAGGTCGCGGCGGCCGTCCGCGCCCTCTAGCCTGCACGCCCCGCTTCCGCGGGGCGATATGCTGAATCCATGCAAGCCGTGGTCATGAACGCCCGCGGCGGGCCCGAGGTGCTCCGGCCCGCCGCGCTGCCCGACCCCGAACCGGGACCGGGCGAGGTGCGCGTACGCGTACGTGCGGTCGCGCTCAACCACCTCGACGTCTGGGTGCGCAAGGGGGCGGCCTCGCCCGAGCTGCCGCTGCCCCACGTCCTCGGCTCCGACGTCAGCGGCGTCGTGGACGCGCTGGGTCCGGGTGTGGAGGCGGACCTGCTGGGCCGTGAGGTCGTACTGAATCCCGGCCTCTCCTGCGGCCGCTGCGAAGCCTGCCTGGCGGGACGCGACCACCTCTGCCCCGAGTACAAGATCCTCGGCGAACACGTCTGGGGCGGCTACGCCGAGTACGTCGTCGTACCCCGGGCCAACCTCCTCCCCAAACCGTCGAACCTGAGCTTCGAAGAGGCCGCTGCGGTGCCGCTCGTCTTCCTGACCGCGTGGCAGATGGTGGTCGACAAGCTTCAGGTGCGCCCGGGCGAGTGGCTGCTCGTCATGGCCGCGGGCTCGGGTGTGGGCAGCGCGGCGCTGCAGATCGGGCGGCTCTTCGGCGCCCGGGTGCTCGCCGCCGCAGGCAGCGAGGAGAAGCTGGAGCGGGCTCGGGCGCTTGGGGCGGAACGGACGGTGAACTACCGCGAACCCGGCTGGCACCGGCGGGTGCGCGAACTCACCGGCGGCGGCGCGCACGCGGTGGCCGACCACACCGGCGCCGACTTCTGGGAAGGGGTCCTCAAGGCCACCCGCAACGGAGGCCGGATCGCGCTCGTCGGGGCCTCCTCCGGTTACCTGGCCCAGACCCCGCTGGCCCACGTCTTCTACCGCCAGCTGACGATCTACGGCTCGACGATGGGCTCGAAGGCGCGCCTCTTCGAGGTGATGCGCCACGTCCAGACCGGGGCGCTGCGGCCGGTGGTGGGCCGGGTGCTGCCGCTCGCGGAGGCGGCCCGGGCCCACGCGTTGCTGGAAGACCGCGCGGTCTTCGGCAAGGTGGTGCTGACCGTGGGCAATGACCGTAATTAACCCATACCGCACACGGTGCGCCCCGCCCGCGGGATCTTGAGGCGGCGGGGGATCCACACGGATCGCAGCGCAAAGGAGGGCCGCCTCGTCGTTCACCTGACCTTGGGCGCCGGGCTTCTCTGCCCGTCCACTTCTCCGACGGGCCCGGGGAAGTCCCCTTCGGCCTCATCGTCCTGCCCGCCGACGTCGCCCGGCCCGCTCGTACTGGGCGGCCGGGTCCTGCCGACCTTCGCCGCCGCAGGCGCCGCGTTCCCGGACGGACCGCAAAGGTGGCTTGGGGAACGCACGCGCCGACGCCTTCTGCTAGGCTTGAAGAGGAGGTGACATCATGGGCTGCAACGTTGGGAAGGGAGATCAGATCTTCCGTTTCGTACTCGGTGTGGTGTTGCTCCTCGCCTACTTCCTGGGCTGGATCGCCGGTACCTGGGGTACGGTCGCGCTCATTGTCGGGATCATCCTGGTGGTCACGGCCGCTTTCCGCTTCTGCCCGCTGTACCGCCTGCTCGGGGTCAACACCTGCGAGCCGCAGAAGGGCTGAGGCCCGCACGTCCGGAAACGGCGTGGGCGCGCCCACGCCGTTTCGTTTGCAGGGCGCATAGAGTATGATGGGCGCGTGGATAGATTGGCTTTGTTTATTGACGGCTCGTTCGTGTACAACTGCGCTAAGCGGATGGGCTGGAACGTGGACCACCGCAAGGTGATCGAGCACTTTCCTTCCGGTTTCGCGCTCTTCAACGCCTTCTACTACGCGCCGATCACCGACTGGAACGACGAACGGCAGCAAAAGTTCCTGGACGCCCTGATCTTCATGGGCTACTCGGTGCGCTCGCGGGAGGTGCGCGGCGAAGCGCCCAGCTTCGAGGCGCACATCGCCACCGACCTGCTCATCACCGCCCCCCGATGGGACGTGGCGCTCCTCGCGAGCGGCGCAGCGCAGCTGGTGCCCGCGGTGGAGGCGGTACGCACGATGGGCAAGGAGGTGCACCTTCTGGGCATTCCTGAGCTCGTCGACCTCGACATCCGCAGCGCCAGCGACCGCTTCATCGACCTCAAGGAGTACCGGGAGCTGCTCGAGCGCGAAGGCGGCGGCCGCCGCGTCTTCCCCGACGTGACCCAGGAGCTCGCGAACACCGAAAACGCGGACGCCGAGGCCCCCGCGGAGCCCCGAACCGAAGAGGGCTAGCCCCGCCGGAAACGACGAGCGCCGCCCCGAAGGGCGGCGTCGCCTTGCGCGCCGGCGGCGCTACTCGACGAGTTCGATGATGCAGAGCTGGGTTCCGTCCCCGCGCCGGCGCTCGGCCAGCTTGAGGATGCGGGTGTAGCCGCCGTTGCGCTCGGCGTAGCGGGGGGCAATGTCGTCGAAGAGGCGGCGAACCACGTCGAGGTCGTGGATTTCACGAATCACTTGGCGGCGGGCGGAGAGATCGCCGCGCTTGGCCTTGGTGATCAGCGGCTCGACGAAGCGACGCAGCTCCTTGGCCTTGGGGATCGTAGTGCGGATGCGCCCGTGCCGCAGGAGCTCCGTGGCCATGTTGCGGAACATCGCGCGACGGTGATCGCTGAAGCGGTTGAGTTTGCGTCCGGTCTTCATGTGGCGCATGGCTTACTCCTTTAACGCGAGACCGAGCGCGGCGAGGCGCTCCTTGATCTCTTCCACGCTGCGCTCCCCGATGCCGGGCACCTTCTTGAGCTCGCGTTCGGTGAGCGCGGTCAGGTTGGCCACCGAGTCGATGCCCTCTTCACGGAGGTTGTGCAGCACGCGGGTCGAAAGGCCCAGGTCCTCGAGCGCGACGCCCTGACGGCCGGGCTCGGCCGCGGCCTCTTCGGGTTCGGCCGGCGCTTCGGGCGCCTGCGCCTCCGCCGCCTCGGGCTCGGGGGCGGCCTGCGGCGCGAGCTGGTCGAAGTAGCCCAGCTGCCCCCGCAGGATCTCGACCGCCTGCGCCAGGGCGGCGTCGGGCGTGACCGAGCCGTCCGTCCAGATGCGCAGGATCAACTTGTCCAGGTCGGTGCGCTGGCCCAGTCGGGTGTCCTCGACGTGGAAGGCCACGCGCTTGATCGGCGAGTAAAGGGCGTCGACGGGGATCGAGTTGATGCGGTCCTTGATGCCGTGCTTTTCCGCCGCCACGTAGCCCACGCCCTCGTCCACGCGGACCTCCATCACCAGCTTGGCGCCCTCGCCCAGGGTGGCGATGTAGAGGTCGGGGTTGACGAGCTCGGCGCTCGAAGGCACGACCAGGTCGCGCGCGTAGACCTCGCCGGGGCCTTCGGCCCGCAGCAGCAGCGTCTTGGAACCGGGCTCGTGGAACTTGACGATCAGCTCCTTGAGATTGAGGACGATCTGAACCACGTCCTCCTTAATCCCCGGAAGGGTGGCGAACTCGTGCAGCGCGTCTTCGATGTAGACGCTCGTGACCGCGGTGCCGGGAATCGAGGACATCAGGATGCGGCGCAGCGGGTTGCCCAGGGTGACGCCAAAGCCGCGCTCCAGGGGCTCGAGCACGAACTCGCCGTAGTTCCCCTCGACGCGGGAAGTCAGTACCGGGGCTTTCGCCGTTAAGGTTTCCAACAAGACCGCCTCCTTTACCTCGAGTAGTACTCGATGACCAGCTGCTCGTTGACGGGCAAGGCCAGGTCTTCACGCTCGGGCAGGCGCAGGAACTTGCCTACCATCTTCTCCGGGTCGAACTCCAGCCAGGGACCGGTGTTGCGCCCCTTGGCGGCCTCGACGTTGGCCTGGATGGCGCCGATCTTCTTGCCCGCTTCGGTCACGGCGACCACGTCGCCGGGGCGCACCCGGTAGCTGGGCACGGTGACCTTGCGGTCGTTCACCGCGATGTGGCCGTGCCGCACCAGCTGGCGCGCCTGTTTGCGGCTGCTGGCGATGCCCAGGCGGTAGACGACGTTGTCGAGGCGGCTCTCGAGCAGGCGCAGGAAGACCGTACCGGTCACGCCTTTCCTCTTCGAAGCCTCTTCGAAGAGGTTGCGGAACTGCTTCTCGCTGATGCCGTAGATGCGGCGCATCTTCTGCTTCTCGCGCAGCCGCACCGCGTAGTCACTGGGGCGGCGGGCGCGGCGCTGACCGTGCTGGCCGGGCGCGTAGGGCCGGCGCTCGATCGCGCACTTGGGGCTGTAGCAGCGGTCGCCCTTGAGGTAGAGTTTCACGCCTTCGCGGCGGCAAAGCCGGCAAACGGGACCAATGTATCTGCCCATGGTTCAGCTCCTCCTACGCCCGCTTCTTCTTGCGGGGACGGCATCCGTTGTGGGGGACCGGGGTATCGTCGACGATGGACCGCACCTGCAACCCGCTGGCCTGGAGGGCGCGGATCGCCTGTTCGCGCCCGGCGCCGGTGCCGCGAACCACGACGTCGACCTGGGTCATGCCGAAGTTCTGCGCCTTCTTGGCGGCGTCCATTGCGGCCAGCTGCGCGGCGTAGGGGGTGCCTTTGCGGCTGCCCTTGTAACCGATCACGCCACCCGAGGACCAGGTCACGGGGTTCCCGTCGGTGTCGGTGATCGTGATGATCGTGTTGTTGTAGGTCGCGTGGATGAAGGCCTTCCCGTGCGCGACCTGCTTCTTGACCTTTTTGCGCGTCGTTCTCGTTTTCTTAGCCTTGGCCATACTCTCCTCCTTGGAGTATCAACTGGCCCTCGCCGCACCGGCGGCTGGAGCAACCTTAGGAGTGTACCCGATCTTCATCCGGTACGCAAGCTACTTGCGCGGCGCCTTCTTCTTGCCGGCCACCGTGCGCTTCGGCCCTTTGCGGGTGCGGGCGTTGGTCTTGGTCTTCTGCCCGCGCACCGGCAGGCCGCGGCGGTGGCGCAGCCCGCGGTAGCAGCCGATGTCCATGAGCCGCTTGATGTTCGACTGCACCTCGCTGCGGAGCTCGCCCTCGAGCTTCCACTTGTTCTCGACGTAGTCGCGCAGCTTGACCACGTCCTGCTCGGAAAGGTCCTTGACGCGGACGGAGCCGTCGATTCCGGTGGCCTCGAGCGCCTCCTGGGCGCGGGTGCGGCCGATGCCGTAGATGTAGGTCAGCGCGATCTCCACGCGCTTGTTCCTGGGAATTTCAACACCTGCGATACGAGCCATGCTGCCTCCTCACCTCACCCCTGGCGCTGTTTGTGCTTGGGGTTCTCACAGATCACGTAGACCCGGCCGTGGCGGCGGATCACCTTGCACTTGTCGCACATCTTCTTGACCGAAGCACGCACTTTCATGACCAAACCTCACTTCCGGTAGATGATTCTTCCCTTGCTGGGATCGTAGGGGGTAATCTCCACCACCACGCGGTCGCCCGGCAGGATGCGGATGTAGTGCATGCGCATCTTGCCCGAAACGTAGGCCAGAATCTCGAGGCCCGAGTCCAGCTTGACCTTGAACTGGGTGTTGGGCAGCGCCTCCAGGACGACGCCCTCCGCGCGTATGGTGTCTTTTTCCTTCGCCACTCTGCTCCCCCTAGCGTCTTCCCGTCAAAAGCCTTGGGCCGCTCTCGGTGACCGCCACCGTGTTTTCGTAGTGGGCAGCGAGGTTCCCCCGCCCGCTGCTGGCGGTCCAGCCATCTTCCAATACTACTACAGGCGCGGCGTGCAGGGTTACCATCGGCTCGATGGCCAGGGTCATCCCCGGGCGCAGCTGGGGCCCCACGCCGGACCGGCCGAAGTTGGGCAGCTGCGGGTCCTCGTGCATGGCGCTGCCGATACCGTGGCCCACGAACTCGCGCACCACCCAGAAGCCCGCGTCCTCCACGTGCTTCTGAATGGCGGCGGAGACGTCGCCGAGCCGCGCACCCGGACGCGCCGCCTCGAACCCCTTCCAGAAGCTCTCCTCGGTCACCCGGATCAGGCGCTCGGCCTCCTCGGAAACCCGCCCCACCGGAAAGGTGCGCGCCATGTCGGCGGCGTAGCCTCCGTAGAAGAGCCCCACGTCCACCGAGAGGATCTCGCCCTCCTCGAGCGGCCGCTCCGAGGGGATGCCGTGCACGACGACTTCGTTCGGCGAGGCGCAGATCGTGGCCGGAAAGCCGTAGAGGCCCAGAAAGGCCGGCTTGGCCCCCTGCGCCTCGATCCCCTCGCGGGCGATGCGGTCGAGCTCGAGCGTGCTCACCCCCGGACGCACCGCCCCTGCGATGCGGTCCATCACCTCGGTAAGGCGCGCGCCGGCCTCGGCCATGCGCTCGATCTCGGCGGCGCTCTTGAGGACGATCGGCACTAGAGCGCCTCCCGAATGCGGCAGTAGATGCGGCCGGGATCGCCCAGACCGTCGATGCGCCGGAGCACCCCGCGGGCGGCGTAGTACTCGACGAGGGGCTGGGTCTGCTCACGGTAGACCTCGAGCCGGCGCCGGATCGTCGCCTCGTTGTCGTCGGCGCGCCCCTCCAGCTCGGCGCGCTTCAGCATGCGGCGGACCAGCTCGTCCTCGGGCACCTCGAGCAGCAGCGCGGCGTTCACCGGCGCACCCAGCTCGGCCAGCAGGGCGTCGAGCGCCTCGGCCTGGCGGGTGGTCCGCGGGAAGCCGTCGAAGATGGCGCGGACCTCGGGCATCCCTGCGAGCTCCTCGCGGATGATGGCGAGGATCAGCTCGTCGGGCACGAGATCGCCGCGCTCCATGATCGGCCCCGCCTTGCGCCCCAGCTCGGTGCCGCGGGCCACGTGGTCGCGCAGGATGTCGCCGGTCGAAACCTTGACCAGGCCCAGGTCCTCCGCGAGCCGGGCCGCCTGGGTGCCTTTTCCGGCACCCGGCGGCCCCAGGAAGATCACGACCATCGACCCCGCGGCCATCAGAAGTTCCTCCGCCCCTTGATCCGCCCTTTGGAGAGGAAACCTTCGTAGTTGCGCATCATCAGCTGCGACTCGATCTGCCGCAGAGTGTCGAGCGCCACGCCCACGACGATCAGCAGGCCGATCCCCGAGAAGGCCAGCGACTGCACCTTGGTCAGGTTCTGGATGATCTGCGGCAGCGCCGTCACCACCCCCAGGAAGAGCGCGCCCCAGAGCGTCATGCGGCTGACGATGTGCTCGAGGAACTTGATCGTCGGCTCACCGGGGCGCACGCCGGGGATGAAGCCGCCGTACTCGCGCAGATTCTCGGCGATCCGGCGCGGATCGAACTGCACCGCGGTGTAGATGTAGGTGAAGAGGATGACGAGGATGACCTCGATGATCAGGCCGCTGGCGTTGCGCGGGTTGAAGAAGCTCGCGATCGCAGACGCGATCGGGCTGTTCGCCTGGAAAGGCGCGGTCAGGAAGATGGGGATCTGGATGATGGCCGCGGCGAAGATGATGGGGATGACGTTGGCGGCGTTGAGTTTGATCGGAAGGTAGGTCGTCTGGCCGCCGTACATCTTGCGGCCCACCACCTTGCGCGCGTACTGCACCGGGATTCTTCGCTCGGCCTGGGTGACCGCCACCATCCCCGCGAAGGCCAGGACGATGAAGGCGAAGAAGAAGATCACGTTGACGATGCCCACCTCGCCGCGGGATACGAGCTGGAAGAGGCCGATCAGCTGCGGCACCCAGTTGGCCACAATGCCGGCGAAGATGATCAGCGAAACGCCGTTCCCCAGGCCGTACTCGGTGATCCGCTCGCCCATCCACAAGAGCAGGGCGATGCCCGCCACCTGGGTAATGACGACGAGGAAGCGAAAACCCCAGCCGGGCTCCCACCCGGGCAGGAGGAACTGCCCGCCGTTGTTCTCGAGGAAGCCCACGGCCAGGAAGAGGCCCTGGAAGGCGCCCAGGGCGATACCGCCGATGCGGGTGTACTGGGTGATGATGCGGCGGCCCTCCTCACCCTCGCGCTGCAGCTTCTCGAGCGCCGGCACGGTGGTGGTGAGGAGCTGCATGATGATCGCCGCGGTGATGTAGGGCATGATGCCCAGCGCGAAGATCGAGAAGTTCTGGAAGTTGCCGCCCGAGAAAAGGTTGATGATGCCGAAGACGCCGCCCGCGGCCGTTCCCAGGAACTGGGAAACCTTGGCCACGTCCACCCCCGGCGTGGGCACGAAGGTGCCCAGCCGGTAGACGGCCAGCATCATCAGCGTGAAGAAGAGGCGCTGCCGCAGCTCCGGGACCACGAAGGCATCCCTAAACGCGCGCAGCATCTCAGGCCTCCTCGTCCGTTCCCGCTTCCAGAGTCAGGGCCTCGCCACCGGAGGCCGCCAGCTTCTCGGCGGCGCTCTTGGAGAACTTGTGGGCGTGGACCTTGAGGGCGACGGTCACCTCGCCGTGGGCGAGGACCTTGACCCGACCGCCCGCCTTGCGGATCAGGCCCGCCTTGGCCATCAGCTCGGGGGTCACCTCGCCGCCCTCGGGGAAGCGCTCGACCAGGCGGCCGAGGTTGACCGTCTGGTACTCGGGCCGGCGGATCGCACCGGGCACCTGGCCGCGCATCCCCCGCTTGGGGAGGCGCATGATCAGGGTGGAGCGGCCGCCCTCGAAGCGGCGCGGGTCCTTGAGGCCGCCGGAACGCGACTTCTGCCCCTTGTGGCCGCGGGTCGCGGTCTTGCCGTGGCCGCTCGAGGTGCCGCGGCCGACGCGCTTCTTACGCTTCGTGGCGCCGGGGTTGGGTTTCAGGTCGGTGACTTTCATTCCTTCACCTCGACGATCTGGACCAGGTGCTCGACCTTGCGGATCATGCCCCGGACCGAAGGGTTGTCGGGGAGCTCGCGCTCGCGGTTCATCTTGGTAAGCCGGAGCGCCCGCAGGGTGGCCTTCTGGTCGCGCGGGAAGTCGATGGGGCTACGGACCAGCTTGACGCGAAGGGTACCCATCAGGAAGCCTCCTTCCGCATCTTCTTGACCTCGTCCCAGGTCTGCAGCTGCTTGAGCGCCTCGATCGTCGCATAGGCGACGTTGATCTCGTTGCGGCTGCCCAGCACCTTGGTGAGGATGTCGGTCACGCCCGCGAGCTCGAGGATGGCGCGGGGCACCTTGCCCGCGATCACACCGGTACCCGGGGCGGCGGGCCTGAGGATCACGCGGCTCGACTCGTAGACGACTTCGATCTCGTGGGGGATGGTGCCGTTCTCGAGGGGCACCTCGATCAGGTTGCGGCGGGCGATGTTCTGCGCCTTCTGCACCGCCAGCGGCACCTCCTTGGCCTTGCCCAGACCCACGCCGACGCGGCCCTGACGGTCGCCGACGACGGCGAGCGCCCCGAAGCGGAAGCGACGGCCGCCCTTGTAGGTCTTGGCGGTACGCCGGATCATGATCATCTTCTCTTCAAAATCGGTTTCTGGCATGCCGTCCTCCTTTAGAACTCGAGCCCCGCTTCACGGGCGGCTTCGGCCAGCGCCTTGACCCGGCCGTGGTACTTGTAGGCCCCGCGGTCGAAGACCACTTGCTTGATGCCTTTTTCCACCGCCTTCTTGGCGATGTCGGCGCCAACCTGCTTGGCGGCCTCGGTCTTGTTGCCCTTCACCCCGAGCGCGAGCGTGGAGCTGGCCACCAGGGTCTGGCCCGCCTCGTCGTCGATGATCTGGGCGTAGATGTGGCTGAGGCTGCGGTAGACGGTGAGCCGCGGGCGCCCGGAACGCTTGACGCGCTTGCGGGTGCGGTACTTGCGACGCTGAAAGGTGTTCAATCGGGCCATGACTAACCTCCGGTCACGCCGGCCTTACCCGGCTTGAGGCGCAGGACTTCGCCCGCGTAACGGATGCCCTTGCCGTGGTAGGCGTCGGGCGGGCGAATGGCGCGGATGTTGGCCGCCACCTGGCCCACCTTCTGCTTGTCGATGCCCGAAACGCGGATCTTGGTGGGCTCGGGCACCTCGAGGGTGATGCCCTCGGGGGCCTCGACGATGACGGGGTGGCTGTAACCGATCGAGAGCTCGATCTTGCCGCCCTGCAGTTTGGCGCGGTAACCAATGCCCTTGATCTCGAGCTCCTTGACGAAACCCTGGGAAACGCCCTCTACGGCGTTGGCCACCAGCGAGCGGGTGAGCCCGTGCAGCGCCCGGTGGCGGCGGCTGTCGGTGGGGCGCTTGACGACGACCTGGTTTTCCTCCAAGACGATCTCCAGGTCGGGGTCGAAGTCCACGACCAGCTGGCCCTTGGGGCCTTTGACGGTCACTTGACCGGGCTTTACGTCGAGGGTCACGCCCGCGGGCAGGGGAATGGGAAGCTTGCCGATGCGCGACATCTCACCACACCTCGCAAACGACCTCGCCGCCCACGCCCTTGCGGCGCGCCTCGCGGTCGACGAGGACGCCCTTGGACGTGGAGACGATGGCGATGCCCAGACCGCGCCGCACCACCGGCACCTGGTCCGCGCTCACGTAGACGCGGCGGCCGGGACGGGAGACGCGCTGGATGTGCTTGATGGCCTTCTCGCGGCGGGGGCCGTACTTGAGCTCGAGCCGCAGGAGCGGCTTGCCGTCGTTCTCGACGCGCTCGTACCCCTTTAGGTAGCCCTCGCGCACGAGGATCTTGACGATCTCTTCCTTGAACCGGGAGGCCGGAACGTCCACGGTGGCCTTGTGCACCATGAGCGCGTTCCGGATCCGGGTGAGCATGTCCGCAATGGGATCGGTGGTCATATCTTCTCTCCTTTTGTCTCCTCAGGCTCAGCGAGCGGTCTCGAGGGAACCCCCCCGACCAGCCCTCGCTACCAGGAAGCCTTCTTCAGGCCCGGAAGCTGGCCCTTGTGCGCGAGCTCACGGATGCAGATGCGGCAAAGGCCGAAGTAGCGGTAGACCGCACGCGAACGGCCGCAGCGGGTGCAGCGGTTGTAGGCCCGGACCTTGAACTTGGGCTTGCGCTTCGCCTTTTCTACGAGTGCCTTCTTAGCCATGTCGCTCCTCTACTTACGGAAGGGGAACCCCAAGAGCTCGAGCAGAGCCTTGGCCTCTTCGTCGGTCTCGGCGGTGGTCACGATGGCGATGTCCATGCCGCGCACGGCGTCCACCTGGTCGTAGGAAATCTCGGGAAAGATCAGCTGCTCGCGGATCCCCAGGTTGTAGTTGCCGCGGCCGTCGAAGCCGCTCGGGTTGACGCCGCGGAAGTCACGGATGCGGGGCAGGGCGACGTTGATCAACTTCTCCAGGAAGACCCACATGCGGTCGCCGCGCAGCGTCACCTTGAGGCCGATGGGCATGCCCTTGCGCAGCTTGAAGTTCGAAACCGACTTCTTGGCGCGGGTGATGACCGGCTTCTGCCCGGTGATCTGGCGGATCTCCTCGGCGGCCTTCTCGAGGATGCGCACGTCTTCCTTGGCCTCGCCCAAGGCCTGGTTGATGACGATCTTCTCGAGGCGCGGCGCGGCCCAGACGTTGTCGTAGCCGAAGCGCTGGATCAGCTCCGGACGCACCTCGCTGACGTAGCGCTGTTTGAGTTTAATCTCCAAAGGCATCGTTCACCTCACTCCTCGTCCAGGGCGGCGCCGCAGTGGTTGCACACACGGATGCGGCGGACCTTGCCTTCCTCTTCGATCAGCTTCTTCTTGACCCGGACGGGCTTGCCGCAGCTGGGGCAGACGGGGCGCACCTTGCTGGCGTGCACCGGCGCCTCCATCTCGTGGAAACCGCCCTGGGGGTTGTCGGGGGTGGCGCGCATGGCCTTCTTGACCACGTTGACCCCCTCGACGACGACCCGCTGCTTCTTGGGGTAGACGGCGATGACGCGGCCGGTCTTGCCCCGGTCCTTGCCCGAGACCACGACCACGTTGTCGCCCTTCTTGACGTGCAGTTTGGGCTGCATCAGAGCACCTCCGGCGCCAGGGAGACGATCTTCATGAACTTGCGCTCGCGCAGCTCACGCGCCACCGGGCCGAAGACGCGGGTCCCGCGCGGCTCCCCCTGATTGTTGAGCACCACCGCGGCGTTGGAGTCGAAGCGGATGGCGCTGCCGTCCGGACGCTTGACCTCTTTCTTGGTGCGCACGATCACCGCCTTGACGACCTCGCCCTCCTTGACCACGCCGCCGGGGATGGCTTCCTTGACCGAGGCCACCACCACGTCGCCGATGCTGGCGTAGCGCCGGTACGACCCTCCGAGGACGCGGATCACCTTGAGGCGGCGCGCGCCGGAGTTGTCGGCGACCGTAAGACTCGTTTCCTGCTGGATCATGCCTTACCACGCTCCTTGCGCAGGCGGTAACGCTCGACCGCGTCCATGCGGCCTTCCTCGAGGCGGCGGGTCACCTTCCAGCGCTTCTTGCTGGAGATGGGCCGCGCCTCCACGATCTCGACGACGTCGCCCACCTTGTAGGCGTTTTCCTCGTCGTGGGCCAGGTACTTGCGGGAACGCTTGGTCACCTTACCGTAGAGCGGGTGCGGGAACTGGCGCTCCACCAGCACGGCGACCGTCTTGTCCATCTTGTCGCTGACCACGACGCCGGTGAGTACTTTTCTGGGCATCGGCTCTCCTCCCCCTACTCCGCCGCCTGCTGCTTCTCACGGATCACCGTGAGCAGGCGGGCGATGGTGCGCTTGGTCTCGCGGATGCGGTGGTTCTGCGCCAGCTGCCCGATCGAGGCCTGGAAGCGCAGGTCCATCAGCTCGCGCTTCTTCTCGCGCACCTGCTCGTAGAGCTCCTCGGTGCTCAGGTTGCGCATCTCATTGAGCTTCATCGTAGGCATCCCTCTTGACGAACTTGGTCTTGATCGGCAGCTTGTGTCCGGCCAGGCGGAAGGCCTCGCGCGCCTGCTCCTCGGTCACGCCGGCGACCTCGAACATCACGCGGCCGGGCTTGACCACGGCCACCCAGCCTTCCACGTTGCCCTTACCCTTACCCATGCGCACTTCCAGCGGCTTCTTGGTGAAGGGCTTGTCGGGGAAGATGCGGATGTAGATCTTCCCGCCGCGGCGGAAGTGGCGCACCATGGCCACACGCGCGGCCTCGATCTGGCGGTTGGAGATCCAGGAGGGCTCGAGCGCCACCAGGCCGTACTCGCCGAAGGCGACGTAGTCCCCTCCCTTGGTGGCCCCGCGCATGTTGCCGCGGTGCTGCTTGCGGTACTTGAGCCGTTTAGGCATCAGCATCGCTGGCCTCCTTCTTCACGCGGCGGCGCACGGCGGGGCGGCGGCGGGTGCGCTCGGGCTTGCCCGCGGCCGCGGCGGCCTTGCGCGCCGGCTTCTGCTGACCGATGACCTCGCCCTTGAAGATGTAGGCCTTGACGCCCAGCACGCCGTAGGTGGTGCGCGCCAGGGCGAAGCCGTAGTCGATGTTGGCGCGGAGGGTGTGCAGCGGCACGCGCCCGCCCGCGCTCCACTCGGTGCGGGCCTGTTCGGCGCCGCCGATGCGGCCCGAGACCACGACCTTCGCGCCTTGGGCGCCCGATTCGACGACGCGCTGCACCGCCTGCTTGATGGCGCGGCGCACCGCGAAGCGGCGCTCGATCTGCTCGGCCACGCGCTGGGCCACGAGCGGCGCGGAAAGGTTGGGGTTGCCCACTTCCTGGACGTTGAGCGCGATCGTGCGGTTCGGGAACATCTTCTGCAGCTCCGCGCGCATGCGCTTGATCGTCTCGCCGCCGCGCCCGATGATCACGCCCGGCTTGGCCGCGTGCACCGTCACCGAGAGGTTGTCGGCAGCGCGCTCGATGTCGATGCGGGCGATGCCGCCGTGCGCCACCTCGTTCTCGATGAGCTCGCGCACCTTGCGGTCCTCCTCGAGCAGCTGGGCGTAGCCCTTCTTGCCCGAGTACCAGCGCGACTCCCAGTCCCGGGTGATGCCCAGGCGGAAGCCGATGGGGTTGATCTTGTTACCCATGCTTCTCCTCCACGATGACGGTGATGTGGCTGGTGCGCTTCTTGATGATGTCGGCACGGCCACGGGCCCGCGGCAGGATGCGCTTGAGGGTGGGGCCCTCGTCGACGTAGGCCGCCTTGACCACCAGCTGGTCCTCGAGCAGGTCGTGGTTGTTGACGGCGTTGGCGACCGCGCTCTTCAGGACCTTGCGCACCGCGTGGGCGGCCCGCTTGTTGGTGTACTTGAGGATCTGGTCGGCCTCGTCGGCGCTCTTGCCGCGGATCAGGTCCACGACCAGGCGCACCTTGCGCGGAGACATGCGGATGTACTTGGCCACGGCTTTCGCTTCCATGCTCCGCCCCCTAGCGCTTCTTGGCCTGCTTGACGTCCTTGCCGTGCCCGCGGTAGGTGCGGGTGGGCGCGAACTCGCCAAGCTTGTGGCCCACCATGTTCTCGGTGATGAAGACGGGCACGTGCTGCTTACCGTTGTAGACGGCAATGGTGTGCCCGACCATCTCGGGAACGATGGTGGAGCGTCGGCTCCAGGTCTTGATGACCCGCTTCTCGCCGGCGGCGTTCATGGCCTCGACCTTTTCGAGAAGGTGGTCATCGATGAATACGCCTTTTTTCAGACTACGCGGCATGCTTCACCTCGCTACTTCTTCTTCCGCCGGCTGATGATGAACCGGTCCGAGGGCTTGCGCTTCTTGCGGGTCTTCTTGCCCTTGGTCTGCCAGCCCCAGGGCGAGGCGGGCGGACGTCCGCGGGGCGCGCGCCCCTCGCCGCCGCCGTGGGGGTGGTCCACCGGGTTCATCGCCGAGCCGCGCACGTGCGGCTTGCGGCCGAGCCAGCGGGTGCGGCCGGCCTTGCCGATGACGATGTTCTTGTGGTCGGCGTTGCCCACCACGCCCACGGTCGCGTAGGACTCGGCGTGGATGCGGCGCAGCTCGCCCGAGGGCAGGCGCAGCACCACGTAGTCGCCCTCGCGGCCCTGGATCTGCGCGCCGGTACCGGCCGAGCGCGCCAGCTGGGCGCCCTTGCCGGGCTCGAGCTCGATGGCGTGCACCACCGTACCCACGGGGATGAAGCGCAGCGGCAGGGCGTTGCCCACCTGGATCGGCGCCTCGGGACCCGACTGCACGGTCATGCCCGGCTTCAGCCCTTCGGGGGCGATGATGTAGCGCTTCTCGCCGTCGCGGTAGAAGAGCAGGGCGATGCGCGCCGAGCGGTTGGGGTCGTACTCGATGGCGGCGACGCGGGCGGGAATGCCGGCCTTGTCGCGCCGCTTGAAGTCGATGATGCGGTAGAGGCGCTTGTGGCCGCCGCCGCGGAAGCGCACGGTGATGCGCCCCTGGTTGTTGCGCCCGCCCGTCTTCTTCAGCGGCTCGGTGAGCGACTTCTCGGGCTCGGTCTTGGTGATCTCCGAGAAGTCGGCCACCGTCATGAAGCGACGGGAGGGGGTGTAGGGCCTGAACTTCTTAACCGCCATGGTTCACCTCTAAATCAGCCCTTCCAGGGCTTCGATCTTCTGGCCCGGGGCCACGGTCACGATCGCCTTCTTGCGGTCGGGGCGCTTGCCCTCGTAGCGACCCATGCGCTTCTTCTTGCCGCGCACGCTCATCACGTTGACGTCCACGACCTTGACCTTAAACGCCTGCTGCACCGCGTTCTTGACCGCGGTCTTGGAGGCGTCCGGGTGCACCCAGAAGGTGTACTTGCCCTCGGCGTAGCCGCCGTAGGCCTTCTCCGAGAGCACCGGTTCGATGATCACGTCGTACGGGGTCTTCACGCCTCACCTCCGATGCCGGCGCGCTCGAGCGCGAGCGCCAGCGCCGCCTCGTCGAGGACGAGCCGGTCGGTGCGCAGGATGTCGTAGACGTTGATGCCCTCGGGGCTCAGGGTCACGACCCAGGGCAGGTTGCGCGCCGCGCGGCGCACGTTCTCGTCGGCGGTCACCAGGGTGACGCGCTCCGAGCCGTCCAGGCCGTGCTGCTGAGCCCACTCCACGAACTGCTTGGTCTTGCCCTCGACGCCGGCGAAGGCTTCCACGACGAGCAGCTTCTCGTCGCGGGCGCGGTCGGCCAGCGCCATGGCCAGGCCGGCGCGGCGTACCTTCTTGGGCAGGGTGTAGCCGTAGTCGCGCGGACGCGGCCCGAAGACGACCCCGCCGCCCACGAAGATGCCCGCGCCGCGGCTGCCGTGGCGGGCGCGGCCCAGGCCCTTCTGGGGGAAGAGCTTGCGCGTCGAGTAGTTCACCTCGCCGCGGGTCTTCGTCGAGGCGGTGCCGCGGCGGCGGCTCGCCAGCTGCCAGCGCACCACCTCGTAGAGGACGTGGGGGTTCACCTCCTCGGGGAGGGGCAACTCGCGCGTGGTGGCCTTCCCCTTGGCGGGAATGACGGGAACCTTGTACATTACTTCGCCCCCTTGTCACGCGTGGTCTCGCGCACGACCACCAGGCCACCGTTGGGGCCCGGGATCGCACCCTTGATGAGGAGCAGGTTCTCCTCGGGGATGACCTCGACCACTTCCAGGTTCTGCACCGTGATGCGCTCGGCGCCGTAGTGGCCGGCCATCTTCTTTCCCTTGTAGACGCGGCCGGGCGCCTTGCGCTGCCCGATCGAACCGCCGTGGCGGTGGATGCGGTGGGCGCCGTGCGAGGCGGGGCCGCCGGCGAAGTTCCAGCGCTTCATCACGCCTGCGGTGCCGCGGCCCTTGCTGGTCCCGGTCACGTCCACCTTGTCGCCGGGCTGGAAGATCTCGACGGTGACGACGTCGCCCTCGGGCTGGAAGTCGCGGATCTCGCGCAGGTAGCGGACCGGTTCGGCCGAGAACTTGGCGAAATGGCCCTTCATCGGCCGGTTGACCCGCTTGGACTCGAGCGGCACGAAGCCCAACTGCACGGCGCTGTAACCGTCGTGCTCCGGGCTCTTGCGCTGCACCACCGGGCAGGGGCCCGCCAGCACCACGGTCACGGGGATGGCGCGGTCGTTCTTCCAGATCTGGGTCATGCCCACTTTGGCGCCTAGGATGCCCTTCACCGGCCACCTCCCACCGTCTTGATCTCGATCTCCACGCCCGTCGGCAGGTCGAGGGTCATCAGGCTCTCGATCGTCTTCTTGTTGGGGTTGGTGATGTCCACCAGACGGTTGTGGGTGCGGATCTCGAAGTGTTCGCGGCTGTCCTTGTGCTTGAACGGACCGCGCAGCACGGTGAAGCGGCGGATGCGGGTGGGCAAGGGAACCGGCCCCGCCACCTTGGCGCCGCTGCGCCGGGCCGTCTCGACGATCTTGCGCGCGGAAGCGTCCAGGCTCTTGTGGTCGAAACCGCGCAGCTTAATGCGAATCTTTGGCATCCCTCACCTCACTCCAGAATCTTGGTCACGACCCCAGCGCCCACGGTGCGGCCGCCCTCGCGGATGGCGAAGCGGAGGCCTTCTTCCAGGGCGATGGGCTTGATGAGTTCGAC
>JALSIA010000093.1 GCA_026981865.1 Thermaceae bacterium
ACGCCCCAGGCCTCGGCCTTGCCCAGCCAGCCGCTTTTTGCCTCGTGGGCGCGGGCGTAGGCGTCGTCGGGGTGCACCTGCACCGAAAGCCAGTCGGCGGTGTCGAGGAACTTGACCATCAGCGGCAGCCGGTAGCCGTACCGCTCCACCACCGCCCGCCCCAGGAAGGCCTCGCCCAGCTCGGGCAGTACCTCGGCCAGCACCCGCCCGGCGTAGGGCCCCGAGGCGATGCGGTTTTCGTCGAAGACCATCCAGGCCTCGCCGATGGGCTCGTCGGTTTCCAGCCCGAACCGCTCGGCCAGCCGCCGCCCGCCCCAGACGCGCGGTAGGAACCGGGGCTCGAGCTCGATGACGTCGGGGACCTGCGCGCTCACCCCTCCAGATTACTTCGGGTACGGGATGAGACACGTGCACCTGCGTGTTGCACGCTGTTGCAATACGGGATTGCTTTCAAAAACCACCGGCGGTAGCATAAGCGTTAGACACAACAAACGCGGCATTTGCCGGAAGGAGGGAGCCATGCTCAAAGGGTATGCGCATCGCTTGGCCAAGATCGACCTGACCGCGGGTACGGTCGCGTACGAGGCCCCGAAGGAAGAAGATCTGAAGAAGTACATCGGCGGACGCGGACTCGGCGTCAAGTACGTCTTCGAAAACGGCCCCGACGTGGACCCGCTCGGCCCCGACAACCTGCTCGCGGTGATGACCGGCCCGCTCACCGGCACCCAGGCCAAGATGAGCGGCCGCCTGGCGGTGGTGACCAAGAGCCCGCTCACGGGCACGGTGACCGACAGCCACATGGGCGGCTGGACCGCGGCCAAGCTCAAGTGGGCCGGCTTCGACGGCCTGCTCATCAAGGGCGCGGCCGAAAAACCCGTCTACCTGCTGGTGCAGGACGGCCAGGTCGAGATCAAGGACGCCGCCGACCTCTGGGGCAAGACCACCCACGAGGCCCACGAGATCCTGCGCAAGCGCCACGGCGAGGACGCCGACGTGATGGCCATCGGCCCCGCGGGCGAGAACCTGGTCAAGTTCGCCGCCTGGCTCAACAACGACGAGCGCGCCTCGGGCCGCGGCGGCACCGGCGCGGTGGGCGGCTCCAAGAAGCTGAAGGCCATCGTCGTCGTGCCCGGCGACAAGAGCGTCTTCCAGCCGGCCGACAAGGAGGCCTGGCACGAGGCCGACCAGCGGGCGCTGGCGACGATCATGGACGAGAATAACGTCACCGCCCCGCGCAAGGGCGGGCTCAGCGTCTACGGCACCAACGTGCTGATGAACATCACCAACTCGATCGGGGCGCTGCCCACCTTCAACGCCCAGCACACCAGCTGGGAGCCCGCGGGCGAGGTTTCGGGCGAGGCCATCCGCGAGCACATCCTGGTCAAGGACAACACCTGCCACGCCTGCCCGGTGGCCTGCAAGAAGATGGTGGAGATCCACCTCAATGGAAAGCCCATCCGCTTCGAGTCCGTCGAGTACGAGTCGGCCTGGAGCCTGGGCCCCGACTCGGGTTCGGCCGACCGCACCTGGGTCAGCTACGCCATCTACCTGTGCAACGCCTTCGGGATGGACACCATCGAGGCGGGGAACGTGATCGCGGCCCTGATGGAGGCCACCGAAAAGGGCTACCTCGGCGAGGACGAGGGGCTCAAGTTCGGCGACGTCCAGGGCGAATGCCAGTTCCTGGAGATGATCGCCCACCGCCAGGGCCTGGGCGACAAGGCCGCCGAGGGCACGGCCAAGTTCATGAAGGCAATCGGCCACCCGGAGCTGGCCATGGAGGTCAAGGGCCAGGCCATCCCCGCCTACGACCCGCGCGGCCTCAAGGGCATGGGCATCGCCTACGCCACCTCCAACCGCGGCGCCTGCCACCTGCGCGCCTACACCCCGGCCTCGGAGCTGTTGGGCGTCCCCTTCAAGACCGACCCCATCGAGTGGCGCGGCAAGGCGGAGCTGACCAAGACCTTCCAGGACCTCTCGGCCTTCACCGACTCGATGGACCTCTGCAAGTTCAGCCAGTTCGCCGAAGGGCCCGAGGAGTACGCCGACCAGTACACCGCCTACACCGGGATGAAGGTCACCCCCGACGACATCATGAAGATCGGCGAGCGCATCTACAACCTGGAGCGCTACTTCAACAACCAGGCGGGCTGGGCCGAGGGCTCGGACTACCTGCCCGAACGCTTCCTCAAGGAGCCCTCCGACTCGGGCGGCTCCAAGGGCCAGGTCACCGAGCTGGACGAGATGCTCAGCGAGTACTACCAGCTGCGTGGCTGGAAGAACGGCGTGGTGCCCGAGGAAAAGCTGAAGGAGCTGGGGATCCTCTAGCGCCTGTCGGTTTCCTTTGCGACGGGGCCCTGCAGGGCCCCGTCTTCGTTTGCGGGATCCGCCGCGTGCCGCTAGTCCATTGCGAAGGCCGCCTCGAAGAAGTCGGCCAGGCGGCGGTAGAGCAGCCGCCGGTTGGCCTTTTTCTCGATCCCGTGCCCCTCGTCCTCGAAGACCAGCACCTCGTAGGGCACCCCGGCGGCGTCGAGGGCGCGGCGCACCGCCGCCAGGTTCTCGGGGGTGACGTTGGGGTCGAGCGCCCCCTGGACGATGAGCAGCCGGCCGCGGATGCGGTCCACGTAGTGCACCGGCGAACGCTCGCGGTAGCGCTCGGGCACCTCTTCGGGGCGGCCGCCCATCATCTCCTCCGAGTAGGGGCGCAGATCGGGGCGGGTGCTGTAGTAGTCAACGACCAGGTCGGTCATGCCGCAGATGGGCGCGGCCGCGGCCACCCGCTCGGGCGGGGCGTGGGTGATCTGCCACCAGCTCGAGTAGCCGCCGTAAGAGGTGCCGGTCACCCCCACGCGGCCGGGTTCCGCCAGCCCCGCAGCGATCAGGGCCTCGATGCCGGTGCGGATGTCGTCCTGCTCGAGCCCACCCCAGCCGGTCGCCTTGATCTTCTCCTGGAACGGCAGGCCGTAGCCGGTCGAGCCGCGGTAGTTGGGCAGGAAGACGTGGAACCCCCGCGCCAGGTAGTACTGCACCTCGGGGCTGACGCGCTCCCCGGCGTGGGCGGTGGGGCCGCCGTGGACCAGGACGATCGTGCCCTTGGGGCGGCGCGGGGTGCGGTAGACGAAGCCGTGGACCGGCAGGCCGTCGGTGGAGGTCCATTCGAAGTCCTCCGCGGGCACCAGGCCCGCGAGCCGGCCCGCTGGCAGGAGCGCCTCCAGGCCGGTCAGGCTCTCGAAGCTCGCGGGGTCGGGGTTCTCGGGGTCCAGCCGCACCAGGTCGGCGGGGCGGGTGCTCGAGGCGTAGACCCCCACCCAACCCCCGGCGTCCCGCCCCAGCAGGGTCAGGTTGCCGCGGGAGGGGCGCACCTCGCGCACCGCGCCGCTTTGGGGGTCCGCCAGCAGGGTGTACCCGCGGGCCCGACGCACCGCCAGGGCGGCCAGCAAGGGGGCGCCGGGCAGGCGCAGCGGGCGCTCCAGGTGGGCGTCCTCGAGGAGCACGCCCCCGCGGCCCTCCAGGTCGCACCAGGCCCAGACCCGCGTCCGGTCGGCCTCGGCCACGTGGTTCACCCGGGCTCCCGCCCAGAGGCCGTGGACCTTGCGCTCCTCGCCCGCGCTCACGAGCGCCCGCTCGCCCAGGCCGTCCGTGCCCACGACCCAGAGCTCCTGGCCCGCGGGGTGGCGGGTGGCCCGGTCGTAGAGCACCCAGCGGCCGTCGGGGGAGAGCTGCGGCGCCCAGGTGCCCGGCCGCTCGGGGCGCGCCAGCGCGCGCAGCTCGCCGGTCTCCAGGTCGCGGCGCCAGATCCAGGTGGGCTCGAGCGGCGCACCCCGCTCGAAGTCGTAGTTGGCCCCGAAGACGAGCCAGGGGCGCTCGGGGTGCAGCTCGCCCCCGCGCAGGAAGTAGGGCGGGTGCGCCTCGGTGAGCCTGCGGGGAGCGCCGTCCCAAGGGCGCGCCCAGAGGGCGGTGCGCTCGTCGCCGGGGTCGGTCTCGTAGAGCACGCCCCCGCCGCCCGGCAAAAAGCCCGCGAGGTAGCTCTTTTCGTCGCCCTCGCTCAGGCGCCGCACCGCGCCGTCCGGGGTGCGCGCCCAGACGTGGGGCACCGGGTCGCGCCCGAACCAGGTCCAGGCAAGCGCCCGTCCGGAGGGCTCGAGCCGGGCGCCGAACAGCTGCGGCAGGTCGAGCAGCGCGTCGAGCAAACGTTCGGGGTCCGCCATGCCTCAGGTTACCCGACCGCGGTCGGGGCGCTTTGCTTTCACCCCCCGCCGCGGGGGAAGCGAGGGTGCCCTGGAACACATTTTGGCCCTTTGTCGAAACGCCGGTAGCAGGAGCCTGGAACAGTAGCTATGGCCAAGTAAAGAAAAGCGTATTTCTTAGGTCTCCTGCGTAACGAACCCGGAGCACAATAAAGGCGTAAGCGCTTCGTTTTGTACCGCGTCGCGTTCCAGATTTAGGAGGTTGGCCATGGGAAGCAAGCATCGCAAGGGCATGGAACGCAGGACCTTCCTCAAGACCGTGCTGGGCGCCGGGGCCGCGGGTCTGGTGGCCCCGGCGCTGCTGGGTTCGCGGGCGTCCGCCCAGACGGCCCCCGCGGCGAACGCCGCGGCCCGCTACGCCCGCGCCCTCGACTGGGCGGGGCCGCTCACCCCCAGCACCCGGCTCACCGCCTCGCACTGGGGCGCCTTCCTGGCCCAGGTCGAGGACGGCAAGCTCGTGGGCGTCAAACCGTTCGGCGGCGACCGGGCCCCGGTGCCGATGCTCCAGGCGCTGCCGGGGCGCGTCTACGCCCGCTCGCGCATCCAGTACCCCATGGTGCGCGAGGGCTTCCTCAAGAAAGGGGCCAAGAGCGACCGCGGCATGCGCGGCGCGGAACGGTTCGTGCGGGTGAGCTGGGACGACGCCCTCGACCTCGTCGCCGGTGAGCTGGCGCGCGTCAAGGCGAACTACGGCAACGCCAGCATCTTCGCCGGCAGCCTCGACTGGCACAGCGTGGGCAAGCTGCACAACGCCCCCACGCTGCTGCGGCGGATGCTGGGCCTCTTCGGAGGCTACACCGACAACACCGGCGACTTCAGCGTCCAGGCGGCGATGACGATCCTGCCCCACGTCACCGGCAACATCGAGGTCTACGACCAGCAGACGGCCTGGCCGACGATCATCGAGAACACCGACCTGATCGTGCTCTTCGGCGCCGACCTGATGAAGAACAACCAGATCGGCTGGACGCCGCCCGACCACTACGCCTACCCGGCGCTGGCGGCGGTGAAGGAGCGGGGGATCGAGGTGATCTCGATCGACCCGCGCCTCACCGACACCGCCCGCTACCTGGGCGCCGACTGGGTGGCGCTCCGGCCCAACACCGACGTGGCCCTGATGCTCGCCATCGCCCACACCCTCTACACCGAAAAGCTGCACGACGAAGCCTTCCTGAAGCGCTACACCGTGGGCTTCGACCGGTTCCTCGACTACCTCCTGGGCAGGAGCGACGGCCAGCCCAAGACGCCCGAGTGGGCGGCGAAGATCACCGAGGTGCCCGCGGCCACGATCCGCGACCTCGCCCGTCGCATGGCCCGCGGCCGCACCCTGCTGATGGGCGGCTGGGCGATCCAGCGGCAGGACCACGGCGAGCAGGCGCCCTGGATGCTCGTCACCCTGGCGGCGATGCTGGGGCAGATCGGGCTGCCCGGCGGCGGCTTCGGCTTCAGCTACCACTACGCCAGCGGCGGCGCCCCCGCGGCCAACGCCCCGGTGCTGAGCGGCATCTCCGCCGGCGAGAACCCCGTCAAGACCGCGATCCCCTTCGCCCACGGCGTCAGCGACCTGCTGCTCAACCCCGGCAAGACGGTGGACTACAACGGCGAGAAGGTGACCTACCCCGACGTCAAGCTGGTCTACTGGGCGGGCGGCAACCCCTTCAGCCACCAGATGGACAAGAACCGGTTGATCCGCGCCTGGCAGCGGCCCGAGGTGACGATCGTCCACGACATCTTCTGGACCTCGAGCGCCAAGTTCGCCGACATCGTCCTGCCGGTGACCACGACGCTCGAGCGCAACGACATCGACAACATGAGCGAGTACACCAACCAGTACATCCTCGCCATGCACAAGGCGGTGGACCCGCTCTTCGAGGCGCGCAGCGACTTCGAGATCTTCGCCGAGCTCTCGGACCGCCTCGGCTTCGGCGAGAAGTTCACCGAGGGCAAGGACGAGATGGGCTGGATCCGCTCGTTCTACGAAGAGGCGCGCAAGCAGGCCAAGGCGATGAAGCTCGCGATGCCCGACTTCGACACCTTCTGGGAGACGGGGTACGTGGCCTTCCCCGTGCCCGAGAGCGCCAAGCGGTACGTGCGCTACGGCGACTTCCGCAAGGACCCCGACCTCAACCCGCTCGGCACCCCCTCGGGCAAGATCGAGATCTACTCGCGCACGATCGAGAAGTTCGGCTACGACGACTGCCCGCCGCACCCGACCTGGCTCGAGCCCGCCGAGTGGCTGGGCGGGGCGAAGGCGAAGCGCTACCCGCTGCACCTCGTTTCGCCGCACCCCAAGTACCGGCTGCACTCCCAGCTCGACAACACCTGGATCCGCGACTGGTACGAGGTCCACGAGCGCGAGCCCGTCTGGATCCACCCCGACGACGCCCGCGCCCGCGGAATCGCGCACGGCGACGTGGTGCGCATCTTCAACGACCGCGGCGCCCTCCTGGCCGGCGCCTACGTGACCGACCGCGTCCGCCGCGGCGTGATCGCGGTGCACGAGGGGGCCTGGTACGACCCCGACGAACCGGGCAAGCCCGGGGCGCTGTGCAAGCACGGCAACGTCAACACCGTGACGATGGACAAGGGAACCTCGAAGCTGGCCCAGGGCAACGTGGCCAACACCGTCTTGGTGGAGATCGAGAAGCACACCGGCCCCGTCCCCCGGGTCACGGCCTTCGAACCCCCGGCCCAAGGCTGAACCCGCCCGGGGCCGCACCAAGGAAAGGCGGTGAAGCGATTGATCGCAAGGCAACGACTCGGGGGGGTCCTGGCCAGGGCCGCGCTGGCGCTGACGGCGCTGGGCCTGCTGGCCTCGGCCCCGCAGCCGGCCCCCGACCGCTACTGCACGGTAGAGACGACCGCTCTCTACACCGCGCCCCAGGCCAAGGCCCCGACCTGCGGCCGGCTGGAGCTGGCCGTGCCCCTGCGGGTGCTGGAAACGAACGACGGCTGGGCCCGGGTGCGGCTGGAAGGCTGGCAGCTGCAGGACGCCCCCACCGTCCTCTACGCGCTCGAAGGGGTGCGCATCCGCGAAGCGATCCTGGACGCCTGCGCCCAGGCGAAGCTGCAGGTGCTCAAGACGGTCACCGACGAGGACACCGCGCAGGTGTGGAACCGGGTCCGCCTCGCCGGCTTCTGGGTGCCCGAAGAGGCGCTGTCCCGGGACCTGCGCAATCCCTGGGCCACCGCGGAGGCGCTTTACAAGAAGAACTGCTCCGCCTGCCACGCGCTGCACGACCCCGCCCAGTTCACGGCCAACCAGTGGCCCCAGGTGCTCAAGTCGATGACCTCGCGCACGCCGCTGGACAAGACCCAGGTCGCCTGGATCACCAAGTACCTGCAGTACCACGCCAAGGGGATCGACCCCGACAAGGCGCCGCTCCCCTGCGGGCTTACCCCCGCCAAGCCCCAGAACCCCCCGCCCGAACCGGCGCCCCCGGCCGGCTCGGGGTCGCGTTAACCCCCACCCAGGCGGACGCCCGGGGCCACCCCGTGGCCCCGGGCCCAGTCCGCGGCGGGCATGGGCCGCTTGCCCTCGGGCTGGACGGCGAGCAGTTCGACCGCGCCCTCGCCAGCGGCCACGCGCACGCCTTCGGGCTCGACTTCCAGCACCTCCCCGGGCTGGCCTTGACCATCCACGGGGCGCATTTCTAATACCTTGACCCGTTTGCCCCCGTGCTCGAACCAGCTCCCGGGCCAGGGCTGGACGCCGCGGTGGCGGTCGTAGACCTTGCGGGCCGGCTCGTCCCAGCGGATGCGCCCGTCTTCTTTCTTGAGCAGCGGGGCGTAGCTGGGCTCGCCCTGCTGCGGCTCGGGTTCCCAGGTTTCGAGCCGCTCGAGCACCTCCAGAAGCAGCCGGGTGCCGCGGTCCCGCAGCCGCTCCGAAAGTTCTACGGCGGTCTCGCCGGGCTCGATGGGGGCGCGCTCCTGGACGAAGACCGGGCCCGTGTCCATCCCGGCGTCGAGGCGCATGATGCTGACGCCGGTCTCGGGTTCGCCGTGGATCAGCGCCCAGTTCACCGGCGCCGCGCCGCGGTACTTGGGCAGGAGCGAGGGGTGGAGGTTGAGGAAGCCGTACCGGGGAATCGCCAGCAGCGCCTCGGGGATGATCTGGCCGTAGGCGGCCACCACCGCGGCGTCGAGGTCCAGCGCCCGCAGCCGATCGGCGATCTCCGCGTCGCGGCGCAGCCGCCGCGGCTTGACCACCTCCAAGCCCAGCCGCTCGGCCGCCTGCGCCACCGGGCTGGGCTGGGTTTTCAGGCCCCGCCCCCGGGGCTTGTCGGGCTGGGTGACCACCAGCACCACGTCGTGCGCGCGGGCCAGCGCCTCGAGCACCGGCACCGCCCAGGCGGGCGAGCCGAAGAAGGCGATCCGGCGGCGCACCGCGCTCACCCCCGCTCGGTCTGCAGCTCGCGCAGAAAGGCCTTGGCCTTGCGCTGCATCTCGGCCAGCTCGGCGCGGTGTTCTTCCAGGAAGGCCCGGCGCAGCTCGGCGGGGATGCGGTCGAGGAAGAGCACCCCCTCGAGGTGGTCGAGTTCGTGCTGGATCACCCGCGCCAGGTAGCCTTCGGCCTCGAGGGTGCGCGGCGCTCCGGTCACGTCCTGGTACTCGACGCGGATCTGCAGGTTGCGGGGCACGTCGTCGGAGTAGACGCCGGGGATGGAGAGGCAGCCCTCGGTGCCCACCTGGGTGCCCTCGCGGTAGGTGATCCGGGGGTTGACCATCACGTAGAGGTTCCTCAGGACGCTACGGGGCCGTTCCTCTTCGTCGGCCTCGGCCTCCTCCTCTTCGAGTTCGTACTCGGCGGCCACGAAGAGGCGGCGCGAAAGCCCCACCTGGGGCGCGGCGAGGCCCACCCCGCCGTATTCGAACATCGTTTCCACCATGTTCTCGGCCAGCTCCTCGAGGTCCGAGAAATCCTGCACCGGCCGCGCCTTCCTGCGCAGCACCGGGTCGCCGTAGAGCCGAACGGGCAGCACCTCCGCCATCCCTTACATTCTGCCACCTGCGGACGGTTTTGCGAAGGGGCAGGCTACTCCAGCGGCTTGGCGGGCTCCACCTTCAGCTTGGCCAGCACCACGCCGATGGCGTCCACGTCGGGCGGCAGCAGCAGCTCGAGCGGGGCGGTGTACTCGCCCACGCGCCACTCGGCCTGGGCCTGGACCGCGGTGATCTGCCCCAGCACCCCCGGCGGGCCCACCAGCGTGACCTTGGGCGGCGCCTCCACCTGCACCGGGTGCAGGTCGCGCGGGGCCGGGAGCAGCACCAGGTCCACCTCCTTGCGCGCCAGGGTTGGGGAGCGGAAGGTGATGCGGGCGGTGTCGGGGTCGAGGGTGAGCTCGGGCAGCGGGGTCCCGGCCTCGTCGAAGGCGACGAGGCGCACCGTGCCCTCGGCGGTCAGGTCCACCCCCACGGCCGCCCGCGCCCGCTCCACCAGGCCAGCCGGGCCGCGCATCTCCACGCTGTCGGGCTCGAAGGTCACCACGCTGCCGGGGGCGTAGACCTCGACCGGCAGCACCCCGGCCCCCAGGCGCTCGACCCGCGCCTCCACCTTGGCCGGCACCACCTCGGCGATCTGCACCCCGCTGGGGGCGCGCACCTGCACGCTCGCGGCAAAGGGCCCCTCGTTGACCCCGGAAAGGTCGATGAAGACGATCACGGCGCTGGGGTTGAGGTTCTCGACGATGCGCGCGGTGCCGCGGAAACGCACGGTCACGGTCTTGGGCAGGCCCACCACCGCGCGGTCCTCGCCCAGCCCCACCACCTCGAGCGGGCGCTCCAGGCTGCGCTCGACCACCGGCTCCACCTCGCGCAGCTGGTACCACAGCACCAGCGCCGTCAGCACCGCGGCCAGCTTGATCGGCCAGTTGTGAAGCAGGCGGCGCAGCAGCTCAGAGGGCTTCATCGAGCACCTCCCGCAGGCGGTCACGCAGCTCGGAAGGGGTGAGGATGGGCGAGAGTTCGCCGCGCTCGGCGATGCGGATCGTCCCCCGCTCCTCGCTGACCACGATCACGAAGGCGTCGGAGACCTCGGATAGCCCCACCGCGGCGCGGTGGCGGGTGCCCAGGTACTTGAGGTCGTCGCGCTCGGAGAGCGGGAAGACGCAGCCCGCGGCCACCAGCCGCCGGCCCCGCATGATGGCGCCGCCGTCGTGCAGCGGGGTGCCGACGGTGAACAGGGTCTCGAGCAGCCGCGCCGAGACGCGGGCGTCGAGCACCTCGCCGGTGACCGCGTACTCGCCCAGCGGGGTGCGCCGCTCCAGGGCCACGATGGCGCCCAGGCGGCGCGCGGCCATGCGCTCGACGGCGCGCAGCAGCTCCCGCGCGGCCTCGACGTCGAGCCGGTTCTCGCGCAGGCGGCCGCGCCCCAGGCGCTCGAGCACCCCCCGCAGCTCCGGCTGGAAGACGACGATCAACGCAAACATCCCCAGCGTCGCGGCGTTGCCCAGGAGCCAGGAGAGGGTGGTCAGCCCCAGCTGCTCGGCGGCGAACCAGACGAGGACGTAGACGATCAAACCCCGGACCAAGTTCATGGCCCGGGTTTCGGCGAGGAGGCCGTAGGTGTAGTAGAGCACCGTGGCCACCGCCAAAATATCGATTGCGTCCCGCCAGCTGAGGTTCATCCCGTCCCTTCCACCCCCGCAATGCCGCGCGCCAAATAGCGAACGCTCGTAGCTCTAGATTACCGAATCCCCGGGCCCCTCCCAGCGGGTATCCAGCAGCTTGGCCCAGGTCGCCCCCAGGTCGGCGAAGGTCGCGCGGGTGCCCAGATCGCGCCCCGCCATCCCCGGCCCGGCGATCAGCAGCATGGCGTACTCGCGGGTGTGATCGGTGCCGCGGTAGGTGGGGTCGTTGCCGTGATCGCTGACGAGGAAGAGGTAGTCCTCGGGCCCCAGCTTCTCGAGGAAGCGCGGCAGCGCCCGGTCGAACTCGACCAAGGCGTCGGCGTAGCCCTGGGGGTTGCGGCGGTGGCCGTACTTGGCGTCGAAGTCGACCAGGTTGGTGAAGACCAGGCCGTGGATCGGCTCGTCCATCAGCGCCAGGGTCTTCTCGATGCCCTCGGTGTTGCTGCCCGAGGCGACCTCGCGGGTGAAGCCCTTGTGGGCGTAGAGGTCGGGGATCTTGCCCACCCCCACCACCTCGCGGCCGGCGGCCACCAGGGCGTCGAGGACGTTGTCGGGCGGCACCAGGGCGTAGTCGTGGCGCTTGTCGTTGAGGCGGTAGAAGTGGCCGGGCTCGCCGGCGAAGGGGCGGGCGATCACCCGGGCCACGGCGTACTCGCCGGTCAGCAGCTCGCGGGCCTTCGCGCACCACGCGTAGAGGGTCTCGAGCGGCACCGCATCCACGTGGGCGGCGATCTGGAAGACCGAGTCGGCCGAGGTGTAGACGATGGGCTTGCCGGTCTTCAGGTGCTCCTCGCCGTAGTCGCGGATGGCGTCGGTGCCCGAGTAGGGCCGGTTGAGGAGCCAGCCGCGGCCGCCGATGGCCCGGGAGAACCTTTCCATCAGGTCTGCGGGAAACCCCTCGGGGAAGGTGCGGAAGGGGTGGTCCAGGTGGATGCCCACGAACTCCCAGTGGCCGGTGGAGCTGTCCTTGCCCGGGTTGACCTCCATCATGCGGCCCCAGGCGCCCAGGGGATGGGGCTCGAGCGGCAGGGTGTGCACGCCCGGCACGTGGCCCAGGCCCAGTTTGGTCAGGTTCGGCAGCTCGATGCCGGTCTTGAGGACGGTGTGGTCGAGGGTGTCGGCGCCCTCGTCGCCGAACGCGGGCGCGTCGGGCAGGTAACCGAGCCCCACGGAGTCGAGCACGACGGTCACGATCTTCATGCCCCCAGCATACGCCCCGGGCGTGTTGCCGCCGTCCGCGCGGGTTGCTACCATGAGGAACCGGACACGGGCCCTTAGCTCAGCGGGTCAGAGCAGTCGGCTCATAACCGATCGGTCGCAGGTTCAAGTCCTGCAGGGCCCACCAAAAGCCCCCCTCGCACGAGGGGGGCGGGTGCTGCATTCCGACGTCAGCGGATGTAGAGGACCCGGAAGTCGCCGTCCTGCAGCGCACCGGCCGTGTCGAAGCAGCGAACCCCGACGATCACGTCGGGCGCGTTGTCCGCCTCGTTCTTGACCGTGGTCACGTTGCAGTTTCCGCCCGCAGGGTCCCTGGAACCGGCGAGCGCCGTTCCGAACGGTTTGTTCCCCTGGGCCAGCCCTTCGAAGGTCACGTTGTAGCGGCCCTGGCTGAGCCGGTCCACGGTAATCTGCCCGCCCGAGGCGTTGAAGCTCCAGGTCGTGTCCACCGCAGCCGTCGCGTTCTGTCCGTCCCAGCGCACCAGCGCCCGGCCCAGCACCCCCTCGGCGCTCGCGACCGCCTTCGCCTCCAGCGCCTCCAGCTTCGCCCCCAGCCCCTCCACCGCGTTCTTCAGCGCCTGGAAGTTCTCGTTCATCTTGCTCGAGCTCACCACGTCGCCGTCTGCAAAGGTGTTGGGGATGGTCACGGCCAGGCCCCACAGGCCCAAAGCGCTCAGGAACACCCCCAGCAGTACGTACTTGGTCTTCTGCAGCATCGTTCCCTCCCTTGTGTTCATCCGACGCTCCTCCTGCGTCCACGAGGCTTGGGGTCTAGGGTCCGAACTTCGTCCCGGCCCCGTCGAAAGTGCAGCCGGGGTGGTCGAACTCCGCCGGTTGGGGGCAGCCTCCGGAGGGTCCGCTTCCCGCGCCGCCGCAGGCGGCCAGGAGCAGCACCAGCACCAGCAGCCCGATCGTCCGTCGCATGGTTCACCTCCCTGGATCGCAGGCTAGGGGGCGGGGCGTTGCCAAAGCGTTGCGAGGAAGGGGCCCGGGCGCGACCCCTTGGCTCAACCGGTCGGAGCGGTCGGCCCACAGCCGATCGGTCGCAGGTTCTAGACCTGCAGGGCCCACTAAAAAGCCCCCCTCGACGAGGGGGGCGGTGCTTCGGATGCGGTTCCGCTACGGGTTCTGATCGTTGAAGAGCACCACCTGGAAGATGCTGTCGGCCGCCGCGCCGGTATTGTCGTAGCACTTCACCAGCAGCTTGCCGCCGGACGAGTCGGCATTGCAAAAGTTTCCCGAGGTGATCGTCGTGACGGCTACGGGATCGTCGTAGTAGATGATGGATTCGTCCCCAAAATCAACGGTGTACCGCCCCGTAGCGTCGTGCGTGGCGGTAATGCTGCCGCCGGTTAAGCTGTACTGTTGTTGCAGCGACCCGGCAGCGGAAACGACCGCGTAAGCGCGGGGCATGCCCTGTTGGGTGGGCAAAGCCGACTGGGCGCCCTCCAGGTCGGCCACCTTCGTTTCCAGGGCGGCCACCTTGGCCTCCAACGCATCCACGGAGGTCTTGAGCGCCTGGAAGTTCTGGTTCATCTTCGCGGCGCTCACCACGTCGCCGCTCGAAAAGCTGTTGGGGATGGTCACCGCCATCCCCCACAAACCCAGAACCGTAAGGAAAACGCCGAGGAGAATGTATTTGGTTTTTTTCAACATCTTGCCACGTTCCTTTCTTATACGTACGGTTTGGAGTCTAGGGGCCGAACAGGGTAGCGGCCCCGTCGAACGTGCACCCAGCGTGATCGAAGGTGGCCGGGTTGGGGCAGCCCTCCACTCCTCCACCGCCGGGTGCGGCACCGCACGCGGCCAATACCAACGCCAATGCGAATAAAGCCAGCCATTTCTTCACATTTTCACCTCAAATGTCATTGTAGCAACAATTAACTGGCACACGCAACTAAGCTGAGTCGGAATGTATCCACCCAAATGGGTTATGATATAATCGTAATATAAGGAGTCCGTTATGCCTTCCAAGTACATCTTCCTCGACATGAACGCCTACTTCGCCTCGGTGGAGCAGCAGCTGCGCCCCGAGCTGCGGGGCCGGCCGGTCTGCGTGGTGCCGCTCGAGGCCGACACCACCTTCTGCATCGCCGCCAGCTACGAGGCCCGGTTCTACCGGGTCAAGACCGGCACCCGCGTGCGCGAGGCGCGGCGCATGGCCCCGAACCTGGCGGTGGTGGAGGCGCGGCCCAAGGTGTACGTGGAGGTGCACCGCCGCATCCTCGAGGCCGTGGGGCGGGTGCTCCCGGTGGAGGAGGTGCTTTCGATCGACGAGATGCGCTTCGCGCTCATGAGGAACGAGCAGGCCCGGGCGCGGGAGCTGGCGCTCGAGCTCAAGGCCGCGATCCGGCGCGAGGTAGGCCCGTGGCTGCGCGCCTCGGCGGGCATCGCCCCCAACCGCTACCTGGCCAAGGTGGCCACCGAGCTGGAGAAGCCCGACGGGCTGGTGGAGATCCGCGAAGAAGACCTGCCGCAGGTGCTCTGGCCCCTGGCCCTGCGCGACCTCCACGGCATCGGCCGCCGCATGGAGGCGCGGCTGCACCGCCACGGCATCTTCACCGTGCGCCAGCTGACCCAGCTTTCCTGCCCGGCGCTGCGGCGCATCTGGGGCGGGGTGGTGGGCGAGCGCCTGTGGCGTTCCCTGCGCGGCGAGGACCTGCCCCCGGTGCCC
Source organism: Thermaceae bacterium (assembly GCA_026981865.1). Taxonomy (GTDB): domain Bacteria; phylum Deinococcota; class Deinococci; order Deinococcales; family Marinithermaceae; genus Oceanithermus. The sequence continues at coordinate 14,769 of JALSIA010000093.1, forward strand.
ACCCGGCGGCGCAGCGTGGGCCACTCGCACGTGCTCGCACCCGAGCTGCGCACCCCCGAAGGGGCCCGCAAGACGCTGGTGCGCCTGCTGCACAAGGCCGCCGCCCGCCTGCGGCGCAAGGGGTACTGGACCCGCCACCTTACCGTCTACGCCACCCAGATGCACGCCCCCACCTGGGTGCGGAGGGCCTGGCTGGAAACCACCCAGGACACGCGCTTGCTGCTGAACACCCTCGCCCGCCTCTGGGACCCGGACCCGCCGCCCGCGCCCTTCAAGGTGGGGCTGGTGCTCGAGCACCTGGTGCCCGAACGCGACACCTCCCCGCCGCTGTGGCCCGAGGCGCGCCGGGGCTACCGGCTGGCCCACGCGCTCGACCGCATCAACGCCCTCTACGGCCCCGACACCGTTTACTTCGCCGGCATGCACGGCCTCGACTACGCCGGGGAGGACCGCATCGCCTTCGGCGAGGTGCCGCAGATCGAGGTGGCCCAAAAGCCCCAACCCCGCCGCAGCCGGGCACGGCCGGCGTGAACCCGCTCACCTCATGGGCGTCGCCTATAGTAAAGGCAGTGTACCGAGTCCTCGTGGTCGCGCGCGGGCCCCTGCCCGCCCGGGTCACCGTTGGGTTTCACCAGGCCGCCTCCGCCGAAGAGGCATGGGCGGCGCTGGAAAAGGAGCCCTTCGACGCCCTGGTGGCGGAGCGTGCCTTCGAAGCGGCCTTCGCGGAGCTGGACCACCTGCCCGTCTTCTTCTTCGAGCACGCGCGGGAACTGCCCGCGGTCCTCGAAGACCTGCGCGACCGGATGCTCGAGCGCTACAAGACCCTGTTGGAGAACGGCCGCGACGTGGTCTACGTCGTCGATCCGGAAGGCACGATCCGCTACGTCAGCCCCAGCGTGCAGCGGCTGGGCTACCGCCCCCCGCCCCCGGGGGTGCGCATCAACCTGCTGCGCTTCCTCCAGCCCGAGGACCAGCGCCACGCCCACGAGGCGCTCGAGGCGCTGGCCCGGGAACCCGGCACGGCGCTGACCTTTCGCTTCCGGGGGCGCGACGCCCGCGGCCGCCGGCGCGTCTTCCGCGTCTGGGGCAAGAACCTGAGCCACGTTCCCGCGGTGGGCGGGCTGGTGCTGCACGTGCGCGACGTCACCCGCGAAGACGCGCTGGAGCGGCGGGTCGAGGAAGAGGGCGCGCTGCTCGCAGGCCTCGTGGCCGCGCTGCCCGGCGTCGCCTGGCAGGCCCGCGTCGCCCCCGACGAGGACCCGCTGCGGGCCCCGGCGCTCTTCCAGTCGCCGCGCAGCCGTGAGGTGCTGGGTTACGACGCGGCCGAGCTCGGCCGCCCCGGGGCCTACTACGACTACATCCACCCCGAGGACCGCGAAACCGCGATCGCGCTGGCGCGGCAGGCGCTGCGCCGGCCCGAGGTCTTCCACACCGCGCGCTACCGCTTCCTGCACGGACGCCACGGGGTGTGGGTCTGGCTCTCCGACACGGTCCGCTACGACCCCGCCACACAACTGCTCAGCGGTTACACCGAGGACGTCACCATGGACGTGGCGCGCAGCCAAGCCCTGGCCGAGTCGGAGTCCCGCTTCCGCACCCTCGCCGAAACCGCGCCCGCGGTCATCCTGATGTGGCAGGGGGACCGCCTCGTCTTCGCCAACCAAGCCACCCGGCGGCTCACCGGCTACGACGACGACGACGAGTTGAGGAGCCGGCCGGTCTGGGAGTTCGTCCACCCCGAGGACCGGGAGCTCGTCAAGGCCCGGGGGCTGGAGCGGCTGCGCCGCCGCCGGCCCGCCGAGCGCTACGCCTTCCGAATCCTCACCAAGTCGGGCGAGGTGCGCTGGCTCGACTACTCGGCGGCCAGCATCGAGATCGAGGGGGAGCCCGCGGTGTTGGGCGTCGGGCTCGACATCACCGAGGCCAAAGAGAAGGAACTCGATCTCGAGCTCTTCGCGCGCGTCGCCCAAGCGCTGCGGCAGTCCGAAGAGCTGGAAACGATGATGCAGGCGGGGCTGGAGGCCGTGGCCTCGTTCTTCCACGCCCCCGCCGGGGCCATCGTGCTCTACGGCGAAGAGGGTGCGCGCACCGAGGCCTTCAGCGCCCTCGGCTGGATGCGCAACCTGCGCCCCGCCCCGCAGCTCGAGCCCCACAGCCTGATCGCCGCCGCCCTCGAGGGCGGCCGCCCCCTCGTCGTCGAAGAGATCGCCCGCGATCCGCGCCTGCGCTCGGCCGTCCGCCCCCAGGTACCGCCGGGATGGTCGGGGGTCTACCTGCCCCTGCCCGCGGGGCGGCGTTTCGTGGGCGCCCTGGCCCTCGCCTGGCCCAAGTCGCCCCCAGGAGCACGGGAGTTGCAGCGGCTCGAGCTGGCCGCCGAAACGATCGGCAACGCGGTGCAGCGGGCCTCGTTGCGGCAGGTCCTCGCCCGCCGGGTGCAGAACCTCGAGTCGTTGCGCACGCTCGATCAGGTCATCGCCCACAGCCTCGACCTGGAGGCCAGCATCGAGGCCTTGCTGGACGAGGCCATGCGCCTGCCCGTCGCCGCCGTGGGGATCTGGACCTACGCTCCGGAAGAACGCCTGCTCGTCCACCACGCCGCACGCGGCTTGAGTGCGCCGCTACCCGAGGAGCTGCGCCGGCTCCCCCTGGGCAGGACGCCCATCGGTGCCGCCGCCTTGACGCGCAAGCCCGCGGCCCTCGACGACCTGAGCGGAACCCCCTTTGCCCTTTTGCGGCTGCGGGCGCTGCGCGCCTGGCCCATGCTGGCCAAGGGGGAGCTGCTCGCCGTCTTCGTCGCCTTCAGCGACGGCGCCTGGAACCTCTCGGCCGACGACCAGGGCTTCCTGGAAACGCTGGTGACCCAGGGGTCGATCGCCATCGACAACCTGCGCCGCTTCGAAACCCTGCAGCGCACCCAGGCCGAACTGGAGAACGCCTACGACCTCACCCTCTGGGGCTGGGCGCGGGCCGTCGAGCTGCGCGACCAGGAAACCGCGGGGCACACCCAGCGGGTGACCGAGCTGGCCCTCAAGCTCGGCCGCGAACTCGGCCTCGACCCCCAGGAGCTCGAAGACCTGCGCCGCGGCGCCATCCTGCACGACGTGGGTAAACTGGCCATCCCCGACGCCATTCTTATGAAGCCCGGCCCCCTCACCCCCGAGGAGTGGGCGGTGATGAAGCAGCATCCCATCCACGCCTACGAGTGGCTCCGGGACATCCCTTTCCTGCGCCGCGCGCTCAAGGTGCCGCTCTACCACCACGAACGCTGGAACGGCAGCGGCTACCCCCACGGCCTGGCGGGGGAGGCCATCCCCTTTCTGGCGCGCATCTTCGCGGTGGCCGACGTCTTCGACGCCCTCACCTCCGACCGTCCCTACCGCGGTGCCTGGTCGACCGAAAGGGCGCTCGCCTACGTCCGCGAGGAGGCGGGCCGCCAGTTCGACCCGCAGGTGGTCGAGGCCTTCCTGGGGTTGCTCGACCGCGGCGAGCTCTGAGCCGTGCCCCGCTTGTCCGCAGCGACGGGTGCGGGTCATCTGCACCGAACCGGCCTTTTTCCTCACCCGGGCGGGCCCCGAAGGGCGCGCTGCGGACTCGACCCGAGGCCTGTCCCGGACTCGATCCAGGATCCATGCAGAGCAAAGAGCCGCGGTTGCTTCGCAGCCGGCAAACCCGCGCAACTTACCAACCAAAGCGGACGCTCAGCCCTTGCCTCGCCCACAACCCCGCCTCAACCCTCCCCGAGGGGAGGGAGCAAGAACTTGTTTCCCGATCCAAAAGCGGCCGGGTTTGGAGTAGAACAAGCCTCCCCCCTTGGGGGAGGTGGTTGCGCAGCAACCGGA